>NZ_JBIWML010000044.1:0-63820 GCF_044766665.1 Kitasatospora sp. NPDC101801
CGGCGGGCATGGGCGATGATGTTCGGGCAGGCACGGTCTCGCTCGGTTCTCATGGGTCTCGACAACCACATGATCACCGGCGCCGTGCCTGCACTACTTCCCTGGGAACATCCCGCCCCATAACGGGACATGACGTCACGTCATACACGAGACCGGCGAACCGGACCAATCCCGAACACGCAATGGCCCTGGAGCCTTGACCTCCGGGGTTGGTTGCATCGGCACGGGAGGCTGGCGTGGGCCGGCGGCGGATGCTGCCGAGGGCGGCCCCCAAGGCGTGAGGCCACGCCGAGAGGACGCAGGCGCAGCGGGTTCCTGATGAACCTTCTGCCCCCGTCGCCGTCTAACTACCAGCCGGACCCACGCAGGGAACAGGCCGAAGAAAGCCATGAAGAAGATCGTGGCCAGTAACGTGTCCAGCCACGCGGGCAGGCCGCGGTGATCCTTGCTGGTGGAGATGGAGGCGGCTGCAAGTGCCCCCCAGCCGATGGTCATCCAGAACGCCCAGTCCCTGGTCAACGGGCTGTCGTAGAGATGTAGCACCGCGTTTCGCCGCTTCTGGGTCGCGGGTGCTGAGGACGGGACCCCGGCGTCGCCGTTCATACGTCCATCGTGCCTCTCGAGTGGCCCGACGGCCACACCAGCATTGGGAGGCTGGCCTCCTCCAACCGCCAGGATGGCGAAAGACAGCGAGGGATCCGATCTGAACAGGTCGGAGCCCCCGCAAGGCGGAGGATACGAGATTCGAACCCGTGTGGGGTTTGCCCTCACACGCTTTCCGGCTGTCCCTCTGGGTGTTCGGGGGGCCTTTGCGGGCGTTCTGACCTGCGGGGGAACGGCCCTCTCGCCATGCTGTGGGTGCTGCCATATAGGGGGTGAACGCACCAAAACTGCAACCGTGGTGATTTTACGACGGCGTCAGCCTATCCTAGACGCTGTGAACCTTCAGGCTCAGATAGAACTGATAACGGCGCCGCAAGATTTTACGCGGCTATGCAATGCCGTCTTGCAGGCAGAGTACGGCGCCGACTTTCTGCCGATTGATGACGATAGGGCTGATCGGGGAAATGACGGCTATCTGAAATCCGAAAAGCGCATGTTTGCCGCGCATTGTTTTAAGCGGATTCAAAACAGGGGCCTTGATAGTGAAATGCGCGGCAAAATGATGGGCGACCTGAAGAAGGCTATCGCCCTTCGAGATCAAGGCGATTGGGAAGTTCTACAGTGGACATTCATGTCGAACTATCCAATTCCTGAAGGGATTGCGGCGGAGGTTTATTCCGCCGGACTTCGGGCCGGAATTGACGTGAGTTGGTGCGGGCCGGGCTATTTCGCCGAGGTTCTTCAGCGATTCACAAGCGTGAGAGAGCTCTTCCCGAACCTGATGGGTAATGACATATTGGGTAGGCTCGATGAGATGGCTCAGATGATCGAGTTGCTATCGCCAGCTGAGGACGAGCCGGAGCCTTTGGTGAGCTGGGTGCCCCGGGATGCTGCAGAGCAGCGGGCGCTCATCTCTCAAGCCCCGCCTGCGTGGGAATACCTGCTGTTCGCGAGTGCCTTGCAACAAGGGAAGCGGCGCCTTGAGCCTAAATGGCGAGACTTTCGAACCGGCTATGGTCGCAGAGGTGGTGTTTACCACGATGAGGCATCGGCGAGTCGTAGGCTAACTGGAGCCCTAGGTGACATGGAGGGCATCGTTGGTCGCATGATGCTGGTTTTCCCGGCTGACATTCAAGAGGAAGCATTCGGCCCTCCTGGAATTCCTGGAAATTCCGATCTCATCATTCACTTGGCGGAGCGTATCTCTTCCGCTTATGAAGAGATGCTCGACTGGGCCAGTGAGATTCGAGGGGAGGTGTATCCGGATGCCCTGAGGGGCGCAGCAGATCTAGCTGCTCTCATGGCTGCTCAGCCGGCCTCGGACATCAGAACCTTCATCGAGAGGGTGGTTGCCGAGATTTCGCGAGTCCCGGAGCTTCTCGCGCTCCCGGATCCGCATATCAAGATCAGCCTCACTTTGGAGGTGACTGCGGATGATGCTGTTGTGCGCGCATTCTCAAAGGAGATGCGAAAGGCTCGGCGAAAGCTAGGGCTCTGAGGCTTGGAAAGGCCAATCAAGGCACCGGCCTGCGGCCGATCCGGCAGTCCCGTGCCCGCTTCGCTCTGTCGGCAGAACGGCGGGTCGAGCGACCTCTCCTCCAGCCGTGTCGGGCCGGAGAGCCTGCAGCCTGCTTTGGCCTACGACATCGGTGCCGAGACCGTCGCCGGACTCAGTTCGATGCATTCTGGCGCAGGTGTCCTGCGGCCTTCCCTGTCTGGTCCCTCCGCATGGCGGTCATGGACAGCTCGGCGAGGCGGGGGAGGAAGGTCAGGTCGAGCTGGTCGACCGGGTGCAGCAGGCCGCGTTCGCAGGTCTCCGCTGTCCATGCCGTGCAGGCGGATCGCGGGTAGGCCGTGTTGATGCCGATCTCTCCCTTCGGGATCGTGCCGTTGAACGGCGTTGGGATGCCTTCGGTGTTCCAGTAGGCCCATGCCTCAAGGGCCTTGGCCTGCTCGAAGGCGAGGTAGAGCTGCGGGTAGCGGTCGATGATGCGCATCTCGCGGAAGATGAGCTGCCCCAGCAGGTGTGGCGCGGTCGCGGTGAGGGTGTCGAAGTCCGAGCTGCGGAAGGTGAAGGACGCCGCGTCCTGGCTGGGCGCGAGCGCCACGCTCGCGAACAGGTGTGACAGGCGCCGCCTGGTGAAGCGGGCTACCCCGGGTGTCAGGCCGGCCTCGATCCGCCCGACGGGCTGGAGGAGGCGGTCGTGTCCCGGGTTGAAGCGGGACAGGTCGAACAGCTGGTCCATTCCCTGGACCGCGGAGAACGCCAGCCGCTTGTAGAGGCGATTGTTCATCTCTCCGATCTGGGCGTACGCCTTGGTCTCGGGGGTCGTGGAGTTGAGCATCAGGTACTCGGACAGCACCTCGAAGTAGAGGTAGCCGAGGAACGGGAAGGCCGGCACGGCGGCGGCGAGCTGGTCGATGAACTCGGCTTCCGGCGTCTGCTTCCCGGCAGCGTTGGCGAGGAGGGTGTCGAGGAAAGGCGCCGCCGCACGGATCCGGTCCAGCACTGCTCGGCGGAGCTGGGCGTCTTCGGGCTCGGTGAGGAAGCTGCGGTGGGTGAGGTAGGTGCGCAGGTGGATGGCTCCCAGCCGGAGGTAGTCGACTCCCTTCGGCGGCACGGGAGCGTCGGGGGTGATCTCGAAGACCAGGGTGCGGGTGTGCTTCTTGGTCTCCAGCAGGTAGGCGCCCAAGTTGTGAGGGCGCAGGCCGGCGGGCTCGGGGGTGAGGGGCGCGCAGTAGAGGGCCGCGACCAGGCAGCCGGTGGAGGCGTAGAGGTGTCCGCTGGCGCGGATCGCGTCCAGGGCCACGGTCGTGTGCATCAGGTGGATGGGGCGTCCGGCGGCCAGCGTCTTGGTCATGGAGTTGCCGCTCAGCAGCCAGCCGTTGGGCGTCTCGTGTTCGAGGTGGTGGCGCCAGTCGGCTTCGGTCTCGGCAAGGCCGGCCGGGCCGGGGCGGGTGGCGCTGCTGGTGTGGTCGGTGTGGGCGTTGTCCCACTCGCTGTGCATGGATGACCTCCTATTGCGCGGGGTTGAGGATTTGGCTGGCGTGGATGAGTGCCCCGCGGTTGGTTGCGCCGTTGAGCCGGGCCTGTTCGCTTCGGATGACCAGGTCGAAGGCGACGGGGTGGAGCCAGGCGGGGATGACGATGCGCAGGTGGGAGGGGTCGGGCCACCAGCGGGTGAGGGGGAGCCGGTAGCGGTCCAGGCAGTCGGCTGCCTTGAGCACGTCGATCAGATGGGGCGCCCGGCGGTAGGCGAGGTTCTGCTGCGGGGTGAAGCCTGCGTACGGGACGTCGTGGAGGCCGATCGCGGCGGATGCCTGCTGGGAGAGGTCGGGAGGGAGTTCTCGGCCGAGCATGAGGGTTAGGGCGTGCTGGTTGCGGGTGAACCAGGACGCTGCCCGTCGGCCGTGCCCGGGATCGTCGCGGTCGTCGCGCCGCCGGCAGTCGTGGACTGCTGCGGCTGCGCACAGGGCTGCGGTGTGATCGCGGTCGAGCCCGTATTCCTGGGCGAGCAGTCCGGCGAGCAGGGAGACGCGGGCGTTGTGCCGGATGCCGTGGATGGAGTCGACGAGCTGGGGCTGCGCGAACCAGGTGACGTCCGGTACCAGCATGAGCGGCGGATGTGGCAGGGTGGGCGGCGCAGCTGAGGCTTCGGGCCGGTTTCCAGCGATCCAGGTGAGTGTGTCCTGGTCCATGACCTGATGGGCGGGAAGGCTCCGGCTCTCGGCGAGTTCTCGGAGCGACACGGCACCCGACTTCGGCGTTCGTGAGGTCATCTCTGGTTCCTCGAAGGGAAGAGGTTCGGTGGGCGTCAAGCTGGGCGTGGCGATCCTGACCATGGGCACGCGGCCGAAGGAGCTGGCCGAGCTGCTGGCCTCGGTGGAGATGCAGACGGTCAAGGCCGCGAAGGTCGTGGTGGTCGGCAACGGGTGCGCGCTGCCGGAACTGCCGTCGTGGGTGGAGAGCGTGGAGCTCGCGGACAACCTCGGAGTGACCGGCGGCCGGAACGTCGCCCTGGACCACCTGCGGGACGTGGACGTCGTGATCGATCTGGACGACGACGGCCTGCTGGTCGCCGACGACGTCCTCGCGCGGATCGCCGCCCTGTACGAAGGCGACCCCGGGCTGGGGATCGTCGGTTTCCGGATCGCGGACGAGACCGGCGTCACCCAGCGGCGCCACGTCCCCCGCCTGCGGGCCGGAGATCCGATGCGTGGCGGTGAGGTGACCGGCTTCCTCGGCGGCGGCCACGCCCTGTCCTCGAAGATGCTGGAGCAGGTCGGGGACTGGCCGGACACCTTCTTCTTCGCGCACGAGGAGACCGACATGGCCTGGCGGGCGCTGGATGCCGGGTGGCGGGTGCTGTACGTCCCCGAGCTGCTGCTTCAGCACCCGCGTACCAGCCCGACCCGGCACTCCTTCTTCTACCGGGTGAACGCCCGCAACCGGGTGTACTTGGCGCGCCGGCACCTGCCTCTTCTGCTGGTGCCGGTCTACCTCGGGGTGTGGGTAGCGCTCACCGTTGCCCGGACCCGGGACGCGACCGGGCTGAAGGCGTGGTTCGCGGGCTTCGCCGAGGGCTGGCGCACACCGTGCGGCCGACGCAAGCCGATGCGCTGGCGCACGGTGTGGACCATGACTCGGCTGGGCCGGCCGCCGATCATCTAGGCCGCTGCCGCCTGGCGCATCCAGTTGGGAATGGCCTCCGGGGTGGCCTTCAGCCAGGTCACATAGCGGGCGATGCCTTCCGCCATCGCGATACTCGGCCGCCACCCCAGCAGGTCCTCCATCCGCTCGACGGAGGCGTAACCGCCCTCGGGGTCGCCGGGCGGCATGGGCGTCTCGACCAAGGCGGCGTCCGGGTAGTGGCTGCGGACGAGCTCGGCGATTTGCCGGATCGAAGTGCCAGTCCCGGTGCCGATGTTGATGGTCTCGTTGCGCGCGCCGGGCGCGACCAGCGACCACAGCGTGCCGGTGGCGATGTCGTCCACGTGGACCATGTCACGGATCTGGTGGCCGCCGCCGTTGAGGTGCAGCGGCAGGCCGAGCGCGGCCCGCATGGCGAACCAGGCGACCACCCAGGAGTGGCTGCGCTCCTTGACGACCTGCGGCTCGCCGTAGACCGAGAAGTACCGCACCACGGCGTACGAGATGCCGGCGTCGCCGAGCACGGCGGCGGTCTGGTACTCGCCCCAAGCCTTGCTGTTGCCGTACACCGACACCGGCTGGACCGCTGCGCTCTCCACGAACTGCGGGCTGCCGTTGCCGTAGACGCTGGCGGAGGAGACGAACACCATCCTGCGCACCCGGTCCGAGGCGGCGACGGCGTCCAGGACGCGCTGGGTGCCGGTGATGTTGGTGTCGATGGCGTCCAGCGGCCGACGGGTGCAGGCGGCCACGTCGGCCAGGGCGGCGGCGTGGATCACGTAGTCGCAGCCGGAGATCACCTTGCGCATCAGGTCCGGCTCGGCGATGTCGCCGACGATGAAGTCCGGGTCGGCGGTGTCGATGCCGAACCGCTCGCGATACACCTCGTGCGGGTAGGCGTCGAGCTTGCACACCGAGATGGGGCGCGCGCCGAGCCGGCGGAGCTGGGACGTGATGCGGCTGCCGATGAGGCCGCCGGCGCCAGTGACCAGGACGGTCTTTCCTGAGAGCTGTTCGAGGGACAAGAAGTTCTTCCTCTCACACACGGGATGCGTGGCGCCGCAGACGCGCGGCAGCCTGCTGGCGATGGTCGTGTCAGTTGTCGCGGTGCTGCGGGCAGCGGCAGGCCGGCCAGGTGGCCGAGGGGTGGTAGGCGTAGGCGTCGGGTTCCGACTCCACGGTGACGACACCGGAGGTCGTACCGGGTGCCGTCGGCCGCGAGCCTGAACGTGCGGATGAACAGACCCTGGTGGCGGTCCTCGGGGAGCTTGAAGTCCGGGGAGTTCTCAGCGCTCACGCCGCCGACTCCCGGTGCCGCTTGTGGCGGTGACGATCGGCAGCGAGCTGACGCAGGACCAGGGGGCGCGTCGGCGGGCGCGCTCCCTGTTCGGGACGAAGATGACGGTCCGGCCGCCGGCCTGGACATGGAACACGGCACTGTTCACGTGATGCTTCCGAAGCGGATGCTCCTGGTCACGTCGCAGGGCCAGGGGCTCTCGCACCGGACGCACAGCCCGTCCTTGCTGCGGTGCGTGTCCAGCAGCATGCGATTGCCGGTCTCGGCGGCGCTCTCCTGCGTCGGACTCGTGGACCGGTGCGGGATCGGTCGGTTGGGGTCCACGAGGGTGGAGGCGATGTTGAGGCTCCACGGGTGCGGTGCGCGGTCGGCAGTCGTCATCAGCGTCTCCGGGGTCGTGAGTTGGCGGGGCGGTTCTCGATGCCGGATGCATGGAGCCGCCGCAGGCCGCCGCTCCGCAGGGATTCCGGACACGAATCGGCTCCACCGTGCGGAGCGGCATGCAGCCAGTGAACCGCCTAATCACTACTGGGAGTACCGTGTTGGGCACGCTATGTGGTTTAAGCGGTTTAATGGCCCGTCATGGAGGTGCGCTTTGGCGCCGACGAGGGAACCCAACGAGTGGCTGCGGAAGGTCATCGACGAGACCAAGCTCTCCGGCGACGCGATCGCCCGCCTGGTCAGGCGTGTGGCGGCCGAGCATGACGAGCTCCTGGAGACCAACAAGTCGAGCATCACGCACTGGAAGAACGGTGGTCAGCCGGCCGGGAACGTCGGTGCCTTCCTGGCCGAGGCGTTGGGCCGCGCGCTCGGCGGACGGGTCGTGACACTGGACGAGATCGGCCTGATCGCGCCCACACCCCAAAGACCCGACTGGGACGCCGATACGCTGAGCGCGCTGGCCGAACTCGGGAGAACCGACGTGGACGTGGAACGCAGGCGGGCCCTGGGGGTGGCGGTCTACTCCGTGGCCGCACTCTCCTTGCCCGGCGAAGACTGGTGGCAGCGCATGGCCGAGCGGGGCAGTGCGCGCAGTTCTGCCGCAACCCGGCGGGTCGGCCCTGGCGACCTGGCAGCCGTCCGTGACATGACCACCCTGTTCTCCCAAGTGGACCAGCGGCGAGGCGGTGGCCACGCCTGGACGTCCGTGGTGCAGTACCTGGCGACCGACGTCACCGCCTACCTGCGAGGGAGGTTCACGGACGAGCATGTTCGCCGTGATCTCTTCTCGGCAGCCAGCGAACTCGCCTACCTGGCGGGTTGGATGGCGTTCGACGGTGGCCAGCATGCGACAGCGCAGCGGTACTTCACCGAGGCGGTGAAACTCGCGGCCGAGGCCGGCGATCCGCCGATGGCCGCTCACGTTCTGCGGGCGATGGCGCACCAGGCCATCGACCTCGGACACCATCAGCAGGCTCTCAGCCTCGCCGCGGCTTCCGTGGACGGCGACCGGTACGCACTCGCCTCCCCAAGAGAGCGGGCCCTCCTCGGAGTCGTCCACGCCCGGAGCCTGGCCGCCGCCGGCCGTAAGAACGCCGCCGCCAAGGCGCTGCTGCGCGCCGAGGACGACCTGTCCGCCGCGAGCGACGACATCGCCGAGCCGGACCGGGTGTTCTTCTTCGGCGAGGCCAGCCTGGCCCACGAGACCGCGTGCGCCCTGCGCGACATAGGAGATCTCGACGGCTCGGTGCGCGAGTTCCACCACAGCGTCCGCACCCGCAAGGCGACGAAGTTCACCCGCACCCATGCGGTGACGCTGGGATACCTCGGCTCCGTGTACGCGCAGATGAACAACATCGACAGAGCCTGTGCCACGTGGTCGCAGGCGCTCGACGCCATGGACGGCGTTCGGTCCGGCCGCACCCGCCAGGCCGCCGCCGACATGCGCACCCTGCTCTCCCCCTACCGACGGCGCGGTACTGCCGCTATCAGTGAGATCGACGCGCGCGCTGCCGCATACCTGTCCGAAACAGCCTGATGAGGAGTCACTGATGGCAGACCGTGAGACGTTCGAGGTCGAGGCCCTCGGCCACGTGGTCGGCGGCCGGATCGAACCGACAGACGACTTCTGGGGCGGCACCCGGGCGATCATCCGGCTGGACGGATCCCTCTTCACCGCCGATGCGACCAAGGGGCTTGAGGACTTCTCGCACCTTGAGATCGTCTTCCGTTTCCACCTCACCGACCCGACCGACCTGAACCTCGGCGCCCGCCGGCCCCGGGAGAACCCGGACTGGCCGGAGGTCGGGATCTTCGGGCACCGCAACATGCGACGCCTCAACTGGCTCGGGGTCTCACGCTGCCGGCTGCTCAAGGTCGACGGCCTGGACCTCCACGTCGAGGACCTCGACGCTGTCGACGGCACGCCGGTCCTGGACGTGAAACCGTGGTTCGGTGAGATGGGTCCTCGCGGAGAGCAGCGCCAGGCCGAGTGGACCACCGTCATGCTCCGGGACTACTTCGCGCCCGCTGTCAGTGACTGACGGCGGACCGTGACTGTGCGATGGCGAGCATCGGTGGCTCCATGCCTCCCTGCTGCCACTGATCGGGGCCTGCTCTCGCGCCCGTGAGCGAGGGCAGGCACGGGGGCGGGTCGTAGGACCATCCAAGACGACAAGTCGTGCAGGCGGCCGTTCGCCGGTGGATCCCGGCAGCTGCGGCCGGGGAACGCCGAAGGCCCCGGCCGGTTTCCCGGTCGGGGCCTTCGTGCTGCCATGGCTGGCAGAGGCGGAGGATACGAGATTCGAACTCGTGAGGGGTTGCCCCCAACTCGCTTTCCAAGCGTGCGGCTACCGCTACCCCGCAGCCGGGATCGGGACCGCCGCCCCGCTGACGCGGATGCGCGGGTCGCCGGTGCGGAGCTCGACGCGGAGGCGGCCGGGGCGGCCGAGGTCGTGGCCCTGGTGGAGGGTCAGGACGGCGTCGGGGGTGGTGGCGCCGAGGTCGCGGAGGTAGGCACCGAAGGCGGCGGCTGCGGCGCCGGTGGCCGGGTCCTCGACCACGCCGCCGACCGGGAAGGGGTCGCGGACGTGGAAGACGGTGTCGGACTCGCGCCAGACCAGTTGGAGGGTGACCAGGTCACGGTCGGTCATGAAGCGGGTCAGGCCGTCGAAGTCGTACGCCAGGTCGGCCAGCCGCGCGCGGGTGACGGCGGCGAGGACCAGGTGGCGGGCGCCGGCGTACGCGATCCGGGGCGGCAGGGTGGCGTCCAGGTCGGTGGCCGACCAGCCGAGCAGGGCGAGGGCCTCCGCCACGTCGGCCGCCGGAACGGGCAGGACGTGCGGCTCGACGCTGGTCAGGGTCGCCTCCAGGGCGTCCGGCCCGGCCGTGACCGAGACCGGGACGGAGCCGGCCGCGGTCTCGAACAGCAGCTCGCCGGGGCCGATCCGGTCGGCCAGCGCGACGGCGGCGGCCACGGTGGCGTGCCCGCAGAACGGGACCTCCGCCAGCGGGCTGAAGTAGCGGACCGCGAAGCTGCGGTCGGACGAGCCCCGGGTGAGGAAGGCGGTCTCGGAGTAGCCGAGCCCGGCCGCGATGGCGAGCTGGGCGGCGGCGTCGAGCCCGGTGGCGTCGAGCACCACCCCGGCGGGGTTGCCACCGGCCGGGTCGGCGGTGAAGGCGGCGTAACGGAGCACCTCGGGCGCGTTGTCGGTCATGATCGTTGGCAACGCGGCGCGGGGTCGGTCGATTCCCCGGTAACACAGGGCAGTCGGCGACACCGAGGTTTAACCCGCCCGCCACCGGTCGGCACACGCCGGAGACCCGGCGGCAAATCCCCCGACATGACGACCGGTCAGGCTGGAGGCACCACAACGAGAGGATCTCCCGATGAGCGACTACGCCTTCCTCGCCACCACCCTCGCCGGTCTGTACACCGAGACGGACGACGGCTCCGGCGCCCCGCTGCGCGTCTCCGGCCACGAGGCCGACCGCCTGGTCACCCTCCCCCGGCACGAGCACCGGCCGCCCCGGCCCCGCCGCGGCCCGCGCATGACGGCCGGCCTCACCGGCCTCGCCGGTGGTCTCACCACCCGCCGCCCCGCCTGACCCGGCAGCCAGGCGGGCAGACCGTCCCGCCGCAGCGCCCGCAGCCGGACCGGCGCGACCCGGTCAGTCCGCTTCGAGCACCACCGAGGCGCTCTCGATGGCCTCGTCCAGGACGTCCCGCGAGCGGACCAGGTCGGCGATCAGACGGTTGATCCGGTCGCGTTCCACGCCGAGGTCGTCGACCAACTGCGGGGTGGCCCGTTCGTTCGGACCGCCGTCCGTGTCCCGCATGCAGGGCAGCAGTTGGGCGATCTTCCGGCTGTTCAGCCCGGCCGCGTAGAGGGCCTGGATCCGGATCACCCGGTCCACCGCCCAGTCGCCGTAAGCGCGTTGGCCGCCCGGGGTGCGCTCGGACCGGAGCAGGCCCTGGCTCTCGTAGTAGCGGAGCGAGCGCTCGCTCACCCCGGTGTCCCGTGCCAGTTCACCGATTCGCATGCCCCACCCGCTCACCGTCCGCCGGACTTGAACCTGACACCGATGTCAACTCCTACCGTACCGGCATGACGAACGCACCGGCGCAGTCCCGCCTCTTCGAACCCGCCCGCCTAGGCCCCCTCGACCTGCCCAACCGGCTGGTGATGGCACCGATGACCCGCAACCGCGCGACGGCCGACGGCGTCCCGCTGCCGATGATGGTCACGCACTACGCCCAGCGGGCCTCCGCCGGACTGATCATCGCCGAGGCAGCCACCCCGAGCCCGGTGGGCCAGACGTACCCCAACATCACCGCGATCCACAGCCCGGCCCAGGTGGCCGGCTGGCGACGGGTCACCGAGGCGGTGCACGCGGCGGGCGGCCGGATGTTCCTTCAGCTCCAGCACGGCGGGCGGGTCGGCCACCCCGACACCAGCGGTCTGACGCCGGTCGCCCCCTCGCCGATCCCTCTCCCGGAGACCATCGTCACCCCCAGCGGGCACCAGGAGGCCGTGGTGCCAAACGAGTTGACGGTCGAGGAGATCGCCTCCACCGTGGCCGACTTCGCGGCCGCCGCCCGCAACGCGGTGGACGCGGGCTTCGCCGGGGTGGAGGTGCACGCCGCCAACGGCCACCTGCTGCACCAGTTCCTGGCGCAGGGCACCAACCACCGCACCGACGCGTACGGCGGCCCGGTGACCCACCGGATCCGGTTCGTGGTCGAGGTGGTCCGGGCCGTCGCGGCGGCGATCGGCCCCGAGCGGGTGGGGGTGCGGATCTCCCCCGGCGTCACCGTCAACGGGATCGAGGACGGCGACACCGACCGGATCTACCCGGCGCTGGTGGCCGCGCTGGCCGCGCTCGGCCCGGCCTACCTGCACTACGTGTTCGCCGACCCGGAGCAACCGCTGTTCCGGCAGATCCGCGCCCTCTGGGCGACCACCCTGGTGGCCAACCCGGTGCTGGGGTGGGGCGGTCCGCTGCCCGCCGACGGCGGGAAGCTCAAGGGCGAGCAGCTGCTGGCCGCCGGAGCCGACCTGATCGCCCTCGGCCGGGCCTTCCTGGCCAACCCCGATCTGGTGGAGCGGCTGCGGACCGGTGCCCCGCTCAACCCGGTCCGGGACCACGGCCTGATGTACGTGGGCGGCGAGGCGGGCTACAACGACTACCCGACGCTGGCCGGGACCCCTGTTCCCGCTGTCCTGACCTCGCGTTAGGCTCCTGTTGACCGATGATCATCAACAGCGGGGAGAGAGCACATGCTGCGCGTCAAGGACTTCGACCACCTGGTGCTGAACGTCCGGGATGTCGAACGGTCCCTGGAGTTCTACTGCGGACCGCTCGGCCTGGCGCCGGTCCGGGTCGAGGAGTGGCGGGCCGGCCGGGTGCCGTTCCCCTCGGTCCGGATCAGCCCGACCACCATCATCGACCTGGTCGCCCGCGAGCGCGGTGAGTCCAACGTCGACCACTTCTGTCTGGTGGTCGACCCGCTGGACTGGGAGCAGGTGATCGACTCCGGTGCCCTCCCTGTGATCGAGGGCCCGGTCGACCGCTACGGCGCCCGGGGCAGCGCCCGGTCGGTCTACGTCGAGGACCCGGACGGCAACGTGATCGAGCTGCGCTGGTACCCGCAGGACGTCGAGGGCTGACCCGCCTCGCAGGACGTCGAAGGCCGACCCACCTCGCAGGACGTCGAAGGCTGACCGGCCCCCGCCGGAGGCCCGCAGGTCAGCCCATCGGCAGCACCGACTGAGGGTCGATCAGGTACGGCGCCCAGGCGAGCTCCCCCGCGCCGACCAGCCCCGCGTGGGTGACCTCGGCCGGCACTATCGGCACCCGCCCGCTGCGGCCCCAGAGACAGCGCTCGGCGACCACCGAGGCGAGGCGGTCGGGGGCGGCGGCGAGCAGGTCGCGGTGCAGGCCGCTGAGCACGATCCGGTCCGGGTTGAGGATGTTGGCCAACCCGGCGAGGCCCAGTCCGAGGCGGTCCACCACGTGGTCGACGGCGGCCCGCGCGACCGGGTCGCGGTTGGCGGCCCCGGCCAGTTCGCGGGCCTGGGCCGCCAACGGCCGCACCGGGTCGGGGGTCCGGCCGGCGGCGGCGAACAGGGCCTCGGGGTCGGTCTCCGCGTTGAGGCAGCCCAGGTTGCCGCAGAGGCACGGCCGGCCCTGCGGATCGACCGTCAGATGGCCGACCTCAAGGGCGAGTCCGGCACTCCCGGTGTGCAGCCGGCCGTCGATCACCAGCGCCCCGCCGACGCCCCGGTGGCCCGAGGTCACCAGCAGCAGCTGCCGGGCGCCCCGGCCCGCACCGTGCCGGTGCTCGGCCAGCGCGGCCAGGTTGGCGTCGTTGGCGACCGCGCTCGGGAACGGTTGCTGCGCCCGGGGCCCCTGGTCGGCCTTGCGCACCTCCTCGGCGAACAGGTCGGCCACCGGCGTCCCGCTCGGCCAGGCGAAGTGCAGGGCCACCAGGGCGGTGCCGTCCGGCTCGGTGACCGGGTTGGGCAGGGCGAGGGCGGTGCCCAGGCAGCGCCGTCCGCTGGCCCGGGCCAGTTCGGCCCCGGCCTCGGCGACCGCGCGGAGCATCCGCACCGGACCGGTGGCCGCGGGCAGCGGCAGGTGCACGGGGGGTTCGAGCTGACCGCCGAGCCCCACCAGCGCCAGGCTCAGTCCGTCCGCGTGGATCTGGGCCGCGATCACCATCGGTCCGGACGGGTCGACGGCCAGCCGGTGCGAGGGGCGCCCGCGCCCGCCACCGGCCGGGCTGGAGTCGACGGTGATCAGACCGAGGGCCTCCAGTTCGGCGCTGACCGCCCCGGCGGTGGCCCGGGTCACCTCCAGTGCGCTGGTCAGCGCGGACCGGGTCGGCGCCTGCCCGGTGTGCACCAGCGCGAGCGCCGGGCCGAGCAGCGTACGCCCCCGGTCGGGCGCGGCCCGCCGGGCGTGCGCGCCGGTGCCCTCGGCGGCGGCCAGGCGCGGCAGCGCGGCCGAGAGCGCGGAACGCGCCGGCCGCTCCCCGGCCCGCTCCTCGCCGATGCCGCCCCGGGCGCGACCGACCCGATCCTCGGCGCGCGGTGACGACCCGGCAGCTTTCGGACCCTGGCCCACCTCGGGTGACGACCCGGCAGCTTCCCGGCCCTGACCGGCGTCAGCGGCCTCACCGGACTGATACGGACTTGAAGGTGTGTGCGGCACTCCCCTATTCTGCTTTTGTGCCGCTACTAAACAAAATCCGCGTCCGTTCAGCAGCCCACAACCACCCGGTCGGCCCAGCGCCGAGCCCCGTCTGGACCAGCGCCAGGATCGCCCTGACCGCCTTCTTCGCCGTCGACGGCTTCCTGTTCGCAGCCTGGGTGGTCCGCATTCCCGACATCCGTGCCCAGGTCGCCGCCTCGCACAGCGCGCTCGGCCTGGCGCTCCTCTGCCTCTCGGCCGGTGCCGTGGCCACCATGCCACTGATCGGCCGGCTCTGCGTCAGGTACGGCAGCCGTCCGGTCACCGTCGCCTCGCTGGCCGTGCTCAGCCTCGCCGTCCTGCTGCCCGCGCACACCGGGTCGGTCCCCGCCCTGGGCGCCGCCCTGCTGCTCTTCGGCGCGGGTTACGGCGCCGCCAACGTCAGCATGAACAGCGCCGCGGTGGACCTGGTGGTCGAGCTCCGACGCCCCGTCATGCCCAGCTTCCACGCGGGCTACAGCCTCGGCGGCCTGCTCGGCGCGGCCGTCGGCGGCCTGCTCGCGGGCTCGGTCAGCACCGCCTGGGCGCTCGCCCTCAGCGGCGCGCTCGGCCTGCTGGTCACCGCGGTGGCCGGTGCCGCCCTGCTCCGCACCACGACCGTCCCCGTCACCGCCGCCAAGCCGGCCCCGGCCGCCGCTGTGCCCACCCCGCGCCAACCCGCCCGGAACGTCCGCCTGTTGGTGCTCCTGCTCGGCCTGGTGGCGCTCTGCGACGCCTACGGTGAGGGCGCGCTGGCCGACTGGGCCACCCTGCACCTGACCGATGACGTGCACGCGAGCACCGGTCTGGCCGCCACCGGCTACGCCGCCTTCGCCTTCGCGATGACCGCCGGGCGGCTCGGCGGCACCTGGCTCTCCGTCCGGGCCGGCCAGACCCGGGTGATGCTGTTCGGCGGGCTCACCGCCGCCACCGGCATGCTGGTCGCCGCCCTCGCCCCCGCCGTCCCGCTGGTGCTGGCGGGCTTCGTCCTGGTCGGCCTCGGGCTGGCCAACATCTTCCCGCTCGCCATCGCGGCGGCGGGCGCGGCGGGCGGACCGCGAGGCGTCGCCACCGCCTCCACGCTCGGCTACGCGGGCATGCTGGTCGGCCCGCCGGTGATCGGCTTCCTCGCGGACGCCACCACCCTCCCGGTCGCCCTCACCACGGTCGCCGCCGCGGCCGCGCTGGCCGCCGCCCTCTCACTGCTGGTCCGGCCGAAACCCACCGCCGGGTGACCCGGGCCGACCCGACGGTCCCTCAGCCGTCCCGGCCGATCCGGAACGACTCCATCTCGACGCCGTACCAGCGTCCGGTGCGGCCGGTGGCGGCCATCCCCAGCCGTCGGCAGACGGCCGTCGAGGGGGCGTTGCCCGGCCGGACCAGCGCGCGGATCTCGGTCAGGCCGTCCGCGAAGCCCTTGGCCAGCGCACCCCGGGCCGCCTCGGTGGCGAAGCCGTGGCCCCAGCTGTCCGGGTGCAGGTGCCAGCCCACCTCGACCTCGACCTCGCCGTCCCCGCTCCCGTCCTCGCCCGGCAGCGGCATCAACAGGACGGAGCCGACCACCGTCCCGGTGTCCCGCCGCTGCACCGCCCACACCCCGTACCGGGGGTCGGCCGACCGGGCCCGGCAGCGTTCGACCAGGGCCGCCGCCTCGGCCGGCGTCTCCAGCGCACGGGGCGCGCTGCCCAGCCACTTGGCCACCTCCCAACGGGAGTAGAGGTCGAACGCACGCTCCTGGTCGGCCTCGTCCCACAGCCGTACGCTCAGCCGGTCGGTCTCGAACACGGTGTTCCTCCAGTCCTGGGCAACTGGCCGCCATGCTGCCGGACCGGGCCGCTCCGATGCGCGGTCATTCGGGACCGGGCCGCGAGCGCCGACCTCCGCCGCCGGGCGGCGGACGCCGGGTGGCCGGACGCCTACCCTGGGACCACCGATCCCAGGCTGCCCGGCCGACCGGGCCCGACCAGCGAGGCCAGCAGATGACGACGGTTCAGGTACTCCGCGCCGACCGGCGCCCGGCCATCCCGTGGCTGAACGGCGGCGGCATCACCCGTGAGGTGGCGGGGCACCCGGCCGGGGCCGGGCTGGCCGACTTCCACTGGCGGGTCAGCCTGGCCGACGTCGCGCAGGGCGGCCCGTTCTCCCGCTTCGAGGGGGTCGACCGGGTGATCACCGTGGTGGAGGGGGCCGGGATGGCCCTCACCGTGGCGGGCACCGAGCACCGGCTCGCCGAGCCGTTCCGCCCGTTCGCCTTCCCCGGTGACGCCGAGACCGGCTGCGAGCTGCTCGGCGGCCCGGTGGTGGACTTCAACGTGATGACCCGTCGGGGGCTGGCCGCCGCCGAGGTGGAGGTGGCGGACGGGCCGCGCACCTGCACCGTCCCGGCGGACGCGGTGGTCCTGCTGGTCTGCCTGGACGGTACGGCCGAACTCGTCGCCCCGGAGCTCCGGTTGGGCCGGTACGACGCCGCGCTGCTCACCGCCCCCGGCGAGCAGCAGCTCCGGGTGGACGGCCGGACGGCCGTGGTGACGATCCGCCGGGGCGCCTGACCGCCCGGCGGCATGGTCTGGACCTGTCGCGGGTGCCGGCCGCAGACTGCTGCGATGAGCATCGACTTCCCCGTCCACGGGCTGATGGTGCCCGAGCCGCACGTGCTGCCGTTCGCCATCGGCTCCTTCGACACCATCGGGGAGCTGTCCAGGGCCGGCTTTCCGCACCGGCACACCTTCTACGAGATAGTGCACGTCACCGGCGGGCGCGGCACGCACGTGGTCGACCTGGCGCACTGGCCGCTGGACCCGCCGCACCTGTGCGTGATCGCGCCGGGCCAGGTGCACTACTGGGACGAGGTGGACGGCCTCACCGGGCAGGTGCTGCTCTTCAACGAGGACTTCCTGCTCTCCCACCCGGAGGACGTCGCGGCGCTCCGCACCCTGGCCGCCCGGCCGTGGCTGCGGCTGACCGGCGGCGACCGGGAACTGCCGGCCCTGATGTACGAGTTGGAGCGGGAGTACCGGGCGCTGGCGGACGGCTACGCCGGGGTGCTGCGGTCCTACCTGCACATCCTGATCGTCCGGGCGCTGCGCGCCTCGGCGCCGGGGGCCGGCCCGGTGGCGCCGGGGCGGACGGACGAGCTGGTCGCGTCCTTCCGCCGGTTGATCGCCGAACCGGGCCGTTCGGTGGCCGACTGCGCCCGGCAGCTGGGGGTCTCCACCGGCCATCTGCACGCGCTGGTCAAGCAGGCCACCGGCCGCACGCCCGGGCGGCTGATCCGGCAGCAGCAGACCATGACGGCCAAACTCCTGCTGGCCAGAACTGATCTGACGGTGCGGCAGATCGCCAAGGAGTGCGGGTTCGGCGACCCCGCGTACTTCTGCCGGTTCTTCCGGCGGGAGACCGGGATGACCCCCGGGGAGTTCCGGGGCAGCGCCGGAGGAAATCACCACGATCCCCGGCTGGAGTCCATCGCCGCCCGGCCGGAGGGCCCATAGGTTCACTGCTGACCGCCTCGCCGTTCCCGGCCCAGTCGGCTGTCATGAGCCCCTCATGGCCGCACCCCCACGGCGGCCATGTCCTCCCCCACCCAGGAGCCTCCGTGTCCGAGCAGGACGAACCCCAGGTGCACGAACCCCAGATGCACGAACCACAGCCCTTCGAAAGCCTGTTGAGCCGCAAGACGCTGCTGCGGGCGGTCGCCGTGGCCGGCGCCGCCCCGCTGCTGCTCGGCGCCGGCAGCGCTCTCGCCCGCGACCGGCGCGGCACCGGTACCGCCCCCGAGCTCACCCCCGACTGCGACGACGGTGACGACCCGACCGTCCCGCAGACCGAGGGCCCGTACTTCAAGCCCAACTCCCCGCTGCGCACCTCGCTGGTGACGGCGAGCACCCCGGGCACCCGGCTGACCGTCAGCGGGTACGTGTTCGGCTCCG
This sequence comes from Kitasatospora sp. NPDC101801, assembly GCF_044766665.1. Classification (NCBI taxonomy): domain Bacteria; kingdom Bacillati; phylum Actinomycetota; class Actinomycetes; order Kitasatosporales; family Streptomycetaceae; genus Kitasatospora; species Kitasatospora sp. NPDC101801. The sequence goes on from NZ_JBIWML010000044.1 coordinate 18,155, forward strand.
CCTGCCTGCCGATCGCCAACGTCCTGCTGGACTTCTGGCAGGCGGACGACAACGGCGCCTACGACAACACCGGATTCGCCTTCCGGGGCCACCAGTTCACCAACGCCCAGGGCGCGTTCAGCCTGAGCACCATCGTGCCCGGCCTCTACCCGGGTCGCACCCGGCACCTCCACGTCAAGGTCCAGGCCCCGAACCGGCCGGTGCTCACCACCCAGCTGTACTTCCCCGGCGAGCCGCGCAACAGCACCGACACCATCTTCGACGCCCGGCTGCTGATGAACGTCCGTCAGATCGGCTCCGGCAAGGAGGGCACCTTCGACTTCGTCCTGAACGTCCCGCAGACCCCGAGCCCCAGCCCGTCCCCGACCGGCAGCCCCACCACCACCCCGAAGCCCTCCCCCACCCCCACGCCCACCGGCGGCAGTTGGGCCCCGGGCACGGCTTACCGGGCCGGCGACCGGGTCACCTACGGCGGCGCCTCGTACCAGTGCCTCCAGGCCCACACCGCGATGACCGGCTGGGAGCCGCCGAACGTGCCCGCCCTCTGGCGGCGACTGTGACGGCCTGCCGGCAAGTGATCGTTCAGCCGAAGTTGTGAAGATCGACCACGTCGCCACCACGGGTTATGCATCTTCCAGCCGAATTGGTCTCAACCAATTGCACGGCGTTCGCAAACGGAGGAGGCTCCTCCCCGAAGCACCGGGACGTGGACCCCGGCGCTCTCGTCCGAGGGGAGAGGTACCGACATGGCACTTCGCAAGATGGCTTCCGGCATGGCAGTGGCGGGCGTACTGGCCGCCGGCGCACTGATCGCCGCACCGGCGGCCCAGGCGTTCAGCTACACCTACATCGGCATGTTCCCGGACGCCGCCAGCTGCCAGGCAGCGGGCCAGGGTTACGTGAACCGGGGCGAGGCCGTCAACTACTTCTGTGACGTCGCCCCGGGTGCGGCCCGCCTCTCCGTCGTGCTCCGCTGATCCGGGCGGACACCTGGAAGCACCGGTGAGCGGGCCCGGCGACGGACGCGTCGCCGGGCCCGGCACACGATGCCCCGGAGCGGTTCCGACGGGAGCAAAACCGTTTGCCCCACACCCGTAATGCCACGATGATGCCGATATGTCACGCACCTTCGAGGACCTCGTCGCCGAGGCCGAATCCGTCTCCGTCGACGGCTGGGACTTCTCCTGGCTGGACGGCCGGGCCACCGAGCAGCGGCCCTCCTGGGGCTACCAGCGCACCATCGGCGCCCGGCTGGCCGGGGTCTCCGCCGCGCTGGACGTCCAGACCGGCGGCGGTGAAGTCCTGGCCGGGGCCGGGAAGTTCCCCCCGGTGATGGCCGCCACCGAATCCTGGCCGCCGAACGTGGCGAAGGCCACCGCTCTGCTGCACCCGCTCGGGGCGGTGGTGGTGGCCGCTCCGGACGAGCCGCCGCTGCCGTTCGCGGACGGCGCCTTCGACCTGGTGACCAGCCGTCATCCGGTCCGGCCGTACTGGTCGGAGATCCACCGGGTGCTCCGACCGGGCGGGACGTACCTGGCCCAGCACGTCGGCCCGGCGAGCGTGTTCGAGCTGGTGGAGTACTTCCTCGGGCCGCTGCCCGCCGAGGTGTCCCGGAGCCGGCACCCCGACGACGAGCGCGCGCAGGCGGAGGCGGCCGGGCTGGAGATCGTCGAGCTGCGCTCCGAGCGGCTGCGGACGGAGTTCCTCGACATCGGCGCGGTGATCTACTTCCTGCGCAAGGTGATCTGGATGGTCCCCGGCTTCACCGTCGAGCAGTACCGGGACCGGCTGCGTGAGCTGCACGAGCGGATCCTGCGCGAGGGGCCGTTCGTGGCGTACTCCGCCCGGTCCCTGATCGAGGCCCGTCGGCCGGCCTGAGCCCCGGCCGAGGGGTCAGCTGCCCTCGCCGGGCAGCCGCAGGTCCCAGCCGATCAGCTCCCGGAGCTGATCGGCGGTCAGGTCCCCCGGCAGGGCGCTCGGCGGCTCATGCCGGAACGGCGGCTGCCAGCCGTCCACCTCGGACCAGCTGCGCACCACCTTCGCCGGGGCGCCCGCCACCACCGCGAAGTCGGGCACCTCGCCGCGCACCACCGAACCGGCCGCCACCACCACGTTCCGCCCCAGCTTCGCGCCGGGCAGGATCACCGCGCCGGTGCCGATCCAGCTGCCGGAGCCGATCTCCACCGGCTCGTTGCGCGGCCACTGCTTGCCGATCGGCAGCCCGGTGTCGTGGTACGAGTGCGCGGTGTCGGTGATGTAGACGAACGGGCCGGTCCAGACGTCGTCCCCGAGGGTGATCGACTGGTGGCCGACCAGGTGGCTGCCCCGGCCGATCACGCACCCGCCGCCGATCCGCACGATCGGCTCGTCCCCCAGGTCCAGCCCGGGCACGAACCCGGCCGAGATGGTGACGCGCTCGCCGATGATGGCGAACGGGCCGATGGTGATCCACTGCTCGTTGAACACCGTCCCGAGCGGGAAGGCCAGCTTGGTGCCGTCCCCCAACTCGCGGAACCGGTAGGGACCGGGGCTCTGGTTGGAGACCGCGCCGACCCCCTGCACCCAGGTCCAGCTCCGGTGCACGAGCCGCCCGGCCACCCGGCGGCCTCGGGTGCGGACTGCGGCGAGGAGTGAACTGGCGTTCGGCATGCGTCCCACGCTATCGGTCCCGACCGGTCGGTAACACCGGGAGGGAGCAAGGTCACACCTGCTCAGGACCGTCCTCCCGGACGGGTCAGGGCCGCGCCGCCTTCACCCCGTGCACGGCGGCGTACTCCGCCATCAGCCAGGGCCCGAGCTCCTCGGTGAACATCCGCAGCGCCGCCCGGTCCCCGGTCGGCGCCAGCGCGACCTCGGCGGCGGTGCGCAGCTGCCCGGCCCGCTCCGGGTAGTAGGAGCCGGCGATCTCGGCGGAGCGGGCGAGGTCGCTGGTCCACCCGCCCCACCGGGGCATCACCAAGGTGAACGCCGTCCTGACCAGCCGTCGGGCCACCGCCCGGTTCAGGGCCCGCGGGTCGGTCCCGCTGGTGCGCCAGCGGGGCAGCGCGAGCGCGAGGTCGCCGTTGGTCTCCCGGGCCAGCAGCGAGGTCGGCCGGTAACGGGGCAGCTCGGCGGCCAGGTCGGGACCGAGCAGCGGGGTGCACAGGCAGGCCAGGAACCAGCCGAGGTCGTACCGTTCGAGCTCGCTGAGCAGGGTGGCGGTGTCGAAGAGCAGGATGCCGCCACCGTCGACCACCTGGTGCCCGGCGTCCAGCGCGGCCTCCAGGGCGGCCGCGTCGGCGCGGTCCGCCTCGGTCGGCGGCCGGTGCAGGACGAGCAGCAGGTCCAGGTCGGAGCGGCCCGCGCGGGCGGTGCCGCGCGGGATGCTGCCGTACAGGTAGCCGCTGTGCAGCCGGTCCGGGCCGAAGGTGTCCGCGATTCCCCGTCGGGCCGCCTCGACCAAGGGGCCGAACTCCGGCTGCACGCGGTCGAGCGAGCCCTCCCGCGCGATGAAACCCTGGTCGTCCAGCCCCTTGTCGATCATGCTCGGTACGGTACTACTCCGCCCACGGGGCGGGGCGGCGCTCCAGGAAGGCCCGCATGCCCTGCTGCGCCTCGGCCGAGCCGAACAGCCGGGCGGACCGGTCCACCCGCTCGTCCGCGTCCCGCTCGAACGAGGCCACCACCTCGACGTTGGCCAGCCGCTTGCTCTCGGCCAGGCCCTGCGGGGAGCACAGCCGGAACGCGTCCAGCAGCACCTGGGCGGCAGCTGACGGGTCGTCGGCCGCCTCGGTGACCAGACCGATCCGGGCCGCCTCAGCGGCGTCGAAGGTCTCACCGGTGAGGTAGTAGCGGGAGGCGGCGCGCGGGTCCAGCTTGGGGCGCAGCGGCAGCGAGATCACGGCCGGCGCCAGGCCGAGCCGGACCTCGGTGAAGGCGAAGGTGGACAGCGGACCGGCCACCACCAGGTCGGCGGCGCCCAGCAGGCCGAGCCCACCGGCCCGGACGTGCCCGTTCACCAGCGCGAGCACCGGCTTCGGGCAGTCCACGATCGCCCGCTGCAGGTCCACCAGACCGCGCGGTCCGACCGTCGGGTCCGCCCCGGTCGCCTCAGTCAGGTCGGCCCCGGCGCAGAACACCTTGCCGGTGTGCCCGAGCACCACCGCCCGCACCGCCGGATCGGCCGCCGCCTCGGCCAGACCCCGGGTCAGCTCGGCCATCAGCCTGCTGGACAGGGCGTTGCGGTTGTGCGGGGAGTCCAGCTCCAGGGTGGTCACGGCATCGGTGGTGGCGACGCGGACGAAAGGTACCTCGCGGGTCATCGCGGTACTCCTGCTTTCCGGCTGAGGGTGGCTCGGGAACGGACCGGTGAGCCCGCCCGGACAGGACTCTGACATGCCCAGCCACCTCCCGGCCAGAGGCCCGGCCAGGGTCGCCCGACGAAACCCGCTGGCCCGGCGGGGGCGGCTGCGGCAGCATCGGGCCTCATGTTCACCGACCGACTGCTGCTGCTCGCGCCCCGGATCAACGAGACCGGTCTACAGCTGCTCACCGCCGCCCACGCCCGTGGCCTGCCCGCCCGCACCGCGACCGGCTGGCGCCCGCCGCAGGACGTGCCCCCGCTGGTGCACCTGTACGGCGGCCCGCTGTACGCCGACGCGGTCGGCCGGCGGCTCGGGGTCGCCGCACTGGAGGAACTGCCCGGCTGGCTCGCGGAGTTGCCCCGGGAGCTGACCCGCCGTTCGGTCGAGCTGCTGCCGCTCGCCGAGGCCCGGGCACTGCGCCGGCCGGCCTTCTGCAAACCGCCGTCCGACAAGGTGTTCGCGGCCCGGGTCTACCCGGACGGCTCCGGCCTGCCCGGCCCGGACGCGCTGCCGGACGACCAGCCGGTGCTGGTCAGCCAGGTGGTGACGTTCCGTCGGGAGTACCGGCTGTTCGTGCTGGACGGCACGGTGCGGACCGGCAGCCGGTACGCGGTGTACGGCGAGCTGGACGTGGCGCCGCTGGCCCAGGACCCGCTGCGCCAGGAGGTGACCGCGTTCGCCACCGAGCTGCTGGCGGCCACCGCGGCCGGGCTGCCCAGCGCGGTGGTGGTCGACGTCGGCCTGCTGGCGGACGGCGGCTGGGCCGTGGTGGAGGCCAACCCGGCCTGGGCCAGCGGGGGTTACGCCTGCGACCCGGTCGCGGTGCTGGACGTGGTGCTCCGGGCGGCCGGTCCGCTGGGCGAGCTGCGGGCGGCTGACCGGCCGTACTGCCGGCAGCTGCCGGTCGTCACGGGCTGACCGCCGGCACCGGGGCGTCCGGCCGGGTCCGCTGGGCCCAGCGGACGGTGGGCGGCATCGCGACGGCGGCGGCCAGCATCAGCGCGCCGAGCAGGATCCAGCCGAGCAGGCCGTTGGTGATCACCACGGTGGTGATCAGCACCGGTCCGAACATCAGGGCGCTGGACAGCCCGGCGTTGAAGACCCCCTGGTACGAGCCGTGGTGGCCGTCGCCCGCCAGGTCGTAGCTGAGCGCCCAGCCGGCCGCCTGGCAGTACATCTCGCTGAAGGTCTGGCAGGCCACCCCGGCGATCAGCAGCACGGCGGCCAGCCGGCCCGGCAGGCCGTGCGCCAGGCCGATCAGCAGGCAGGCGGCGGCGATCAGCAGCCCGCCCCGGCGGAAGATCCGGGCGGCGGCGGTCGGTTCCTCGGTGCCCCGGGTGGCCCGGACCTGGAGCAGCGCCACCAGCACGGTGTTGGCGATCAGTGAGACCGCGACCACCACCCTGGGCGCCTCGGTGTGCTCCACCACCCAGAGCGGCACACCCACCTCAAGCACCGAGAACTGCAGGCAGAGCAGCCCGCTCAGCACGGTGACGGCCAGGAACGGCCGGTTGCGCAGCGCCGGGTTCCCGGTCCGCTCGCCGGGCACCGTCGGCGCCTTGACCCGCGGCGGCACCGTGAGGGCCGCGTACATCACGGCGACCACCGCGAAGCTGACCGCGTCGGCCAGCAGCGCCGCCACGTACGCGTCCCGGCTGTCCGCGTGCAGGACGAGCGCGGCGACCGCCGTCCCCGCGCCGATCCCGACGTTGGTGACCACCCGCAGGTAGGCCCGCCCGGCCACCCGCCGGTCGGCGGGCAGCACCTCGGCGTACAGCGCGTTGCGGACGGCGGCCGAGCCCCGGTCGAGGGCCATCACCAGGCAGGCCAGCGGGACGAACAGCAGGTAGGAGTGGACCAGCGTGTACGCGGCCACCCCGAGCGCCTCGCCGGCCACCAGCACCACCAGCACCCGCCTGCTCCCCCACCGGTCGGCGGCCCGCCCGGCGGGCACCCCCGCCAGTACCCCGCAGAGTCCGGCGGCGGTCAGCGCGGTGCCGACCTGGACGGCGCCGAAGCCGAGCACCCGGGTGAAGAACAGCACCCCGAGGGTCATCGACAGTCCGTTGCCCAGGCAGTTCAGCAGGGTGATCCGGGCGAGCCGGCGGACGGTCGGGTCGGGGTGCAGCAGCCGGTTCCGGGCAGGGGTGGGCGCGGTGGCCTCGATGGTGGGGGTCATGGGCTGATCACACCGCCGGAGGGCCGCCGCCGGTATTCATTTAGGCTATGCCTGACGCCTGCTCAGGCCCAGAGGAGGGCGAATGCACCGCTTCCAGCTCGAACTGGACGACCTGGCCTCGGCCGCCTTCGCCTGCTCCCCGCTCCAGGAGACCGTGCTCAGCCTGCGGATGTGGACCCACCCGGGCACCTACCACCCGGCCCAGACCGCCTGGTTCGAGCTGATCAGGCCGGAGTTCGAACGCCTGCCGCAGGCCGGACTGCTCCGCTCCCTGGTCGGCTCCAACCGGTGGGTCCCGGACTTCCTGACGCCCCGTCCGGCCACCCCCTTCCCGGACTTCCGCAGCGAGCTCGCGCTGGTCCGGGCCCTGCCGCCGGAGCGGCTGGCGACCGAGCTCTCCCGGGCCCACCTGCCGCACGACCGGCGGCTGCCCCCGCTGCTCGCGGCCGGGCTCGCCGCCGATCCGGCCGCGCTGCTGACCGAGATCGCCGACGCCCTCGCCGCGTACTGGGACCGCTGCCTCGCCCCCGGCTGGTGGCCGCGGGCCCGCTCGGCCCTCCAGGCCGACATCGTGCACCGGGCCCGGATGCTCGCCGAACGCGGCGCGGCCGCCCTGTTCGCCGACCTGGACGGTCGGCTGCACTGGGCCGACGGCGTGCTGACCATCCGTCGGGACTGGGCCACCGGCGACGCCGAGGTGGTGGTGGCCCGGCGCGGTCTGGTCTTCTCCCCCAGCTGCTTCATCCGCGGCGCCGTCACCTCGATCAGCGACGAGTACCCGCCGTCGATCGTCTACCCCACCCGCGGCCAGGCCACCATGGCCCCGTCGCCGCAGCCCCCGCCCGCTCCCGAGGCCCTCGAACTCCTGCTCGGCGCCCCGAAGGCCCGCCTGCTCGCCCTCCTCGACGAGCCCGCCTCCACCACCGAACTCGCCGCCCGACTCGGCGTCACCCCCGGCGCCGTCAGCCAGCACCTCACCGTCCTGCACACCACCCGCCTGGTCACCCGCACCCGCAGCGGCCGCCTGGTCCTCTTCGCCCGCAGCCCCCTGGGCGACCAACTCCGCAGCTGACCGGGCCGCCCCGGGCCCGAAAGGCGGTTGACGCCACGGGCGGGGCGCGGTCTCCTGCTGCGATGAACGATCTTCGCTTCGAGCCGGTGAGCGGTGACGCCGGTCTTCGGGACTGGCGGCACGTGCACAACCTGATCATCCCGACCGACCCGCTGACGGCGGCCGAGGTCCGCGAACGGGCCGGGCGCAACCGCCTCGAGGTGGCGTACCTGGGCGACACCCTGGTCGGCTGCTCGACGGTGCGGCCGCCCACCGAGGGGACGGCCACCGTCATCGCCCGGGTGCTTCCGGCCTACCGGCGGCAGGGGATCGGGACGCGGCTGTACACGCACCTCCTGGCGTACGCGCGCTCGCTCGGACCGGCGGTGATCGAGACCGTGGTGCTGGAGTCGAACGCGGACGGCCTGCGGTTCGCCGAGGCGCGGGGTTTCGTCGAGATCGAGCGGTATCTGCTGCCCGGTGACACGGTGCCGTACGTCGATCTGCGGCTGGCCTGACCCCGGCGGGCGCGGGCACACCCTCCGGCACGAGAGAATGACGTCATGACCGACGAGCACACCGAAGCACCGAAGTCCGCGAACGAACGCAGGGAGCAGCTGTTCCAGGCCATGCGCAAGGGTGGCGGCAGCTGGGACTGGACCCGCGCGCGCGAGACGTACCACGAGCAGCCGGACCCGCGCACGGTCCGCCGCGACCTCGAACAGCTGCGCAAGGCGGGCCGGCTGTTCCGCGACCGCGAGACCGGCCTGTACGAGGCGATCGGCTACTGAGACCGGCCGGCACCTGATGGGCGGCGCCGGGGCCCGCACCTCGCCGGCTTCTCGTCGGTCGCCGATGCTCCGCAGGGACTCCCTCCTCGGCACCGCCGAGTCACGCACCCCGACGCCGCTCCTTCATCCGCCCACCATGTGCCGGTCGGTCTGAGCCGACCCGTGCGCCAGGAGCGCGGTGGCCTCCTCCCGGACGGGAGGAGGCCACCGGCGTCAGCGGGACGCGATCGAGGCCAGCCGACGGGCCGCCCGGTAGTCGCGCATGATCTGGGCGAAGGTGGTGTGCCCCTGGGTGGTGCGGGCGAACGCCCGCCAGGCCGGGCCGACCAGGCAGACCGCGGCGTGGAACAGGTGCGGGCGGCGCTCGAAGGCGCCCAGCATGACCTTGCCCGCGCGCATCTCGACCCCGAGCCCGGCCTTGATCGCGAAGGCGTAGTTCAGCGCCTGCCGACGGACGTCCGCCGAGCCGTCCGCCTCGGCGACCTTGACCGCCCACTCGCCCGCCAGCCGGCCGGAGCGCAGCGCGTACGAGATGCCCTCCCTGGTCCACGGCTCCAGCAGACCGGCCGCGTCGCCCGCGACCAGCACCCGGCCCCGGGAGAGCGGGGAGTCCTCGGCCCGGCACCGGGTCAGGTGGCCGGACTCGATGCTCGGGGTGAAGCCGGACAGGCCCAACTGCCGGATGTAGTCCGCCAGGTAGCCCTTGGTCGCCTCGCCGTCGCCACGCGCCGAGATCACCCCGACGGTGAGCGAACCGGACTCGGTCTTCGGGAAGACCCAGCCGTACGAGCCGGGCAGCGGGCCCCAGTCGAGGTGGATCCGGCCCTGCCAGTGCCGGAGCACCTGGTCGGGCACCGGGATCTCGGCCTCCAGGCCGAGGTCGATCTGGTCGAAGGTCACCCCGACGTGCCGCCCGATCCGGCCGGCGCTGCCGTCCGCGCCGACCACCGCGCGGGCCTCGATCCGGCGGCCGTCGGAGGTGGTGACGGTGACCGTGCGGCCGGCTCCGGCCGGCTGCTCGACCCCGGCCACCGTGACGCCGGTGACCAGCACCGCGCCAGCCTGCTCGGCCGACTGCGCCAGGCGCAGGTCGAACTCGTCCCGGTTCACCAGGCCGAACAGCATCCGCTTGGAGCGCCGGGTGCGGGTGAAGCGGCCGTCGAGCGCGAAGGTGACGGCGTACACCCGGTCCTGTAGCGGCAGCTTGAAGTCGTCCGGCAGGCTGTCCCGCGACGGGCCGATGATGCCGCCGCCACAGGTCTTGTAGCGGGGGTGCTCGGCCTTGTCGAGCAGCAGCACCCGCCGCCCCTGCCGGGCCGCGCCGTACGCGGCGGAGGACCCGGCCGGACCGGCGCCGACCACCACGACGTCCCAGACGCCCGCCAACGGGTCTGGCCCGTCCGACACTTCGTCAGCGTCCGGCCCGGGCGCGGCGGGCGGGTCGATACGGTCCTGGCCGTGGGAGCTACCGGAGTCAGTCACGGACAGCAATCCTAGTGCCGACGGGCAGGTGCGTAGCCAGTCCCGGAGGGTCGGGGTGGCCCGGCCTAGGATCGAGCCGTCCGAACACCGCCATTTCATCCGCACACCCCGGAGTGAACCGATGACTCAGCAGTCCCTGGCCTCGGCCGTCCGGTCCCTGATGCCGCGGGCCAAGGCCGAGCTCGCCGAGCTGGTCTCCTTCCAGTCCGTCGCCGATCCCCGGCAGTTCCCGGTCGAGGAGTGCGAGAAGGCGGCCCGCTGGGTCGCCGACGCGCTCGCCGCCGAGGGTCTGACGGGCGTTCGGCTGCTGGACACCCCGGACGGCACACAGTCGGTCTACGCCGAACTGGCGGGCCCGGCCGGCGCGCCGACGGTGCTGCTGTACTCGCACTACGACGTGCAGCCGCCGCTGGACGAGTCCGGCTGGCACTCCCCCGCCTTCGAGCTGACCGAGCGGGACGGCCGCTGGTACGGGCGCGGCGCGGCCGACTGCAAGGGCAACATCCTGATGCACCTGACGGCCCTGCGGGCGCTGCGGCAGGCGGACGGCGGCTACCCGGTCGGGCTCAAGGTGATCGTGGAGGGTTCGGAGGAGCAGGGCACCGGCGGCCTGGAGCAGTACGCCCACGCGCACCCCGAGCTGCTCACCGCCGACGTGGTGGTGATCGGCGACACCGGCAACTTCGCCCCCGGCCTGCCCACCGTCACCGCCACCCTGCGCGGCATCACCGAGGCCGCGCTCACCGTCACCACGCTGGCGGGCAACCTGCACTCCGGCGCGTTCGGCGGCGCCGCACCCGACGCCCTGCAGGCGCTGGTCAAGGTGCTCGCCTCGCTGCACGACGAGCACGGCGACGTCGCCGTGGCGGGCCTGCGGGCCGATCAGACCTGGTCCGGGGTCGCCTACCCCGAGGAGCAGTTCAGGGCCGACGCCAAGGTGCTCGACGGCACCGCGCTGACCGGCACCGGCTCGGTCGCCGACCGGCTCTGGGCCCGCCCGGCCGTCACGGTGCTCGGCATCGACGCCCCGCCGGTGATCGGCGCCACCTCCTCCGTGCACTCCACCGCCCGGGCCCGGGTCAGCCTGCGGATCCCGCCGGGCATGGAGCTGAAGACCGCCCAGGAGGCGCTGGAGGCACACCTGCTGGCCACCGTCCCGCTCGGCGCCCGGGCCGAGGTCGAACGCCTCGGCGGCGGCAGCCCGTTCAGCGCCGACACCACCGGCCCGGCCTACGAGGCGATGGGCGCCGCGATGCAGGAGGCGTTCGGCACCCCGATGGTCGCCTCCGGCGAGGGCGGCTCGATCCCGCTCTGCAACACCCTGCACACCCTCTACCCCGACGCGGAGATCATCCTGATCGGCGTCGAGGACCCGACCACCCAGATCCACGCCGTCAACGAGAGCGTCGATCCGGCCGAACTGGAGCGGATGGCCCTGACCGAGGCCCTCTTCCTCCGCAACTACGCCGCCCTGAAGACCGGTTCACCCGCCTGAGCCGGGCCCTGGCCCGGGGACCCGGGGAGACTCCGGCCTGGTCACCGGGCTCGCCGGGACCGCCCGGCGAGGGCGTAAGCGGTGATCCCGGCGGCCAGGCCCGCGCCCGCGCCGAAGCAGCACTCGGCGATCAGGCCGCGCTCCCGGCGGGCCAGCCGGTGCAGCACGCCGGCTGCCGTGGCCAGGGCGAGACCGGCGACGGTGGCCCGGCGCAGTTCGGGGGCGGGTGGCAGGCGAGGGGCGAGCAGGGCCAGGCCGGCCGCCGAACTGCCGTACTGGAGCACGGTGTACAGCGGACAGCCCGCCAGTTCGGTGGTCAGGACCGGGAAGGCGCGGACCCCGGCCCGGCCCTGGTGGGTGAAGGAGTCCCAGCCGACGTGGGTGGCGGCGCCGATCGCGGCCGAGACGGCGAACCAGCCGTACCCGCCACGTTCGTACCGCCCCGGGCGGACCAGCCCGTACCACCACCAGGTCAGGCCGCCCGCGATCAGCACGTCCACCGTCGGGACGGCCCACCAGCGGTGCGTGACGTCGCCGAAGCGGTAGCAGCCGCGCAGCAGCGAGTCGGCGAAGAACGGCAGGTCCGGCGCCATCGACCCGGCCACCAGCCCGGCGGCGACCAGCGGACCGCGACCCCTGGCGCCGTCCAGCAGCGGCAGCACGGCGGCCGGGTGACTGAGGGTGAAGGGCACCCGGCCATCCTGTCAGAGCCGGTCCAGCTCCTCGCCGAGCGCGCGCCGGAGCGGGTCGTGGCGCGGGCCGAGCGCGTGTTCGGGGGCGGTCCAGTGCGTGCGGGGGTGGAACCAGACCGGGCCGCCGACCAGTTCGGCCGGTTCCCACGTGTAGCGGGGCCAGATGTGGGCGTGCAGGAAGCCGTCGGTGTTGCCGAGGATCTCCAGGTTGACCCGGCGGAAGGCCGGATCGAGCCGGCGGCAGGCGCGTTCGACCGCCTCGCCCAGCCGGTCCAGGTCGGCGAGGAAGGCGGTGCGCTGAGGGCGGGTCAGCTCGGAGAGCCGCTGCACCTCGGGCCGGTCGGTGAGCAGCACGGCGTAGCCCGGCAGGAACTGCACGTCGCCGATCACCGCGAAGCCCGCGGTGAGCCGCCGCAGCACGGTGGGGTTCTCACCGCGCAGGGCAGCGCCGATCCGGTCGTGCCGCCAGTCGGTCCGGTCGTCCCGCCAGTCTTCCGTCATCCTCCCGACGCTACCCCGGGGTGGGGGCGCCGACCGCGGCGGGGAGCCCCGCCTCCAGGTAGCGCAGTTCGCCGCTGCCCCGGGCGGCCAGGGCGGCGGCCAGCCGGCGCAGGCGGTTCGGGGGGAGCAGGGCGGCGGCCTCGTCCAGGGTGACGAAGCGCCAGCCGCGCAGCTCCTCGGCCGGGAGCCGGAGCGCGCTCCGGGCCTGCGCGTCGAGCCGTCCGCCGTCGTACACCAGGCGCAGCCCGCCCCGGCGCGGGCCGGTACGCGGCTCCCAGTCCACCGCGAGCAGCCGCAGCGCGGTCGGCTCCAGCTGGAGTCCGAGCTCCTCGACGGTCTCCCGCAGGGCGGCGTCGGTGGGTGCCTCGCCGCGTTCGACCACGCCGCCCGGGAACTCCCAGGCGGGCTTGTAGACGGGGTCCACCAGCAGCACCCGGTCCTGGTCGTCGAAGAGCAGGACGGCGGCGGCCACGGTGTCCCCGGTGGTGTCCGCGCTCTGCACGATCGGGCAGACCGCCACGCCGTCCTTGACCAGCGCGGCGAGGTGTTCGGCGGTCTGGCGCGGCGTCAGCCCGGCCGTGTCGACCAGCTGGGCGTCCCTGCTCAGCCAGCGGCGGGCCAGCCGGTACTGCGGCAGGTGCTCCCGGCACCAGCTGCGGACCCGGGCGCTGGCGGCCGGATCGCCGGGGCACTCGTCCCGGCTCTCGATCCGCTCGTGCAGGATCGTTTCCGCAGGGTCCAGGACGAAGTGGTGCACCGCCAGCCCCCGGGCGGCCAGGCCGCCGAAGATCTCGTCCCGGTAGTCCTCCCGGAGCAGCGTCATCGGCACCACCAGCGGTCCCGGCACCTCGGCCAGCAGGGCGGCCGCCACCTCGGGCACCAGCCGCCGCCAGGCGGCCAGGTCCTGGTAGTCGGAGACGGTGGCCATCCGGTCCGTCGGCAGGATGTGCCGCAGCCCGTGGCCGACCAGCTCGGGGTCGTAGAGCACGCTGCCCGGCAGCAGCTCGACCAACTCCCGGCAGGCACTCGTCTTGCCCGCTCCGAACGTGCCGTTGACCCAGACGATCACTGTGCCCCTGCCTTCCGCCGCCCTGATGCCCCAGCCCACTCCGGCGCCATCGAGGTGGTCCCCCGCGACGGCCCGGACCATGCCTGTCCGACCGGACGGGTGTCGGTTCCCGGCCGTACGGCATGTGTCAGCCGCACTCTCGGCCCCCTGACCTGCACAGGTCAAGTCTCGGGGCCGCCGCCTGGTCACCCCAGGTCGAGCAGCTGCTTCTTGAGCACCTTGCCCATCGCGTTCCTGGGCAGCTCGGCCACCAGCACCACCCGGCGGGGCCGCTTGTGCACCGAGAGCCGTTCGGCCACGAAGGCGGTCAGCTGATCCCCCGTCACCGGACCGTCGGCGATCACGTACGCCACCACGGCCTGGCCCAGGTCCTGGTCCGGCGCGCCGACCACCGCCGCGTCGGCCACCGCCGGGTGGTCCCGCAGCGCGGCCTCCACCTCGCCCGCGCCGATCCGGTAGCCGCCGCTCTTGATCAGGTCCACCGAGGCCCGGCCGACGATCCGGTGGAAGCCGTCCGGACCGATGGTGGCCACGTCCCCCGTGCGGAACCAGCCGTCGGCCGTCCACGCCTCGGCGTCGGCGTCCGGCCGGTTGAGGTACCCGGTGAACAACGTCGGCCCGGCCACCTGGAGTTCGCCCACCGTCTCACCGTCCGGCGGCACCGGGGCGCCGTCCTCGGCCACCAGCCGGGTGCGCACCCCGTCCACCGGCAGCCCGACGCTGCCGGGGCGGCGCTCGCCGTCGGCCCGGGTGGAGACGGTGATCAGCGACTCGGTCATGCCGTACCGCTCGATCGGCGCCTGCCCGGTCAGCGCGGCGATCCGGTCGAAGACCGGCGTCGGCAGCGGGGCGCTGCCGGAGACCAGCAGCCGGGCGTCGGCCAGCGCCCGCGCCGACGGTTCGTCGGCGGCGATCCGGGACCAGACGGTCGGCACCCCGAAGTACAGGCTGCCGCCCGCCTTGGCGTACGCCTCCGGCGACGGACGGCCGGTGTGCACCAGCCGGCTGCCGGTGCGCAGCGCGCCCAGCACGCCGAGCACCAGACCGTGCACGTGGAACAGCGGCAGCCCGTGCACCAGGGTGTCGCCGGCGGTCCACTGCCAGGCGGCGGCCAGCGCGTCCAGGTCGGCGGCCACCGCGCTGCGCCGGATCACCGCGCCCTTCGGCGCGCCGGTGGTGCCGGAGGTGTAGAGCACGAAGGCCGTCCGCTCGGCCGCCGCCTCGGCGTACGTGTTGCTCGAACGGGCCGTCAGTTCGACCGGGAGCGCCTCGACCGGCCCGATCCCGTCCGGCACCGTCGCCCCGGCCGGCAGCGCCAGCAGGGTGGCACCCGAGTCGCGCAGGATGTGCGCGCGCTCCTTCGGCCCGGAGTCCGGCGGCAGCGGCACCACGGGGACGCCCGCCAGCAGCCCGCCGACGGTGGCCACCACGGTCTCGACGGTCGGCCCGGCCAGCACCGCGAGCGCCGGCGCCCCCGCCACCCGGTCGGCCAAAGCCGTTGCCGCAGCCAGCAGTTGCTCCCTGGAGAGCGGCCGCCCGTCGATCCGCAGCGCGTCGGCGGCGTCGCCGTGGCCGCCCTCAAGTGCCGTCAGCAGTCCCATGGTCGGACTCTACCGCCGGTCCCGGCCGCCCTGCCGCCGGGTCAGGCGCCGACCGGGGACGGCCGCCGCCGGACCGCGCCGAGGGCCGCCGCCGCACCCGCCACCGCGCAGCCCGCCAGCAGCCCGGCCGTCCCGCCGAACGCGGTGGTCGGCCCGGCCCGGTCGACCAGCACGCCCCCGGCCGCCGCGCCGAGCGCGGCCCCCAGGTTGTAGGCGGTGTTCACCCAGGCACCCGCCTCGGTCCGCGCGCCCTCGGGCACGAGCTCCTCGACCAGTTGGTAGGCGGTGATCAGCAGGACGTCGGTGCAGGCGCCCGCGAGCAGCGCCGCCACCGCCGTGGCGGGCAGCACGCCGAGCGCGGGTACGGCGTAGCAGCAGGCGGCCACCGCGACCAGCAGCACCGGCCGGAGCCGCAGCGGCCCGCGCCACCGGTGGCCGCCGTACAGCAGGCCGCCCAGCACCCCGCCGACCGCGAACAGGGTGGTCAGCACCCCGGCCGCCACGGTGCCCCGGGCGGCCACGACAGCGATCTCGAACACGGTGAACGCCGCAGCCGCTCCCAGGACCGGCAGCAGCACCGACCCGAACCCCCTCGCCCGCAAGGGACTTCCGGAACGGGCGACCGTGGGGCGCACGCTGCTCGGCACGCCCCGCAGCGCGGCCGCCAGCAGACCGAAACCGACCAGCACCAGCACCGTGCAGGCCCCGACCGCGACGGGGGCACCGAGGCCCGCGACCAGGAGACCGCCGAGCAACGGGCCGAGCGCGAAGACGGTGGACTCGGCCGCCGTGTCCAGGCTCAACGCGGACTGCCGCTGCGCCTCGTCGGCGGCCAGCCTGCCCCAGAGGGTACGCATCAACGGGCCGACGGGCGGCGGACAGACCCCGGTCACCAGCGCCGTGGCGGCGATCAGCGGGACGGGGGCGTGCACGGCACAGGCGGTGGCCAGCCCGCCGAGCAGGGCGGTGTAGCTGACGGACAGCCAGGTCAGGGCGGCGGGCCGACGCTCCACCAGCCGGGCCCTGGCCGGCCCGAGCAGGGCGACCACCAGACCGAACAGGCCGGCGACGGTGCCCGCCACGGCGTACGAGCCGGTGCCCTCGTACAGCGCGAGCAGCAGTGGCAGGCCGATCACGCCGTAGCTGAGCCGGGCGAGCATCGCGGCGGTGAAGAGCCTGGGGGCGTGCGGGAGGGTGAGGACAGCGCGGTAGGAGGCGCTGCCCCGGGAGGGGCGTGACATGGGGGTGTTCTCCGATGGCAGGCGCGCCAGGACTCAGCCGGGCGCGTGCGGGCACGAGGGCGCGTGGCCGACCGCACCGGCGACCCCTGTTCGGCAGGGTGCGCGGTGCGGGCGGGCTGACGGCCCGTCAGTGCGGATCGGAGAGGTACACGGAGAGCAGCATAGCCGGACCCGACGGAGCCCCGCCGGAGAATTCCGACGGGGCTCCGCTGGTGTGCCTGGCTGTGGTCAGCCCTTGCGGGTCTTGACTTCGGTGGTGAGTTGGGGGAGGACGGTGAAGAGGTCTCCGACGACGCCGTAGTCGACGAGTTCGAAGATGGGGGCTTCGGGGTCCTTGTTGACGGCGACGATGGTCTTGGAGGTCTGCATGCCGGCGCGGTGCTGGATGGCGCCGGAGATGCCGGCGGCGATGTAGAGCTGGGGGGAGACCTGCTTGCCGGTCTGGCCGACCTGGTTGGTGTGGGGGTACCAGCCGGCGTCGACGGCGGCGCGGGAGGCGCCGACGGCCGCGCCGAGGGCGTCGGCGAGGTCCTCGACCACGCTGAAGCCGGCGGCCGCGCCGACGCCGCGGCCGCCGGAGACGACGATGGCGGCTTCGGTGAGTTCGGGGCGGCCGGAGGAGACGCGGGGGGTGCGGGCGGTGACGGTGGCGGCGTTGCCGGTGAACGTCACCTCGACGCTCTCCACGGTGCCGGCGGCCGGGGCGGGCTCGGGGCTGGTGGAGTTGGGCTTGACGGTGATGACGGGGGTGCCGTGCGAGACGGTGGACCTGACCTGGAAGGAGGCGGCGAACACGGACTGGGTGGCGACCGGGCCGCCATCGGTGCCGGCTTCGAGGTCGACGGCGTCGGTGATGATGCCCGAGCCCAGGCGCAGTGCGACGCGGGCGGCGATCTCCTTGCCCTCGCCGGAGGAGGTGACCAGGACGGCGGCGGCGTCGGCGCTCTGGGCGATCTGGGTGAGGGCGTCGACCTTGGGGACGACCAGGTGGTCGGTGAACTGGGCGGCGTCGGCGGTGTAGACCTTGGCGGCGCCGTATTCGGCAACCTTGGCGGCGATGGCGGCGGCGGCCTCGCCGGCGCCCAGGACGACGGCGCAGGGCTCGCCGATGCGGCGGGCCAGGGTGAGCAGTTCGAGGGCCGGCTTGCGGACCACACCGTCGGCGTGGTCCACGAGAACCAGGATCTCAGCCATGATTTTGTCTCCTGAGGGATCGTGGCGGGTGGCGCTGACGGGGGCTTAGATGAACTTCTGGTCGGCGAGGTAGCCGGCCAGCGCGGTGCCGCCCTGGCCCTCGTCCTTGACGATGGTGCCGGCGGTGCGGGCGGGGCGGGCGGTGATGTCCTCGACCGCGGTCCACGCGCCGGCCAGGCCCACGGTGGCGGCGTCGATGCCCAGGTCGTCCAGGTCGTAGGACTGCACGGGCTTCTTCTTGGCGGCCATGATGCCCTTGAAGGAGGGGTAGCGGGCCTCGCCGGACTGGTCGGTGACCGAGACGACGGCGGGCAGCTGCGCCTCGACGAGCTCGGTGGCGGCGTCGCCGTCGCGGCGGCCGGAGACGGTGGTGCCCGACAGGGTGACCTCCGACAGCAAGGTGGCCTGCGGCACACCCAGGCGCTCGGCCAGCAGGGCGGGCAGCACACCCATGGTGCCGTCGGTGGAGGCCATGCCGCACACCACCAGGTCGTAGCCGGTCTTGCCCAGCGCGGCGGCGATCACCGCGGAGGTGCCGATCACGTCGGTGCCGTGCAGGTCGTCGTCGTTGACGTGGACGGCCTTGTCCGCGCCCATCGACAGCGCCTTGCGCAGCGCGTCCTTCGCGTCGTCGGGACCCACCGTGAGCACCGTCACCTCCGCGTCGCCGTGCGCCTGCGCGATCCGCAGCGCCTGCTCCACCCCGTACTCGTCGAGCTCCGACAGCAGACCGTCCACGGCCTCCCGGTCGGTGGTGGTGTCGTCCGCGAACCGACGGTCACCCGTCGCATCCGGCACGTACTTCACACAGACAACGATCCTCAAGCTCACGGCCTGTCTCCTGTACTGGTCTCGTCCGGCGGCTGCGGCTGTGCAAGCGGGCGCGAATCGTCACGCACCCGCTCCGGGCAGCGGATTCCTGTGCCCGTCCGGAACTTGCTGGCAGCATACTCGCGAGTAGCTTAGCCGTCACTACTGGCCAGTAGCTTAGCTCTGCCGAAGCCCGGACGAGTGCTCCGCACCCCGCGTCGCCCCTGACCGCGGCGGGTCCGGAACGGCCGCACTGCCGTCTGCGCCCCATCCTGCCCCAGCCCGGGCCGCCTACCCGCTGACCGGGCGGCAGATCGACTGTGAGATTGAACGGTCTTGACAGAATCACCTGGCCGGACGGGGTCGGACGGTCCCTCAGATGCCCTGGGCCCGCTGCCCACTTCGCGGCCCGGCGGGCGCCCGGACCACACTGCGTCAGATCGCCTCGCCCAGTGCGGCGATCACGTCGGCCCGGCGTGGCTGGCCGGAGGCCCGGCGGACCTGCCGACCGGCGGCGTCCAGCACCAGCACGGTCGGCGTACGGAGGATGTCCAGCCGGCGGACCAGGTCGAGCTGCTGCTCGGCGTCCAGCTCGACGTGCGCCACCCCCGGCACCAGCTCCGCCACCTCGGCCAGCACCCGCCGGGTGGCCCGGCAGGGCTGGCAGAACGCGGTGGAGAACTGCACCAGGGTGGCCCGCTCCCCCAACTCGGCCCCGAGCTCCCCGGCGGTCAGCACCACCGCACCGTCCTTCGCCCGCACCCGCAGCCTCCCGTCGCGCCTGGCCCGCAGCAGGCCGAACCCGCTCGCCAGTACGAGCACCACGGCACACACCAGCAACCCGGTCATCGCTCCAGTGTGCGGCATCTCACCACGGCCCCGGCCGGGGGGCGTACCATCTGCGCCATGGACTCCACGAGGCTGACCCGCCGTCGGGTGGTCGACCTGTGCCGGGCGACCACGACGCGCTGTCGCTGACCCGTCGTCAGCCCGCCCGTCCCCTCCCCCGGAGTCCCCTCATGCAGATCGACCCGCGCGGGCCGCGTTTCGCCGCCGTGCTCACCTCGCTGATCCTCGCCGCCGTCCTGGTCACCGGCAGCGGGTGGCTGCTCGCCGCCCAGGGCGTCGTGTTCGCCGTGGCCGCCCTGTTCGGCCTGGCGTACTCGCCGTACGGCTGGCTCTACCGCGTCCTGGTCCGGCCCCGGCTGGCGCCGCCGGCCGAGCTGGAGGACGCCCGGCCGCCCCGGTTCGCCCAGGCGGTCGGCCTCGGCTTCGCCCTGGTCGGCACCGTCGGCTACCTGACCGGCACGACCTGGCTCGGGCTCGCGGCCACCGCCTGCGCGCTCGGCGCGGCCTTCCTGAACGCGGCGTTCGGCTACTGCCTCGGCTGCGAGATGTACCTGCTGCTGCACCGCGGGCGGGCCCGGCTGGGCATCGCCGGCCGGTAGCCTCCAGGCCCGCCGCTGCCCCGGCTCCGTCTCCCCTTGGTTGCCACTGGTCGGACAGGCGTGACATCCGACCGTCGTTCGGGGGATCATTCGGGTGTATCCCCCGGGGCCACCGCGGCCTGCCGCGCCTCCGGTCCGGCTCGCCCGTGCCCCCGGACCACCTGACCGGGCCCCAAGCCCGTGGGAAGTAGGGCTGACCCGTGGCAGAGTTCGTCTACCCGCCGGTGATCCGCACCGCGCTCACCGTGTTCCGGGCGCTGGACTGCCAGATCAAGATCATCGGCGCGGAGAACATCCCCGCCGAGGGCGGCGCCGTACTGGTGAGCAACCACATCAGCTACCTGGACTTCCTCTTCGCCGGCCTCGGCGCCTTCAAGGGCGGCAAGCGCAAGACCCGCTTCATGGCCAAGGACGACGTCTTCAAGCACGCGGTCTCCGGCCCGCTGATGCGCGGCATGAAGCACATCCCGGTGGACCGGGCGGACGGGCAGCCCGCGTACGAGGCCGCTGTCCGCGCGCTGCGGGCCGGCGAGGTGGTCGGGGTCTTCCCCGAGGCCACCATCAGCCGCTCGTTCACCCTGAAGAAGTTCAAGACCGGCGCCGCCCGGATGGCCGCCGACTCCGGCGCCCCGCTGCTCCCGGTCATCCTCTGGGGCACCCAGCAGCTCTGGACCAAGGGCCGTCCGAAGACCCTGACCAAGCGCCACGTCCCGGTCACCATCATGATCGGCGAGCCGATCGTGCTCGCGCCGGGCGACAAGCCGGTGATGGTCACCCGCCGACTGCGGGCCGCGATGACCGAGATGCTCGAGCAGGCCCAGCGCGACTACCCGGGCAAGCCCACCGGCCCCGAGGACACCTGGTGGCTCCCCGCCCACCTCGGTGGCACCGCCCCGACCCTCGAGGTCGCCGAGGCAGAGGACGAGGCCGAGGCCACCGCGCGGACCGAGGCCCGGGCGGAGAAGCGCGCCCAGGGCTGACCCGGGCCTGAGTGCGGGTCGGCCGCTGGTCCGCAGTGGGCGCCACGCCCGGCCCGGTTGAGGGCGCGCGGACGGCGCGCGGTGCACTCCACGGGGCGTGGAGTGCAGCGAGGGGAAGGTCACATCGCCAGGACCTGCTGCGACTCAGCTAACGAGCATTAACCTTCCGTCATGACGGTCTCGCCCGAAGGGCTCCCCCTGGCCGCCGAGTTCTCGGACGCAACCCGTGAGCAATGGCAGCTCCTTGTCGAAGGTGTCCTGCGCAAGTCAGGTGCGCAGGACGTCCACGGCACCCGCGCCGAGGACGCGCTCACCACCGACCTCCAGGACGGGCTGCGCGCCCGCCCGCTGTACACCGCCGAGGACGCCCCGGCCGACGCCGGCTATCCCGGTTTCCCGCCGTACCTGCGGGGCGGCCGGGCGGAGGGGTCCGTGCTCTCCGGCTGGGAGGTCCGCCAGCGGCACGCCCACCCCGATCCGCAGCGGTGCAACGAAGCGGTGCTGGCGGACCTGGAGAACGGCGTCGGCTCGCTCTGGCTGACGGTCGGCGGCTCCGGCCTGCCGGTCACCGCGCTGCCGGACGTGCTCAACGGCGTCTACCTCGACCTGGCACCCGTCGTGCTCGACGCCGGGCCCGAATTCGCCGCCGCCGCCGAGCAGTTGCTCGCCGTCCTGGCGGAGCGTGAGGTGCCGGCCGACGCCGCGCGGGGCAACCTGGGCGCGGACCCGCTGGGCCTGCTGGCCCGTACCGGCCAGGACGCGCCCCTCGACGGGCAGCTCGCCGAGGCCGTCGCCCTCGCCGTCCGCTGCGACCGCGACCACCCCGGCCTGCGGGCGCTGACCGTGGACGCGCTCGCGTTCCACGACGCCGGCGCCTCCCCCGCCGAAGAGCTGGGCGCCTCGCTCGCCACCGGGGTCGCCTACCTGCGGGCGCTGACCGGGGCCGGGCTGTCGGTCGACGCGGCCTGCGCCCAGCTGGAGTTCCGCTACGCGGCGGACGCCGACCAGTTCCTCACCATCGCCAAGTTCCGCGCCGCCCGCAGGCTGTGGGCCCGGGTGACCCAGGTCGCGGGCGCGGCAGCCGGCCCCTCGGCGGCGCAGCGGCAGCACGCGGTCACCTCCAGCGTGATGATGACCGAGCGCGACCCCTGGGTGAACATGCTCCGCACCACGGTCGCCTGCCTGGCCGCCGGGGTCGGCGGCGCGGACGCGGTGACGGTGCTCCCGTTCGACACCGCGCTCGGTCTCCCGGACGCCTTCGCCCGCCGGGTCGCCCGGAACACCCAGGCGATCCTGCTGGAGGAGTCGCACCTGGCCCGGGTCATCGACCCGGCCGGCGGCTCCTGGTACGTCGAGCAGCTGACCGACGAGCTGGCCCGGGCCGCCTGGGCCTGGTTCCAGGAGATCGAGCGGGCCGGCGGCCAGGCCGCCGCCCTGCGCTCCGGGCTGGTCCGCGACCGGATCGCCGCGACCTGGGCGCAGCGCTCCACCGCCCTGGCCCGGCGCCGCGAACCCATCACCGGCGTCAGCGAGTTCCCCAATCTCCAGGAGCAGCCGGTGGTCCGCGAGCCGGCCCCGGCCCCGCTCGGCGGCGGCCTGCCCCGGGTGCGGCGCGCCGAGGCCTTCGAGGCGCTCCGGACCCGCTCCGACGCACAGCTCGCCGAGGCGGGGGCGCGGCCCCGGGTCTTCCTGGCGGCCCTCGGCCCGGCGGCCGTGCACACGGCCAGGTCCGGCTTCGCCGCCAACCTGTTCCAGGCCGGCGGTCTGGAAACCCGGCTCGCCGTCTCCTCCGAAGTGGCTGCCCTGGCTGAGGAGTTCGCGGCCGACGGGGCCACCGTGGCCTGCCTGTGTTCCAGCGACCAGCTGTACCAGGAGCACGCCGAGGAGCTCGCCGCCGCCCTGAAGGCGGCAGGCGCCCGACAGGTGCTGCTGGCCGGCCGGCCGGGCGACCGTCGCGAGGCGTACCAGCGGGCCGGGGTGGACGAGTTCGTCTTCGTGGGCAGCGACGTGGTCGCGGTCCTCTCCTCGGTGCTCGACCAGATCGGAGTGGCGCGATGATCCCGGACTTCTCGGAGATCGGCCTGGACGGCGCCGACGGCGCCCCGGCCACCGAAGGACAGTGGCGGGGGGCCTGGCAGCAGGCCACCGGCAAGGAGGTCGAGGACCTGGTCTGGGACACCCCCGAGGGCATCGGCGTCAAGCCGCTGTACACCGGCGCGGACCTGGCCGGTCTGGACTTCCTCGGCACCTACCCGGGCATCGCCCCGTACCTGCGCGGGCCCTACCCGACCATGTACGTCAACCAGCCCTGGACGGTCCGTCAATACGCCGGCTTCTCCACGGCGGAGGAGTCCAACGCGTTCTACCGGCGGAACCTGGCGGCCGGTCAGAAGGGCCTCTCGGTCGCCTTCGACCTGCCGACCCACCGCGGCTACGACAGCGACCACCCCCGGGTCACCGGCGACGTCGGCATGGCGGGCGTGGCCATCGACTCGATCTACGACATGCGCCAGCTCTTCGACGGCATCCCGCTGGACAAGATGTCGGTGTCGATGACCATGAACGGCGCCGTGCTGCCGATCCTGGCGCTCTACATCGTGGCGGCCGAGGAGCAGGGGGTGTCGCCCGAGAAGCTGGCGGGGACCATCCAGAACGACATCCTCAAGGAGTTCATGGTCCGGAACACCTACATCTACCCGCCGCAGCCCTCGATGCGGATCATCTCCGACATCTTCGCGTACACCTCGCAGAAGATGCCGCGCTACAACTCGATCTCGATCTCCGGCTACCACATCCAGGAGGCCGGGGCCACGGCCGACCTGGAGCTGGCGTACACCCTCGCCGACGGCGTGGAGTACCTGCGGGCCGGCCTCGATGCGGGCATGGACGTGGACGCCTTCGCGCCCCGGCTGTCGTTCTTCTGGGCGATCGGGATGAACTTCTTCATGGAGGTCGCCAAGCTCCGGGCGGCCCGGCTGCTCTGGGCCAAGCTGGTCGGGCAGTTCGACCCGCAGAACGCCAAGTCGCTTTCGCTGCGCACCCATTCGCAGACCTCCGGCTGGTCGCTCACCGCCCAGGACGTCTTCAACAACGTCACCCGCACCTGCGTGGAGGCGATGGCCGCCACCCAGGGCCACACCCAGTCGCTGCACACCAACGCCCTGGACGAGGCGCTGGCGCTGCCGACCGACTTCTCGGCCCGGATCGCCCGCAACACCCAGCTGATGCTGCAACAGGAGTCGGGCACCTGCCGGGTGATCGACCCCTGGGGCGGCAGCGCCTACGTCGAGAAGCTCACCCACGACCTGGCCGAGCGCGCCTGGCAGCACATCCAGGAGGTCGAGGCGGCCGGCGGCATGGCCAAGGCGATCGACGCCGGCATCCCCAAGCTCCGCATCGAGGAGGCCGCCGCCCGCACCCAGGCCCGGATCGACTCCGGCCGCCAGCCCGTGATCGGCGTCAACAAGTACCTGGTCGCCACCGACGAGCAGATCGACGTCCTCAAGGTCGACAACTCCTCCGTCCGCACCCAGCAGATCGAGAAGCTGCGCCGGCTGCGCGCCGAGCGCGACGAGGCCGCCTGCCAGGACGCCCTGCGCGCGCTGACCGCCTCCGCCGAGGCCGGGGCCCAGCGCGACGGCGGCCTGGAGGGCAACCTGCTGGCGCTGGCCGTGAACGCGGCCCGGGCGATGGCGACGGTCGGCGAGATCTCCGACGCGTTGGAGAAGGTCTACGGGCGCCACTCCGGCCAGATCCGTACCATCTCCGGTGTGTACCGCGACGAGGCAGGACCGTCCACGGCCGTGCAGCGCACCCGTGACCTGGTGGAGAAGTTCGAGGAGGCCGAGGGCCGCCGTCCGCGCATCCTGGTCGCCAAGATGGGCCAGGACGGGCACGACCGGGGGCAGAAGGTGATCGCCACCGCCTTCGCCGACCTCGGCTTCGTGGTGGACGTCGGCCCGCTGTTCCAGACCCCGGCCGAGGTCGCCCGGCAGGCCGTGGAAGCCGACGTGCACATCGTCGGCGTCTCCTCGCTGGCCGCCGGACACCTCACCCTGGTGCCCGCGCTCCGCGCCGAACTCGCCGAGGCCGGCCGGGAGGACATCACCATCGTGGTCGGTGGCGTCATCCCGCCGGGCGACTTCGACGCCCTGTACCAGGCCGGTGCCACCGCCGTGTTCCCGCCCGGCACGGTGATCCCCGACGCGGCCCACGACCTGCTGAGGACGCTGGCGGCGTCGCTCGGCCACGAGCTGTGAGCCGCTGACCCGATGGCCCGGACGATCGACCTCGACCAGTACATCCAGGGCGTGCTGGACGGCTCGCGCGCGTACATCGCGCGGGCCATCACCCTGGTGGAGTCCACCCGGCCCGACCACCGGGCGCTGGCCCAGCAGTTGCTGGTGGCGCTGCTGCCGCACTCGGGCAAGGCCGTCCGGGTCGGCATCACCGGTGTGCCCGGTGTCGGCAAGTCGACCTTCATCGAGGGTCTCGGCACCATGCTCACCGGGCTCGGCCACCGGGTCGCGGTGCTCGCCGTCGACCCGTCCTCCAGCCGGACTGGCGGCTCCATCCTGGGCGATAAGACCCGGATGGAGAAGCTCGCGGTCGACCCGGCCGCGTTCGTCCGGCCCTCGCCGACCTCCGGCACGCTCGGCGGGGTGGCCCGGGCCACCCGCGAGAGCATGGTGGTGATGGAGGCGGCCGGCTACGACGTCGTCCTGGTCGAGACCGTGGGTGTCGGCCAGTCGGAGACCACGGTGGCCAACATGGTCGACTCCTTCCTGCTGCTCACCCTGGCCCGCACCGGCGACCAGCTCCAGGGCATCAAGAAGGGCGTCCTGGAACTCGCCGACCTGGTCGCGGTGAACAAGGCCGACGGCCCGCACGAGCTCGACGCCCGGGCCGCCGCCCGGGAGTTGGCGGGTGCGCTGCGCCTGCTGCAGGCCCCGGACGCCGCCTGGACCACCCCGGTGCTCACCTGCAGCGGCCGGGACGGCGCCGGCCTGGACGCCCTCTGGGAGCGGCTGACCCAGCACCGGCAGATCCTGGAGGCGACCGGGTCGCTGACCGCCAAGCGCCGCGACCAGCAGGTGGCCTGGACCTGGGCGATGGTGCACGACCAGCTGCTCTCGCAGCTGCGCGAGCATCCCGGCGTGCGCCGGATCGTCCCGGACCTCGAACAGCAGGTCCGGGACGGCACCCTGACGGCCACTCTGGCCGCCGAACGCATCCTGGCGGGCTTCCGGGCGCCGGACGGCGGCTGACCCGCGCGCTCAGCGCCCGTGGAAGCCGATCCGGTCGCACGCCTCCGACGAGTCCGTCACCGGGCGGGCGGCCAGCAGGTCGCGGGCCCGGGACTCGGAGAGGCTGGTGGCGTACCACGGCCGGGGGCCGTCGGTGAGGCCGCGGGTGACCAGGGACAGGGCGCAGGCCCGCTGGTCGGCCGGCAGCCGGTCCAGGGCCGGGACGGCGTCCAGCGAGAGCCCGACGATGTTGCGCAGGTCGATCCGGTCGGTGCTCCGGTAGCGGGCCACGTTCTGCTCGGCGACCATCGCGTCCGGGCTCATCAGCCCGTAGACGGCGGCGGTGGCCATGGCGCTGAGCACCACGGCGCGCGGCAGCCAGCCGGCCGCCCGGCGGGCGCCCGCCACGATCACCAGCAGCAGCACCACACCGAGCCAGATCTCCACCACCAGGACCCAGAGCCGCAGTTGGGTCAACCCGGAGGCGTCGACGTAGTACCACATCCGGCCGAGCGCCGAGGCGACGACGACCAGGGTGAGGGTGCACAGCGCGCCCAGCAGGAGCTTGGCGAGCCGACGGTCCGACTCGGTGGCGCGCGGGGCCCAGCGGTTCGCGACGGCGACCACGACCAGGGTCAGCACGGTGATCACCATCAGTTGCCAGAAGCCCTGCCGGGCGTACTCGGACCGGCTCATCCCGGTCTTCGCCATGATGGCGTCCCGGCCGCCGAGCACCACGATCGCCTGGATCACGGCGAAGGCGCCGAACAGCAGGTTGAGCGCGGCCAGCGGCACCGCCCACTCCAGTCGGCCGCGCGGGCGGCCGGGCTTGACCACCGTCCGGTCCCAACGGCGCGGGCCGGCCGCGATGTGCGCGAAGCCGAGCGAGACCAGCAGGCCGAGGCAGAACAGGAAGGCGTGCTGCGGCAGGTCGCCGGGCTCCAGCTCCACCCGGGGGATCAGGTCCTCCAGCACCTCGGCCATCGCGGCGTCGGCGCTGACGAACAGTCCGCCGAAGACGGCCAGCAGGACGGCCGCCACCAGCGCCGCCTTGAGGACCGACACCGCCTTGCCCCGCCCGCCTGGCAGCCCGAGGCCGCGCAGGCCCGTGCGGGCCCAGCGCACGGACGGCACGAGCTGCCAGGCCAGTCCGGGCAGCGCGAGCAGCACGCCCAGCCAGCGCTTGCCGCCGTGCAGGGCGAGCGACGCCAGGCCCAGCGCGCAGACACCGGAGAGGACCACCGCCCAGTCGGCCTCGTACAGGGCGGGCACGGTGAGCAGCACGAGCGCGAGCACGCTCCAGACCACCGTCCAGGGCCGGACCGAGCGGCCCGCCGACCGGGCGGCGATGCCCGCCCCGACCGCCGTGACCAGGCCGCAGAGCAGCAGATTGACGCCCAGTGCGTCGGCCAGCAGCCAGCTGGTCAGCACTCCGGCGGCCAGCGCGAGGCCGACCACCCGGCGGGTGGCGGGCGCCTTCCGGCCGGGATCGCCGGCCCGCAGCCACTGGAACGGCTGCGGGGCCGGCGCCGACGGGCGGTACGTGTACGGGTCCCACTGCGGGCCGGGCGGCGGGGCGGCGGGGCTGGACGTAGCGGACATGAGTCCCCCTCAACGGTCGGCAGGCATGCGGAAGCCGCCCGGGGGCAGTCCGCCGTGGGCGCAGTTCAGCGCCTCGACGGGCTCGACTCTAGAGCATTCTGAACAGGTTCAAATACATCCGGCGCGGATGGTGCACCGAGTCGTGACACCGTCCCGGGGCCGCTGACCGGCCGTCCGCCGTCACCGGCCGTAGGTGTCGATGTTCTCGATCCGCCAGCTGCCGTCGGTGCGCACGGCATCGACCGCGAACATCGCCGCGGAGTAGCCGGCGGCGTCCTTGGCCCCGTCGGCGGTGCTGGTGTTGCGCTGGTCGGCGAAGATCACCAGCCGGGCCCGGTCGCCGTCCAGGGCGGCCACCGCCGCATCGGTGACCGTGGTGGTGAGCACCAGCTTCTTGGCCGCCGCCTGGGCCCGAACCTGGGCCAGCAGGGTGGCGTGCTGCTCGACCGCCCGGCCGGTGAGCAGTCGCCGGGCGGCCTGGTCGGTGCGGGCGGGGTCGGCGTGGGTGAAGGAGAACAGCTCGTTCACCGCCTCGGTGATCTTTCCCTTCACCTCGCTGGTACCGGCCGGGTCGGTGAGGGCGGTGTTGTGCTGCCCGGCGTCGGCCCGCAGGCCGGCGGCGGCCACCGTCGACCAGATCCCGAAGCCGCCGAGCAGCACGGCCAGCGCCAGCAGCACGGCGGGCAGCGGGCGGCGGCGCGGCGACCGCTTCGCGGGGGCCGGGTCCGGAGCCGGGGCGACGGGCGGGCGGCCGGCGGCCAGGCGGCGTTGACGGTTGATCAGGTGGCGGGTGGTGGTGGTCGACATGGCGGCGGTGCTCCTCACTGCCCGGCGGACGGCGTGGTCGGGGCGGTCGGCGCGACCGACGCGGTGGTGCCCATCGGGGCCTGGCCGAGGGCGCTGAGTTTCCAGCCCTCGCCCGTCCTGGTGAGCCGGCCGAGCATCCGGCTGTCCTTGCTGACCGGCTGCTCCTGCCCGGTCCGGACGGTGATCCGGATCGCGATCAGCACGGCGGCCTGACCGGACCGCTCGTCCAGCTCGGTGACCGCGCCGTCCAGCACGTGGGCGGTGGTGACGCTCCGGGCCTGCTGCACCTGCTTCTCGAACTCGCTGCGCCCCTGGACCAGTTGGCTGTGCAGCTCGCCGGTGGTGGACTGCTCCCAGAGGTCCAGCCCGGGCGCCAGGGCGGCGTGGTCCAGGGTGTTCAGGTTCTGTACGGCCTGCTCCCCCGCCGCCAGCGCCTGGTCCCTGGCCCGGGCCAGGTCGGCGGAGCCGTCGTGCGCGGCCGCGTACCAGGACCAGCCGCCCCACCCCGCCGCCACCGTCGCCGCCAGCAGCAGCCCGGCCGCGAGCACCGGCAGCCGGTCGCGAATCGCACGCACTGTCATCCACTCCTCCGTTACAGGGACTTGAGATCGGTGACCAGCCAGTGGCCGGCCTCCAGCCGGGCGCTGACCAGCAGTTGGGCGGCGGTGGCGGTGGGCGGCCCGTCCGCCCGCCGGGCGCTCTGGTCGAGCAGCACCAGCAGCTCGGCCCGGTCGGCACCGAGCCGGACCACCCCGGCGCTCACCACCCGGCTGGTCAGGACGAGTTGCTGCTCGCCGACCCAGCCGCCGAGCCGCTCGGTGAGCGCCAGGTACTGCTCCCCCGCCGTGCCGTCGAAGACCGCCCGGGCCGCCGTCCTGGTGCTCTCGCTGTCGGTGGCCGCGTAGGAGAAGGCCCGCCCGAGCGCCGACCCGACCTCCTCGGCCACCCGGCCGGTGGCGGCCCGGTCGGTGAACGCGCGGTCGGTGGTGTCGGCGCCGCTCCGGATCAGCTGTCCGGTCCCGAACAGCGCGAGCCCACCGAGCAGGACCAGTACCGGACCGCATCGCCGCAGGTACCGCAGCGCGCCCGCGACGGAGCGACCGAGCGGGCGCCTCACGCCGCCGCCACCGGTACGGTCGCCAGGTCGGCGGCCTTCCAGCCGTCCCCGGTCCGGGTCAGCGACACCGTCACCCGGCGCCGGTCGGTGCTCGACCCGCCGGTGGCGGAGACCCGTTCGAGCCGGACCACGGCGATCAGCCGGGCCGTGCCCGCCGCCGGGTCGAGCGCGGTCAGCGCCGCTCCGGCCAGGCTGGCGCGTACGGTCTGGTCCGGCGCCGGGGCGGCGCCGAGCCGGTCGTGCAGCGGTGCGTGGGTGACGGACAGCCAGCGGGCCCGGGTGGCCGCCGGGTCGGCGGCGTCCGCGCTGGTCAGTACGGTCACCGCGGTCCGCCCGGCCGCCAGCGCGCCGGCCCGGGCCCGGTCGTCGGCCGTGTCGCTGCGCGCCTGCCGGTGGCTCAGCCCGCCGAGCGCCAGCACGACCAGGGCCACTGCCCAGGCCAGCCCCCTCCTGGTCCGGGCGTTCCGGCCGGGCGCGGTCACGGCCTGGCCCCGGGCGTCGCGGGCGCCACCGGGGTCGGCACCCCGCCCTTGGGCGCGTTGCCCGAGCCGCGGACCGAAGTCCCGCTGCCCGCCGGTGCGTTGCAGCGCGCGTCGGCGTTGAAGGTCCCGGGCGAGGTGTCCAGGCCGTTGCGGTAGACGGTGCCCTGGTAGCCGTCGGTGCACGGCAGCGGCGAGAAGAAGGTCACGGCCATGCCCAGCCGGGCGCCGTCGGCGGTCACCGCGGTCGCCCCGGCAGCGGCGGCCGCCGGCAGCCGGACCAGCAGTTCCTCGATGCCGTGCTGCCGGGTGACGCCGAGCTCGGCGGTGGTCAGCAGGTTGGCCAGCAGCACGCTCAGCCCGGGGTCGACCTCCTTCAGCAGGGCGCTGACCTGACCGGCTGCCCCGGGCCCGGAGGCGATCAGCTTCCGCAGATCGCCGTCGGAGCGCGAGAGTTGGGCCGAGAGCTCGGCCGCACCGGTGGCGAACGCCCGGATCGCCGTGGCCTCCTCGTTCTGGGTCCGCAGCACCGCCTCGCCGTCCACGATCAACCGGTTGGTGGCGGGCAGCGCCCCGCTCGCGGCGGTCAGGAATCCCCGGCTGCCGTCCAGCAGCGCCTGCAGGTTGTCCGCCTGGCCGTTGAAGGCGATGCCGAACTCGTCCACCACGGTGCGCAGCGAGTTCAGCGGCACCGACGCGACCAGCGCGTCCACCCGGCCGAGCATGTCGGTGACCGGCGCCGGGACGGCGGTGTCGGCGCGGGCGATCTCAGCGCCGTCCCGCAGGTACGGCGCCTGGTCGGTGCTGGGGCGCAGGTCGATGTACTGCTCGCCGACGGCGGACAGGTTGGCCACCACCGCCTTCAGCCGGTCCGGGATCGGTGGCGCGTCCCGGGAGATCCGCAGTTCGGCCGTCACCCCGTCCGGGGTGAGCCGGATCGGGCCGACCCGGCCGACCGAGACGCCCCGGTAGGTGACGTCGGCGTGCTCGAACAGGCCTCCGGTGCGCTCCAGTTGGACGTCCACCTGGTAGTAGCCGCGCAGCCCGACGTACCGGCCGAGGTCGGCGTGCCGGATCGCGATGTAGCCGAGCACCAGGACGGCGATCAGCAGGAAGCCGAGGTTCTTCAACCGGACCGCGAGGGTGAGCATCAGCGCGCCTTTCCGGACGGTCCGGTGACGGAGGGCAGCGGCAACGGGAGCTGCCGGGCGAGGGATTCCGGTGCCGGCACCGGGTCCGGCTTGGGCGGCGGGTCGGCGGTGTCGTTCGGGTCGAGCTCGGGGATGATCCGGGTGCCCGGGGCGGCGGCCAGGTCCAGGTAGACGTTCAGGTAGTCGCCCTTGACGCCGCGCAGCACCTCGTCGGTGAACGGGTAGGTGAGCAGCACCTGGAGCGAGTCCGGCAGCGCCTTGCCCGCGTCGGCCAGCCGTTGCAGGGTGGGGGCGATCGCCTTGAGGTCGGCCACCATGTCGTCCCGGCTGCGGTTGACGGTGTCCACGGCGACCCCCGAGAGGGTGTCCAGCGAGCGCAGCAGGGTGACCAGGTCGCCGCGCTGCTCCTCCAGCACGGCCAGGCCGGGGCTGAGCCCGGTGAGCACGGTGCCGATCTGCTGGTCCCGGGTGGCCAGGGTGCTGGACAGCCGGTCGACGCCGTCCAGCGCGGCAGTCAACTCGGCCCGGTGGGAGTCGAGTTCGCCGGTGAAGGTGTTCAGCCGGTCCAGCACCGAGCGGAGCTGAGTCTCATTGCCGCTCAGCGCGTTGCCGAGCTCGGTGTTGATGCTCCGCAGCTGGTCGATCCCGCCACCGTTCAGCAGCATCGACAGCGCGCCGAACACCTCCTCCACCTCGGTGGAGCGCCCCGTCCTGCTGTCGGGGATCACCGCGCCGTCGACCAGACTGCCCTGGGCCGTCTCGGTGGCGGGCGGCGCGGTCAGCCGGACGTACTTCTCGCCGAGCAGGCCGGACTGCGCGAGTTCGGCGTAACTGTTCGCGGGCAGCCGGACCTTGCCGTTCAGCCGGAGGGTGACCACGGCGGTCCAGTCGTCCGGCGAGAGCTCGATCCCGGTCACCCGGCCGACCGCGACGCCGTTCACCTTGACCGCCGACTGCGGGACCAGGCTGAGCACGTCGGCGAACCGGACCGAGACCTGGTACGGGTGGTCGCCGAGGTCGGCGCCGCCCGGCAGCGGCAGGTCCTGGACGCCGCCGAAGCCGGCGCAGCCGGTCAGGAACACCAGCGGGAACAGCAGGAGTTGACGTCTCATCGGCCCACTCCGGGCAGTGGTAGCGGCAGGGCGGCGATCTCGGTCAGGTTGGCCCGGCCGGCCAGCGTGCCGGCCGCCGGGTCGTAGGCGCGCAGCAGGTTGCCGGCCGCCAGCGGCGCGGTGTCGAGCAGCTCGGCCAGCGAGGCCCGCTGGTCCACCAGGCTCTGCGTGATCGGCACCAACTGGTCGATGCTGTGAGCCAGTCGGCTCCGGTTCTGCTCGACGAAGGTCTTCACCTCGCCGAGCGCGACCGCGAGGTTCTGCAGGGCCAGCCCGAGTTCCTCCTTGTCCTGGGCCAGGAAGGTGTTGACGTCTGCCAGCCGGTCGGTGGCGGACCGGACCTGACGGTCGTTCTCCTGCAACATGCTGGTGAAGGACTGCAGTTGGGTCAGGGTGCCGAACAGGTCGTCGCTGCGGCCGGAGAGCGTCTTGGCTGCCCGGCCGAGCTGTTCGATGCTGTCGCCGATCGCCTTGCCGTTGCCGTCCAGGTTCCGGGCCCCGACCTCCAGCAACCGGGACAGCGCCCCGTCGGAGTTGGCGCCGTCCGGACCGAGTGCGGTGCTGAGGTCGGTCAGGCTCTGGTAGAGCTGGTCGATCTCGACCGGCTCGGCCGTCCGGTCGACCGGGATCACCGCCCGGTCGGCCAGCACCGGGCCGCCGGTCCAGGCCGGGGTGAGCTGGACGTACCGGTCGGCGACCACGCTCGGGGCGACCACCACGGCGGAGGCGTCGGCCGGGACCTTCACCCCGTGGTCGAGGGTGAGCTGCACCCGGACCCGTTCGCCCTCGGGGCGAACGGCGTCCACGGTGCCGACCTTGACGCCGAGCACCCGCAGGTCGGAACCCGCGTACACCCCCACGGCGTGGTCGAAGTAGACCGTCACCCGGCTTCCCTCCGGGCCGGGGACGGCGATCAGGACGGCCAGCAGTGCGGCCACGGCCGCACCGGTGCCGATCACGACGGAGCTCCTGGCGCCGGGTCGCTTCATCCCCGGCCTCCTTCCGGCCGGTTCGGCAGGCAGCCGGCGGCGGGTGACGTCCCGTCGGGCAGGTAGGACCGGGGCACCACCCCGCACAGGTAGGTGTCGAACCAGCGGCCGTTGCCGAGCGTGTTGCCCATCAGCCGGTAGTACGGGCCGAGCAGGGCGAGGGTCTGGTCCAGGCTCTGCTGGTTGTCCCGCAGCACGCCGGTGACCCGGTCCAGTGCGGCCAGCGTCGGGGCCAGCTGCCGCTCCTGGTCCCGGACCAGCCCGGTCAGCTGGCTGCCCAGTTCGCCGGTGCCGGTGAGCAGTTGGTGGACGGCCGTGCGGCGGCGCTGGATCTCGGCGAGCAGCTGGTCGCCGTCGTCGAGCAGGGCGGCGAACCGGCTGTTCTGGTCGCTCACCGTCTTGCTCAGCCAGGCGCTGCCGCTGAGCAGCCGGGCCAGCTGGGCGTCCCGGTCGGCCACCGTGCGGGAGAGCGCGGAGAGGCCGTCGGCGGCGCTGCGCACCGAGTCGGGGGTGTCCTTGAAGGTGTCGGCGATGGTCCGGAAGCTCTCCGCGAGCCTGCTGCCGTCGATCGCGCCGAGCGTCTTGCCGAGCCCGTCCAGCGCCTGGGTGACGTCGTACGGGGAGGTGGTCCGACTGGCCGGGATGGTCCGGTCCGGGTCCTGCTCGGCGGCGCCGAGCGGGTCGAGGGCGAGGTACTTCTCCCCCAGCAGGGTGCGGATGCCGATCGCGGCGGTGGAGGCGTCGCCGAGCCAGGTGTCCTTGACCCGGAAGGCCACCCGGACCTTGGCACCGGCCAGGCCGACCCCGGTCACCTTGCCGACCTTGGCCCCGGCGACCCGGACCTCGTTGCCCGGGCGCAGCCCGCCCGCCTCGGTGAACTCGGCGGTGTACTCGGTGCCCTGGCCGAGCAGCGGCAGCCGGTCGGCCTGGTAGGCGACGGCGGACAGCAGCAGGATCAGCAGCAGTCCGACCGCGCCGACCACGGCCTGGTTGCGTTCGCGCAGCGGCTTGAACAGGGGTTGGCGCAGCGTCCGGTTCATCCCTGGCACCTCGGTTCGGTGACGGTGATGCCGGTGGGCGGCGGACTGCCGTCGCTGGTGCCGACGCCGGTGACCGCGGCCTGGCAGAGGTAGAGGTTGAACCAGGAGCCGTACCCGGCCAGCCGGCCCAGCGTGCGCAGCTTCTCGGGGCTGCGCTGCAGGAAGCTCTCCAGCTGGGTGTTGTGCTCGGCCAGTCCGGTGGACAGCCGGCCCAGTTGGCCGATGGTGTCCTTGAGCGGCGGGCGGCTGTCCCGGAGCAGTCCGGCGGTGCTGGTGGTCAGCGCGCCCAGGGCCTGCACGGCCTCGCCGATCGGCTGCCGGTCGCGGGCGAAGCCGGCCACCAACTGCTGCACGGTGCCGACCAGTTCGGTGAAGCCCTGCTCGTGCGTGTTGACGGTGGCGACCACCGTGTTCAGGTTGTCGATCACCCGGCCGATCACCTCGTCCTTGGCCGCCAGCGTGCCGGTCAGCGAACCGACGCTGCGCAGCAGGCCGTCCACCGTGCCGCCCTGGCCCTGGAGCACCTGGACGATCTCCTCGGCGAGCTTGTTCACCTCGGTCGGCGAGAGGCCCTGGAACAGCGGCTGGAATCCGCTGAACAGCTGGGTCAGGTCGAGCGCGGGCCGGGTGCGCTCCAGCGGGATGGTCGAGCCGGGGTTCAGGTGGTCCGCCAACGGCCCGGCGCCGCGCTCCAGTTCGAGGTAGCGCTGGCCGACCAGGTTGAGGTACTTGACCGAGGCGGTGACCGAGGCGGGCAGCTGGGTGCCCCGGCGGACCGAGAAGCTCACCTGGGCGTACCGGCGGTCCACCACCGTGACGCTGTCCACCTCGCCGACCCGGACCCCGGCGATCCGTACGCTGTCGCCGACGCTCAGGCCGGTCACGTCGGTGAACCGGGCCCGGTAGCCGGAGGCGGCGTCCCCGAGGCCGGTGTCCACGATGCCCAGGGCCAGTGCGGTGGTGGCCAGTGCGGTGACCAGGATGAAGGCCAGCGACTTGGTGATCGGCGCGGCCAGACTGCGGCGTCTCATCCGAGCTTCACCTCGGCTCCGCGCAGCAGCGGTCCGGCCAGCACGCTGGTCCAGTCCGGCAGGTCCCCTCCGGGGGCCAGGAGTTCGTTCACCAGCGCGTTCTCCTGCGGTGAGTTGGGCAGGCCCAGGCCGAAGGCGGCGGGCATCGGGAAGCCCTCCCCCGCGGCTGCCGCGGGCGGCGTGCTGCCACGTCCGGTGTAGGGGGTGTCGTAGCACTTGGGTCCGCCGGTGGCGGTGTACGCGGGTGCGTCCTTGCCGGGCTGGTACTTGCCGCGCGACGGCAGGGTGGAGACGGTGACGTGCAGGCCGGGCCGGTCGGTGCCCTTGCCGAGCGCCTTGTCCATCACCGGTACGAAGTCGGACAGCTGACGCAGCGTGCAGGGGAAGGCGGGAGCGTACTCGGCGAGCAGCTCCAGGGTGGCCCGGCTGTCGGCGGAGAGCCGGATCAGGGTGGACCGGTTGCGCTGCAGGAAGTCGGTCAGGTCCCGGGCGCTGGTGCTGCCCGCCGCGTACAGCGCGCGCAGGCCGCCCTGCTGCCGGCTCAGCGTGCCGGTGGTGGTGGTCAGGTCGGTGAGTGCCTGGAGCAGGTCGGGGGCGGCGTCGCCGTAGGTCTGGCTGAACGTCACCAGCTGCCCGATGTCCCGGGTCAGGGCCGGGAGTTCGGGGTTCAGCCCGGCCAGGTAGGAGTCCAGGTCGACCAGGGTGGCGCCGAGCTGGGTGCCGCGTCCGCGCAGCGCGGTGGAGACCGCGTTCAGGGTGGCGGAGAGCTTCTCCGGCTGGACGGCGGTGAGCAGCGGCAGCAGGTGGTCGAGGACCTGTTCGAGTTCGACGGCCTCCGGCGAGCGGTCCTGGGCGATCACGGCGCCCGCCCGCAGCGGGCGGTCGGAGCCGGCGGCCGGGGGCACCAGGGCGACGAAACGTTCGCCGAACAGCGTGGTGGGCAGCAGCTGGGCCGTCACCCCGGCCGGGATGCCGGTCAGCCGGGCCGGGTCCAGCGCCAGGGTGAGCCTGGCCCGGTCGCCGTCGGCACCGACCGAGCGGACCCGGCCGACCACCACGCCGCGCAGCTTCACGTCGGCGTTGACGTGCAGCTCGTTGCCGGCCGCGGTGGTCTCCAGGGTCACGGTGGTCTCGTCGGCGAAGGTGCGGTCGTAGACCGCGACGCAGAGCCCGGCGAGCAGGGCGGGCACCACCAGGAAGACCACCCCGGCCACCAGCCGGCCCTGCCTGCGGGCGCTCATCCGGACACCCGCACCGTGGTGGTGGCTCCCCAGATGGCGAGCGAGAGGAAGAAGTCGGTGATGCTGATGATCACGATGGCGTTCCGCACCGACCGCCCGACCGCGATGCCCACCCCGGCCGGGCCGCCCTTGGCGTGGAAGCCGTAGTAGCAGTGCGCCAGGATCACGATCACGCTGAAGACCAGCACCTTGAAGCCGGACAGCAGCACGTCCGCCGGGGCCAGGAAGAGGTCGAAGTAGTGGTCGTAGGTGCCGGGTGACTGCCCGTTGACCACCACGGTCACCGCCCGCGAGGCGGCGTACGAGGAGAGCAGGCCGATGCCGTACAGCGGCAGCACCG
Organism: Kitasatospora sp. NPDC101801; assembly: GCF_044766665.1. Lineage (NCBI taxonomy): Bacteria > Bacillati > Actinomycetota > Actinomycetes > Kitasatosporales > Streptomycetaceae > Kitasatospora > Kitasatospora sp. NPDC101801. Next base: position 55,187 of record NZ_JBIWML010000044.1, read on the forward strand.
CGACCACCCCGGCGATGATCCGGGTGGTCACCAGGTAGGGCAGGCTGCGGATGCCCATCCCCTCCAGCGCGTCCACCTCCTCGTTGATCCGCATCGCGCCGAGCTGGGCGGTGAAGCCCGCGCCGACCGTGGCGGACAGCGCCAGCCCGGCCACCAGCGGGGCGATCTCCCGGGTGTTGAAGTAGGCGGAGACGAAGCCGGTGAAGGCGGCGGTGCCGAGCTGGTTCATCGCGGCGTGGCCCTGCAGGCCCACTACGGTGCCGGTCGCGGCGGTCATCCCGATCATCACCCCGACGGTGCCGCCGATCACCCCCAACCCGCCACTGCCGAACGCGACTTCGGCTAGCAGCCGCTGCACCTCGCGGAAGTACCGGTACAGCGCGCGCGGTATCCACAGCAGGGCGGCGAGGTGGAACAGCAGGTGGTCACCGGTGCGTTCCAGCCAGGCCAGCGGAGAGCGGCGGGGCGGCTCGGGCGGGCCGCCCGGCGGTGTGGCGCGGTCCAGCAGGGCCATGGCTCAGGCTCCCTTCTGCGGGACGATCCGCAGGTAGACCGCGGTGAGCACGACGTTGACCACGAACAGCAGCAGGAAGGTGATCACCACGGCCTGGTTGACCGCGTCGCCGACGCCCTTCGGCCCGCCGCGCGGGTTCAGGCCCCGGTAGGCGGCCACGATCCCCGCGATGAAGCCGAAGATCAGCGCCTTCAGCTCGCTGATGTACAGGTCGGGCAGCTGGGCCAGCGCCGAGAAGCTGGCCAGGTAGGCTCCCGGAGTGCCGTGCTGGAGCACCACGTTGAAGAAGTAGCCGCCGAGCGTGCCGACCACCGAGACCAGCCCGTTCAGCAGTACGGCCACCGCCATCGCGGCCAGCACCCTGGGCACCACCAGCCGTTGGACCGGCGAGACGCCCATCACCTCCATCGCGTCCAGCTCCTCGCGGATCTTCCGCGACCCGAGGTCGGCACAGATCGCCGACCCGCCGGCCCCGGCGATCAGCAGCGCCACGATCAGCGGGCTGGCCTGCTGGATCACCGCCAGCACACTGGCCCCGCCGGTGAACGACTGGGCGCCCAACTGCTGCGCCAGCGAGCCGACCTGAAGTGCGATCACGGCACCGAACGGGATCGACACCAGCGCGGCGGGCAGGATCGTCACACTGGCCAGGAACCAGAACTGCTCGACCAGCTCCCGGACCTGGAACGGCCGCCGGAAGGTGTCCCGGACCGTCCCGGCGGACAGCGAGAGCAACTGCCCGGTGTGCCGCAGCGCGCCGGTCACCGCGCCACCTCCAGCCGGCGCTGCAACGCCCGGCGCGGCGGCAGCCCAGGCGAAGGCTGCAACTGCTCGGGCAGCGGCCGGAACTCCTCCACCGGTACGGTCTCCAGATCCTGCGCCTCCTGGTCCTTCTCCTCCGACATGCCGATCGGCCCGGCCCGCCGGCCGCTGAGGAACTGCCGCACCACCGGCTGCTCGCTGCGCAGCAGCTCCTCGCGCGAGCCGAAGGCGACCAGCTCACGGCGGAACAGCATGCCGATGTTGTCCGGCACGGTGGCGGCGATGTCCAGGTTGTGGGTGACGATCAACATGGTGGCGTCGATCTGCGCGTTCAGGTCGATCAGCAGCTGGGAGAGGTAGGAGGTGCGGACCGGGTCGAGGCCGGAGTCCGGCTCGTCGCACAGCACGATCTGCGGGTCCAGCACCAACGCGCGTGCCAGGCCCGCCCGTTTGCGCATCCCGCCGGAGATCTCGCCCGGCAGCTTGGCCTCCGAGCCGACCAGGCCGACCATCTCCATCCGCTCCATCACGATCCGACGGATCTCGTCCTCCTTCTTCCGGGTGTGCTCCCGGAGCGGGAAGGCGATGTTGTCGAAGAGGTTCAACGAGCCGAACAGCGCGCCGTCCTGGAACATCAGGCCGAACAGCCGACGGGCCCGGTAGATCTCCCGCTCGGGGCTGTTCACCATGTCGACGCCGTCCACCAGCACCCGGCCGCGCTCCGGCTTGAGCAGCCCGATCACCGACTTCAGGAAGACCGTCTTCCCGGTGCCGGACGGCCCGAGCAGCACCGTCACCTCGCCGGGCGGCAGCGTCAGCGTGACGTCCTCCCAGACGGTCTGCCGCCCGAAGGACTTGGTCAGCCCCTCCACGGTCACCTCGATTCCCATGGCACCTCCCGGTTCTCTCGGCTCAGTCGTGCTCCGCCGGTCATCGGCGCTGCGGCAGTGCGGGGAGTTCGATCTCCGGCTCGCAGCCGTTGGGCTGGTCGCTGGTCGGGGTGCAGATCGCCCCCTGGATCAGGTTCAGCGTGTTCCCGGGCCCGGAGACCGCCGCGGTGAACAGCCGGTCCAGGTTCTCCCCGCCGGTGCCGCAGCCGGTGAACGGCGGAATGGTCAGGTCGCGTTGGGACAGCGGGCCACCGCCCTGCAGGGTGTAGTCCGGCTTGCCGTCGCCGCCGTCCGGCAGGTAGTCGTCCTGCCGGCCCTTCAGCTCCAGGTTCACCGGCCGGACGGTCCGGCAGTTCGGGCCGACGTCCAGCGGGGTCCCGTTGATCCGCACGTCGTAGATCCGGAGCGACTGGTAGCCGCCGATGGTGAACTCGGCGGGCTGCTCCCAGTCCGAGTTCCCGGTGGCCACGATGGTCAGCAGCCCCTCCGGGATCAGCTCCATCTTGGCCGTGGTCGGCATGAAGCCGTAGGTCAGGAAGGTGGTGTCGGAGGGCGGCAGCTTCAGGTAGCCGAGCGAGTCCGCCTCGAAGTACGGCTGTTGGCCCGGCTCCGGGTCCCAGAGCGTGACGAACCGTCGGGTCATGTTCAGCGCGGCCAGCGCCGGCCCCCGCTCCGGGTCGTTCACCACCGAGGCCTGCCCGAGCTTGTGCACGTTGGCGAAGCCGACCGCGAAGGCGCAGGCCGGAGTCGGCGGGAACGGGTCCATGTCGGGGAACGGCAGCACCGTCGCCCCGGGCGGAACCGGCGGCAGCCGGGCCTGGTCCAGGTCGCCGATCGGCGGGTCGGGGCAGGTGTTCACCCCCGAGTGCAGCACCTTGGCCGCCACCGGCCGCGCGGCCACCGCGCCGGGCGCCGCGCCGGACGGGGCCCCGGCCACCGCACCGGCCAGCAGCGCGGCCGTCAGCACGGCGGCGGGCCGCACGGCACGGCGGCGCACAGCGTCCCTCATGGCTGAACTCCTCGGAACAGGGGTGGGGTCACCGGCCACGGCCGGTGCACCGGGGCTCGGGACGCAGGACACTACGGCCGGGTAACAAGCCGTCACAAGTGATCGCACGCGGACAGTTGGCGGCGGAGGTCCGGACCGGGTTTTTCTGTCACCGGATGACAAGTCCGCCGCACCGCTTCGTCACGCGGCACACATTCCGCACGCGGAACCCCGGCCCGGCGTTCCACCGGGTCGGGGCCCGCGAGCGCGCCGGGTCAGCTCACGGCGAGGTGATGACCTGCGGAGCGGCCAGCAGGTACGCGGCGTTGTAGACCGCCGCGTCGTTGTTGTTCAGCAGGCCCAGGCAGCTGCCCGAGACGGCGTACGCGTGCAGGTCGCCACCGCTGATGGTGAGGGTGTTGGTGGAGTTGTTGTAGCTGCCCGTGAGGGTGGCGGGCGAGGTGCTGGTCGGGCCGGCGAAGTCGGCGGTGCAACCGGCGCCGCTGATGTGGGCCTTGACGCCGGTGAGGGTGCCGGTGGTGACACCGGTGACCGAGTTGTAGCTCAGCGCGTTGAGCGCCCAGGGCAGGTTCAGCGGGGTGACCGCGAACGTGATGCCCAGCGGACCGGAACAGCTGGTCCAGCTCACCGAGGTGATGCTGGAGATCGGCAGCCCGTTGCTGGTGGGCGCCAGGGTGCCGGCGGCCGAGGACGAGCTGCAGGTCAGCTTGGTGCCGGTCTTGGTGTCGGTGAGCTTCGGCGAGGTCGCCTTGGCCGTCCAGGCGCCACCGGGGCTGGCCGTCCAGACCGCGGTGGTACCGGCGGTGGCGGCAGTGGGGGCAAAGGTCAGGCCGACGGCCGCGGTGAGCCCGGCAGCGGCGACCAGGGCACCCTTGACATGCTTGCGCACGGGGTGGTCCTTTCTGTGGGGTAACAGCACCCGGGCAGGCCGAACTCCGCTGCGAGCAGCAGGGATTCGAACCTCGGGAACCGTTGGGGAGCGGGGCGGTGGGTGGGGCTGCCCTCGCTGGACCGGGACATTACGCGCGGGTAATCAAGCCACGCAACGGCACTCGCAGAGATCCGGAAAACCCGGCTACCAGCGGGTATTTTCTTGTTCCCGGTGCACCAGAAGCGCTTCCCGACTTTGTCCGGAAGTGAGCGCTGCGCTCACCGCCGCCCCTCAACTCCCTTGCCGATCAGCAGTGTTCTGTGTCCTGAGTACTGCGCTGCCGACCGCTCGTGCTCTATCTTCGGCGAACCATCACATGTCGTATGCGTGCGGCCCAACGGCCGGACGTCAGGGGGATCCATGGCCACACCGCGCAAGGCGCCGGGCTTCACCGCGTCGATCGACCGGATACCGCGCGAACTGGCCGCTGTGATGCGTCCCGAACTCCCCAGCCTGCTCAAGGAGATGGCCGCCGAGATCGTCGGCGTCATCCCCGAGTACCGGGAGCTCCTGGAGGGTCCGAACGCCAAGGTGATCCGGGTCGGCATCGAGCAGAACGTCGCCACCTTCGTCGACCAGGTGGCTGCGCCGACCGCCACCACCTCGCTGCGCGACGAGATCTGCCGCCGGTTCGGCCGGCACGAGGCGTTCGAGGGCCGCAGCCTCGACATGCTCCAGGACGCGTACCGGATCGGCTGCCAGGTCGCGCTGCGCCGGGTCCGCACCGTCGGCCGCCGGCACAACCTCTCCGCCGCCGTCCTGATGGCCTTCGCCGACGCGCTCTTCGCCTACATGGGCGAGATCGCCGAACTCTCCCGCGAGGGCTACTTACAGGCCATGGCCGAGCTCGGCGAGGAGCCCGACAACCGGCGCCGCCGCCTGCTCCGCCGGATCCTCGGCGGCACCGCCGTCGCCCGGGGCGCCCTCGCCGAACTGGCCGAGCACGCCGCCTGGCCGCTCCCCGACCAGGTCACCCTGGTCGCGCTCGCCCCCGGCTCCCGCCCGCACCGGGCCGCGCTTGACCGCGACATCCTGATCGACCTGGCCGACCGCGAACCCCACCTGCTGCTGCCGGGCCCGGTCGACGACACCCGCCGCCCGGCGCTGGCCGCCGCACTGGCCGGCTGCCGGGCCGCCGTCGGGCTCACCACCCCACTCGCCGAGGCCGCCGAATCACTGCGCTGGGCACGGCAGTTGCTGGTCTTCGCCGAAGCGCCCCTGAGCCACTGCCAGGACCACCTGGTCCAGCTCTTCCTGCTCGGCGACCCGGCCCTGGTCCAGCAGATCGCCCGCCGCTACCTCGCCCCGCTCGCCGGCCTCACCCCCACCCGCCGGACCCGGCTGCTGGAGACCCTGAGCGCCTGGCTCACCACCCGGGCCACCGCCGCCGAACTCGCCGAGCACCTGGGCGTCCACCCGCAGACCGTGCGCTACCGCCTCCGGGTGCTGGAACGGGCCTTCGGCGACCGGCTCGCCGACCCGGAGGTCCGGTTCGCCACCGAGATCGCGTTACGGGCGGCCGCGGTCGCCAGGCCGGAGCGCTGAGCCCGACCGGTCCGTCGACACCCCGTCAGCCGTTCTTCCCAACTCCCGGGGACGGGAGGCAGGATGGCCATGACAACTCCGGCAGCGCCAGCCACCGAAGGGCCGTCCCATGACCACGATCACGCACCGCCAGGTCGAATCCACCAGCGGACTGTCGATGCACATCGCCGAGGCGGGCAGCGGCCCCCTGGTCCTGCTGCTGCACGGCTTCCCGGAGAGCTGGTACTCCTGGCGCCACCAGCTCGTCGCGCTGGCCGAGGCCGGCTACCACGCCGTCGCCCCCGACCAGCGCGGCTACGGCGCGACCGGCGGACCGGACGAGGTCGACCAGTACTCCCTGCTCCACCTGTCCGGCGACGTCCTCGGCCTGCTCCCCGCACTCGGCGCCGACCGCGCCGTGGTGGTCGGCCACGACTGGGGCGCCCCGGTCGCCTGGACCTCCGCCCTGCTCCGCCCCGACCTGGTCCGCGGCGTGGTCGGCCTCTCCGTCCCGCCGTTCCCGCGCGGGCCGATGCCGCTGCTCCAGCTGTTCCGTCAACTCCTCGGCCACACCTACTACATGGTCCACTTCCAGCAGCCCGGCGTCGCCGACGCCGAGCTCGCCCGGGACCCGTACACCACCTTCCGCACGGTGCTGGCCGGTCGCCCCCGGCTCAGCGCCGACCAGGTCGCCCTGGTCCCCGAGGGCAGCGGCTTCCTCGACATGTTCACCCTGCCCACGGATCTTCCCGACTGGCTCACCGAGGACGACCTCGCCCACTTCGCCGCCGAGTTCGCCACCAACGGCTTCACCCGCCCGCTCAACTGGTACCGCAACCTCGACAACAACTGGTACCTCACCGCCCCCTGGCACGACGCCCGGATCCTGCCCCCGGCCCTCCTGATCGTCGGCGAACACGACCTCGTCGTCGCCAACGACGGCGCCCGGGCCGGCCTCGCCGCACTGAACGACCTCGCCCCCAACCTCGCGGAACCCCTCTGGCTCCCCGACTGCGGCCACTGGACCCAGCAGGAGAAGCCCAAGGAGGTCAACCAGGCCCTGCTCGGCTTCCTGGACGGCCTCGCCGACTAGCCCGGCAGCAGGGCGTCCGGCCGAAGCGGTGGCCCGTACGGGGTCCAGGGTTGTTCTTGAATGGTCGCTCAGGTATGTTTCCCCCATGCCCAGACCTCGCGAGTTCGAGCCTGACACCGTCCTGAACGTGGCCATGCTGCGGTTCTGGGAGCGCGGATACCGGGCGACCTCGATCGAGGATCTGGTGCAGGCCACCGGGGTCAAACCCGGCAGTCTCTACAGTGCGTTCCCGGGCGGCAAGCACACGCTCTTCCTGAAGTCACTGGAGCGCTACTCCCGGCTGGTCGTCCCCGAGAAGCTGGGTGAACTGGACGCCTCCGACGCCTCGGTGGCCGAGATCCGCGGCTACTTCGACGGGCTGGTGCACGACCTCCTCAGCCCCGAGGGCCGACGGGGCTGCCTGCTCGTCAACACGGCGATCGAGAACGCCGCCGAGGACGACGAGGCGGCCGCCGCCGTCCGTGGCCACCTGGCCCGACTGGAACGGTGCATGACCCATGCACTGGAGAACGCGGCCCGCAGGGGCCAGGTACGCGCCGGACTGGACTGCGCCGGCAGCGCCAAGCTGCTGGTCGCCACCTGCCAGGGGCTGATGGTGGTCGGGAAGGCCAATCCCGACGAGACGCTCCTGCGGACGATCGTCGACAACGCCTTCGGCGCTCTCGTCTGACGGCAGCCCAACCGGGCCACCGCACGCGGTGGCCCGTTCTTCGCAGCAATACTTGAATAGACACTCAAGAATGGAGCCGGGCCATGCAGGCCATCGTCATCTCCGCCCACGGCGGTCCCGAGGTTCTCACCCGTACCGAACTGCCCGACCCGGTGCCCGCCGCCGGGGAAGTGCTGATCCGGGTCAAGGCATTCGGACTCAACCACGCCGAGGCGTACATGCGGAGCGGCGCCTGGGGAAATGTCGCCGCCGTCCCCGGAATCGAGTGCGCCGGGGTGGTCGAGGCCGACCCCTCGGGTGAACTCCCGGTCGGCACCAGGGTGGTGGCGATCCTGGGCGGCATGGGGCGGACCAGGAACGGCAGCTACGCGGAGTTGGTGACCGTGCCGGCCACCAACGTGGTGGCCGTGCGCTCCGCGCTCGACTGGGCCGAGCTGGCTGCCGTGCCCGAGGTGTACGCGACGGCGTGGAGCGGCCTCTTCGGCAACCTGGACCTGCGTCCGGGCGAGACGGTCCTGGTACGGGGAGCCACCTCCTCGCTCGGCCAGGCCGCCGTCGACCTGGCCGTCGACCACGGCGCGACCGTCCTCGCCACGACCCGGAACCCGGCGCACGTACCGCTCCTGACGGCACTCGGGGCAAGCGACGTGCTCATCGACGACGGTGCCCTCGCCTCTCAGGTGAGGGAGCGTGAGATCAGCGTCGACGCGGTGTTCGACATCGTCGGGAACAGCGTCCTGCGGGACTCGCTGGCCCTGGTACGCCCGTGTGGCCGGGTGTGCCAGCTCGGCTTCCTGGGCGGCTTCGAACCGGTGCCGGACTTCGCGCCGCTCACCGATCTCCCCAGCGGGGTCCTGCTCAGCTTCTTCGGCAGCGCCTTCGTCCTGGGCACCCCCGCCTTCCCGCTCACCGACGTGCCGCTGGACGAGATCTACGCCAAGATCGCGGCCGGCACCCTCCGGGGCCGGCCGAGCCGGGTCTACCGATTCGACCAGATCGTCGAAGCCCACCGGGCGATGGATGCCGGCGAAGCGCTCGGAAAGATGGTCGTCACCGTCGATCAGTCGCGCTGACACCTGTGGGCCTTTGACCGTGCCCGACCGTGCCCTGGTCCGGAAATGCAGAAAGCCCCGCCGGTTACCCGGCGGGGCTTTCTGACTAAAGATTGTTCGGCGGCGTCCTACTCTCCCACAGGGTCCCCCCTGCAGTACCATCGGCGCTATGAGGCTTAGCTTCCGGGT
>NZ_JBIWML010000045.1:0-62879 GCF_044766665.1 Kitasatospora sp. NPDC101801
CTGACAGTGTCGGCGCCCTCGCGCCGCAGCGCTGTCATCAGCTTGCGGAAGTCGCGCGGGCTCAGCCCGGTGAACGGGGCTATCCAGGACGGCTCAGACGCCGTGATCACACCAGCCACGGACAAGATCATCTCACCTGTGGCCAGCAGTTACGGGACAACCCCTAGGGCGTGCAGCTCCTGAGCCACCGGTGGGAGCGTGGCCGTTGGTCGCCGGGGAGGTTGGCGCGGTGGCCGTTCCCGATACAGCCGAGCAGGGCCCGGTGGTCGATGCCGGCGAAGTACTGGACGTCGACCTGGGTGGCGCCCTCGGAGAGGTCCTGGCCGTTGTTGAAGACCGACCGGGGGGCGAGCCGGCCCGCCCAGGCGCAGCCGGTCTCGCCCTCGGACCAGTCGGTGTCCGCGTCGACCCAGGAGCAGAACTCGCCCTGCCCGTCCGGCTCGGCGAAGAAGCACACCGAGCCGCGCCGGCAGCGGTCGTAGCCGGTCGCCGCGGCGGTGCCCGGCAGGACCGCCGCCAGCCCGCCCAGCAGCAGGCCGAGCGCGAGGGCCGCGGCGAGCAGCCTCGGGCGGTGCCGCCGCAGGAAGGGACCGGGGCGCCAGGACGCGCGGCGGCCGGCCGCGGCCGCCTCCACCCGGCGCAGCAGGGAGGCCGCGGTGTGCGGAGCCCGGTCCTCGTGCCGGCGGGCCAGACAGTCCCCCAGGACGTCCCGCCAGGCGTCGGACAGGTCGGGCGAGAGCCGCAGCTCCTCCTCGCCGCGGGCGTAACGCACGGCCGCGTCGCGGCGGGTCGCCGGGGTGCCGCCGGGCAGCGGGTGGGTGCCGGTCAGCACCAGGTGGGCCAGTACGCCGAAGGCCCAGATGTCGGCGCTCGGACGGACCTTGCGCCCGCGCTCGCCGATCTCGCACCAGAGCAGGTCCGGCGGGGTGTAGTCGGCGGTGCCGAAGGCGGGGGCGTAGGCGTGGGTGCCCTCCAGCTCGGCGGCCATGCTGAAGTCGGCCAGGCGGGCCGTCCCGTCGGGCATCAGCAGCACGTTGCCGGGCTTGAGGTCGCCGTGCACCCAGCCCGCGCGGTGCAGTTGGTCCAGCCCCTCGCAGACGTGGGCGAGCAGGGCCGGGCCGCCGCGCGGGACGGGCTGGGCGGCGAGCAGGTCGTCCAGCGAGCCCTCCGCCGCCTCCAGCGCCAGCACGGTGGCACCGTCGAGCTCCGGGCGGGCCGGGTCGTCGACGGTGTGCACCTCGTACAGCCGGATCAGCCGGGGGGCGCGCACCCGACGCAGCAACGCCGTCTCCCGCTCGGCGAGTTCGCGCAGGTGGCCGAGCTGGCGCGGGGTGCTGGTGCCGGTCGGCAGGACCTTCAGCGCGGCCCGGGTCGGCACCCCGGCCTCGGGCACCGAGCGGCGGGCGGCGTACACCCGGCCGAAGGCACCGGAGCCGAGCAGGTGCCCGACCGTCCAGGGGCCGATCCGGTAGCCGGCCGGGACGTGCAGCAGGTCCGGCGGGCCGCCGTCCCGGGTGGTCATCGCTCCGGTCCGGACGGGTCGGCCTCCAGGGTGCCGAGGTCCTCCTCCCGGACCAGGTCGAAGCGCAGGGCCAGCGAGACCAGCGAGTCCTTCTTGCCGGCCAGCCTGGGGCCGGGCGCGGCGCTGTCCGGGCCGGGCTTGATCCGGAGCTTCACCGCGAGGTAGTCGATGTTCCACTGCACGGCGGCCCGGTTGACGGCCGGCCAGATCGGGCGCAGCCGCTCGACGATCTGGTCGGCGGTGGGTGTGGGGGCGTGCGGGCTCACCCGCAGGCGTGGCTCGCAGAGGGCGGTGAGCACCCGGAAGTACCGCTTGGAGCGGTCGAGCGGGAAGGCCAGCAGGGTGGGCTCGCCGCCGGCCGCGGACGCCTGGTCGCGGTCGGCGTAGTCGTGCCGGGGCGCCCAGACGTCCAGGGTGATCAGGTCGGAGCCTGCCGGCAGGACCAGCCGGGAGAACTCGAACGGGACCGGGGCGCCGAGCCGGCCCGGGGCGATCTTGAGGTGCTCGCCGGCGCCCTCGGGGTTCTCCACCACGTAGGTGGCGGTCCGGCTGAAGTTGCTGAGCAGCCAGTGGGTGCCGTCGGCGACGATCTCGCCCGCGGCCCTGGAGATGCCGGTGTGCGGGATGAGCAGGTCGCCCGCCCCGCCCTCCCGGCCGAACCGCAGCGTCCGCCCGGGGGCCAGCCGTTGCTGACCGGCCGGCTCCATGCCGGGCCCCGGAACCACGATGATGCTGTACACGAGCCGTTTCCCCTCCCCCGACGGTCCTGGGGGAAGGGTAACAAGGGTGCCGGGCCGTTCACCCGGCCCTCACCGTCGGCCCGCCGGACGGCTCAGCACTCCCCCCGCCACACGAAGCGGTCGATGGTCCGCCCGCCGGCCGGCAGGTTGCCCCGGCCCTCGGTCCAGCCGAAGTGCAGGCACTGGCTGCCGCCCTCCCGGAAGTAGACCTGGACGTGGTCGTAACCGGGCTGCGCCGTCCCGTTGTTGAAGAAGGAGCGGCGCAGGCCGCAGGTGCTGGCCGGCTGGTCGGAGCCGGAGCGGCAGACCGTGCCGGTGCCGTCGGCGCCGGAGTAGAAGCAGACGTTGCCGCTCGGGCAGTCCTGCCAGGCCGACGGTGCGGTGGTGCAGTTGCGGCTGGTGACGCTCGGCCACTCGGCGTTCGGGCCGGAGTACCGGACGCCGTCGAGCAGGGCCGGCACCCGGTGGCTCTCGTCGGTGAAGTCGCCCGTGGCCAGGTAGCGCTGCTCGTAGTGCAGGTGCGCCCAGCCCGAGGCGCCCGAAATGCCGATCCGGCCGATGGTGCTGCCCTGGGTCACCCGGTCGCCCTTCTTCACGTACGTCGCCGGGTCGTCCTTGAGGTGGTAGTACGCGGTGAACCAGCCGTTGCCGTGGCTGATCTGGACGGTGTTGCCGGAGCCGTTGTCCCGGTAGGTGGCGGACACCGTGCCCGCCGCCGAGGCGAGCACCGGCAGACCGTCGGAGCCGGTGTTGCCCTCCACCACCATGTCCAGCGCCGGATCGTGGCCCCAGGTGTCCAGCTGCCACACCGTGCCGCACGGGAACGGCAGTTGGAAGGCCGGCCGTTCGGCGGCCGTGCCCACCGCCGCCCCGGTCCGCGCGGTGGCCGTGCCCGGCACCACCGCCGCCATCAGCACTGCGGCCGCCAGCCAGGCCGGCAGTACCGCCCACGCTCTGCGCATCGCTCTTCCCGTCCCGAGTCCCCCGGCGGCGAGTGCCGCCCGACCGTCATGCTGGGGGACGCTCCGCCGGAGCACCACCTCGGACCTCAGAGGGTCCATCCGCCGCCCGGTGACTCCAGCTCGGGCCGCAGGACTTCGGGGTCGCCGGCGACGACGCCGGTGAACCGGTCGGGGGCGAAGCTGCGGGCGGCGGCCCGGACGGCGTCCGGCGTGACCGCCCGCAGGCGGTGCAGGTGGCCGGGCAGCCAGCCGTGGTCGAGACCGGCGGACGCCAGGGTGAGCAGGTGGTGGGCGAGCCCGCTCTGCCCGGTCAGCGCCAGGGCGGTGATCCCCACCGCGTACGAGCGGGCGGCGGTCACCTCGGCGTCGGTGGGCGGCGCGGAGTCGGCGATCTTGGCGAGTTCGTGCCGGGCCGCCCGGAGCGCGGCGCCCGCCGTCCGGGTGTCGGTGTCGAAGCCGAGCACGGTCAGGGCGCTGCCGCCGGCGTGCTCCTCGACGGTCGACTGGGCGTGGTAGACGTAGCCGAGGCTCTCCCGCAGCTCCGCGACCAGCCGCGAGGAGAAGTAGCCGCCCAGCACCAGGTTGGCCACCAGCTGCGCCTCGTAGCCGGGATCGCTCCGGGGCAGCGCGGGTGCCGCGAGCCGGATCTGGGCCTGCCGGGCGCCCGGCCTGGGCAGCAGGTCGAGGCCGCCGCCCCGGACCGGGTCGGGTGCGGTGGGCGCGGTCACCGTCCGGTCGGAGCGCCACCGGGCCAGCGCGGCGCCGACCTGATCGGCCGTCACCTTCGGCTCCGCGCCGCCCACCACGACCAGGGTGGCGCCCCGGGGCACCAGCCGCTGCTGGGCCAGCTGCCGGATCGCGTCCGGGTCGACGGCGGCCAGCAGGCCGGACTCGGGGGTCTCCCGGCTGAGCGGGTGGTCGCCGTGGCACCGGCGCAGCAGCGCCTCGCGGACGGCGTTCTTGGGCAGCCGCCGGGCGACGTCGATGCGTTGCCGCAGGCGGGCCCGCTGCTCGGCGACGTCCTGCGGGTCGAAGGCCGGCTCGGTGAGGCAGTCGGCGAGCACCTGAAGCAGGCGCGGCAGCCCGTCGGCCAGCGCGCTGCCGGAGAGCACCAGGCGCTCGGGGTCGACCCGGGCGCTGAGCTGCGCCCCGACGTCGGCCAGCCGGTCGTCCAGGGCCGCGCGGCCGTGCTTCCGGGTGCCGCCGAGCAGGGTGGCGGCGAGCAGCTCGGCGGTGGCTCCGAGCTGGGCGGGCCCGCCGTCGGACGGGATCAGCAGGCGCAGCTCCACCAGCGGAACGGTGCTGCTGCGGGCCGCCAGCACGCGCAGCCCGTTCTCCGCCACGACGGTGACCGCGTCCAGCGGCGCGGCCGGGCGGGCGGCGGCGAGCGGGGGCAGCAGGTCGGCCGGCGGCTCGGTGGCGGGTGCGGTCATCGGGGGCCTCCCGGGGTGGGCGCGGCGGGGACGAGCAGGACGCTGCGGCGGCGTTGCCCGGCCAGGTCGGCGGCGGCCTCGGCGACCGCCGCCGGGGTGATCCGGCGGATCCGGCCGGGCAGCCCGGCGGCCAGGGCGGCGTCGCCGTGGTGCAGTTCGAACCGGCCGTACTGCTCGGCCCGCGCACCGAGGCGGTCCAGCCTGCGGTGCCGCTCGACGGCCATCCGGGCGGTGGCGCGGGCCAGCGCGGCCGGGTCGGGCCCGCGGTCCGCCAGCGAGCGCAGGCCGGCCCAGGCGGCGTCGGCCACCGCGTCCGCCGTGCCGGGCGAGGGCAGCATGGCGCGGATCACGAAGACGTCCGGGTCCCGGGCCTCCAGCGGTGCCCCAGTGAGCCCGGCACCCGCGTGCACGCTGACGGCGGTGCCCGCCTCGCGGACGGCGCTGCGGTGCAGCAGCGAGGTCTCGCCGCCGCCGAGCAGGGCGCCCACCACGGCGGCCGCCAGGTAGCGGTCGGTCTCGGCGACCGGGTCGGGCAGCCGCAGGCCGAGCGCCAGGGCGGGCATCGGCAGCCCGGGGACCGGGATCTCGTCCTGCCGGTCCCCGGTGGGCCGGTCCTCGGTGACCGGGGTGCGGACGGGCACCGGGCGGGCCGCGACCTGGTCGAAGTGACGCCGGATCAGCTCGGCGCAGTCGGCCGGGTCGACGTCGCCGCAGACGGTGAGCACGGCGTTGCCCGGCGCGTAGTGGGTGTCGAAGAAGGCGGTGCAGTCCGCGAGCGTGCTCGCGTCCAGGTCGGCCAGGTCGCCGTAGCCGTTGTGGGTGTTGGCGTAGCCGCCGAACAGCACGGGCGGCAGCGGGATCCAGGGGAAGCCGCCGTAGGGCTGGGCGGTGACGTTGCGGAGGATCTCCTCCTTGACGACCGCGAGTTGGTGCGCGAGCGTCGCCTCGGTGAGCCGGGGGCCGCGCATCCGGTCGGCCTCCAGGAACAGCATCCGCTCCAGCGCCTCGGGCGGCACCACCTGGTGGTACGCGGTGTGGTCCCGGTAGGTGATGCCGTTGAACGTCCCGCCGGCCGCCTGCACATGACGCCCGTGCAGGCCCGCGCCGACCCGTTCGCTGCCCTCGAACATCAGGTGCTCGAAGAGGTGGGCGAAGCCGCTCCGCCCGACCGGTTCGGAGCGGAAGCCGACGTCGTAGTGGACCGCCACGCAGACCGCGGGCGCGCTCGGATCCGCGGCGACCACCACCCGCAACCCGTTGTCCAGCCGCAGCCGTTCGACGCCCCCGAGCACCGGCGCCCGCTCCGCCGGGCGGGTCATCGGGCGGTGTCCTGCATGGTGCGGATGGCCAGCCGCCCGGCGGCCAGCACCAGCAGCACGGCGAGGCCGGCCCCCAGCGCGACCGGACCGCTGCCGACGTCCCCGGCGAACAGGTGCCGCTCCGCCTCGACGATGTGGGTGAGCGGGTTGGCCTTGGACAGGAAGGACAGCCAGGCCGGGGCCAGCGACATCGGCAGCAGGATGCCCGAGAGCAGCAGGACGGGCAGGCCGACGGCGTTCAACAGGCCGCCGAACGCCTCCTCCTGACGCAGCTTCAGGGCAAGCCCGTACGACAGCGCGGACAGCCCGACGGCTAGCACCCCGATCAGCAGGATCGCCAGCAGCACCCCCGTGAGCTGGGCCCGCAACCCGGCAGCGACCGCGCCGAGCACCAGGATGACCACCTGGGTGAGGATCACCAGGACGTCCCGGGCGACCCGGCCGGCCAGCAGGGCGGTCTTCGAAGCGGGGGTGATCCGCAGCCGGTCCAGTACGCCGGAGCGCTGCTCGGACAGGATGCCCATCCCGACGAAGATGCAGCTGAACATCGCCTGCTGGACCAGGAGCCCGGGGACGAAGACGCTCCAGGAGTTCTGCGCGCGGAAGCCCGGCCCGGCCGACAGCTTGACCAGCAGCGGTCCGAACAGCAGCAGGTACAGCACGGGCTGGATCAGCCCGACCGCGACCCAGACGGGGTTGCGCAGCGTGTAGTTGACGGACCGCTGGAAGATGGCCAGCGAGTCGGTGATCGTTTTCACCGTTCCTCCAGGGCGGGTGCGTGCGCGGGCTCGGGCTCGGGGGCTGCGGTCGGTACGGCGGGCAGGTCGCCCCCGTCGCCGACCGCGCGCCCGGTGAGGGCGAGGAAGACGTCCTCCAGGGACGGGCGCTTGACCGTGACGGAGCTCAGTTCGACGCCGTCCCGGTCGAGTTCGCGGAGCAGCGCGGCGAGCACGCTCCGGGCCTCCACCACCCGCAGCTGGACGGTGCCGGCCGAGGTGTCCAGCCGCCCTTCGGGGACCACCCTGGCGACCGCCCGGGCGGCGTCGCCGACCTGTTCGGTGCTCAGCACGACGGTGTCGCCGGCCGAGGCGTCCTTCAGGGACTCAGGGGTGTCGTCGGCGATGATCCGGCCCCGGTCGACGATGGCGATCCGGTCGCAGACCTGGTCCGCCTCGTCGAGGTGGTGGGTGGTCAGCAGGACCGTGACGCCGTGCTCGGTGCGCAGCGCCCGGACGTGGTCCCAGAGCGCCACCCTGGTCTGCGGGTCGAGCCCGGCGGTGGGTTCGTCGAGGAACAGCACCTTGGGCCGGGCGACCAGCCCGAGCGCGATGTCGACCCGCCGCAGCTGGCCGCCGGAGAGGGTCTTGGCGAGGCGGTTCTCCAGCCCCTCCAGCCCGAAGTCCGCGCACAGCCGGGCCGCGCGTTCGGTGGCCTGCCGCTTGTCGAGGCCGTGCAGGCGGGCCTGGATGCGCAGTTCGTCGATCACCCGGTGCTCCGCGCCGGCCGAACCGCCCTGGCCGACCAGACCGATCCGCCGCCGGACCTCCTCCCGTTCCGTCACGACGTCGAAGCCCGCGATCCGGGCGCTGCCTGAGCTCGGGTCGAGGAGCGTGGTGAGCATCCGCACGGTGGTGGTCTTCCCGGCGCCGTTGGGGCCGAGCAGACCGACCACCTGGCCGGCGCCGACCTCCAGGTCGATCCCCCGGACGGCTGCGACTTCGCCGGACCTCGCCTTGAAGGAGCGGGCTAGTCCGTGGGCGGCGATCATCCGCGCACCCGTCCCTGGTGGCCCTCTGTCATGGTGGCCCTTCCCCTTTCGACGTACTTCCCGAGATGCCGTGCAATGCACCGAAAGCACGACGGTGAAGCGGTGGCACGAAAGGTGACGATGCCGAATTCGGAGCGATCGGTCCAGTGCCGCCGACGCCCCAGGAGCGCATTGGCAGCAAGCTGCAGCGAACCGGCCGAAGGTCGCACTTTGCTGCCGCGCAACGGCTCTTGCGGTGGTCAGGGACGGGCGACCACGATGGGGATCGCCGAAGTCGGGGGCGGTGGAATTCGACTCCGCCGAACGCGAAGGATTCCGTCCGGCGCAATTCGGACGACGGATTACCCGGTTCCCGACCGACGGCGACGCACCAGCAGCGGCCGGTGATTCCACCGGCCGCCGGAAATCACGGAAGGACATTCAGATGAGCCAGACCTCGGTCGACTTCGCCGCTTTCGACGTGGAGGACCTGCTGGTCCTCGACACCAACAACGCGGTGGCCCTGCCCGAGATGGGCGCCTCGATCATCATCAACGCCTTCGTCGACGACGCCGAGGGCATGCTCGACGAGACCCAGATGTCGATGGTCGACACCGTCTCCATCTCCTCCTCCTCGTCCTGCTGCTGCTGCTGATCCGGTAGCCCCGCGGCACGGCCGGTCCGGTCCTCAGACCCGGGCCGCAGCACCCCGCCGGCCCGGACGCCGGCGTCATCTTGACCGATCACCCGCAGCGGGGGGACCTCGTCCCATCGAGGTCCCCCCGCGCCGTCCCGGAGGAGTCTCCCGTGGATCTGCCCGGCCGGCCCGGCGTCATCCGGGTCTACGACCACTCGCCCGACCCGCGCCCGCTGCTGCGGCTGCTCGCGGAGCCGCTGCGGCGGCTGAAGGCCGGGCAGTGGGTGCCGCTGGTGCACGTCCGCCGCGGCTGGCTCGGCGGCTCCCATCTCCAGCTGCTGCTCAGACCGCTGCAGAGCAACACCCTGCGCCTGGACGAATTCGCCGCCCTGGCCGCCGAGTTGGCCGGCTCACTGCCGGCCGGACCGCCGGACGGCGCCGCCTACCTGGCCCGGGCCGCCGAGCTCGGCCGCTGGGAGAACGTGCACCCGCCGTTCCCGCCGCTGCGGCCGCAGGGGTACGTGGAGGTCTCCGCGGAGGACCCGCACCCCGACTGGGCCCCGGCCCTGGTGCAGGCCCGCGACCAGCTCTCGGCCCACCTGCTGGAACCGGTGCTCGGCAGCGTGGCGCTCGACGGCACCGACCTGCTCCGGCACCTGGCCCGGGTGCTGGCGCTGCTGGCCCGCTCCCACCCGTACGGCATCGGCGTCGGCACGCTGCCGTACCGCTCGCACGTGGAGGGCGTGATGTCCGCCGTCGGTGCGCGCACCGACCTCCGCACGGTGTTCCGGGCCAGGTACGCCCAGGACGCCGCGTTCTTCGCCGCGGCCCTGACGGACGCTCACCCCCCGGAGCAGGCCGCCGCCCTGGACGCCTGGCAGCTCGGCTTCGCCCGCTGCTGGGGCGCGGCCGAGGCGATGGCGGCCGCCGGCCTGGTGGACCAGTCCGTACTGGCGGCCGTCGGGGCGGTCACCGCGCCGACGGACGACCGCCCGGTGCCGAGCGCGTTCCACTCCGCCGCCCACCACTCCGGCCTCACCGCGCAGGAGCCGTACTGGCAGCTGGCGCACCGTCTCGTCCTCAACACCCTCTACACCGCGCTCACCTGTTTCGGCGTCAGCCCGCTGCAGCGCTACTACCTGTGCTTCGGGCTGAGCGAGGCCGCCGACGAACTGCTCGGCGAGAGCTGGCTGGAGCGCTTCGCCGGCTTCGCCGACCGGGAGCTCCCGGAGGACATCCGGACCGCCGCCGAGGCCACGTCAGGCCGCTGACCCGGCCCCAGACCTTCCACGATTGGAGACCCATGCGATTCGGCGTGTCGTTCCTGCCCGATTCCTCCCCCGCCACCAAGTCCGCGGTCGACTACTTCGACGAGGTCCTGCGGATGTCCCGGCTGGCCGACGAAGCCGGCCTGGACTACGTGAAGATGACCGAGCACTACCTCAACCCGTACGGCGGCTACTGTCCCAGCCCGCTGACCTTCCTGACCGCCGTCGCCGCGCAGACCCGCTCGATCCGGCTGATGACCGGCTGTGTGCTGCCGGTCTTCCACCACCCGGTCCAACTGGCCTCCGACATCGCGATGGTGGACGCGCTCAGCGGCGGCCGGCTGGAGATCGGCTTCGCCCGCGCCTACCTGCCCTACGAGTTCGAGGCGCTGGGCGTGCCGATGGACGGCAGCCGGGCCCGGTTCGAGGCGACCATCGAGGCGGTTCGGCGGCTGCTGACCGAGGAGCGGGTCACCGAGGACACCCCCTTCTTCTCGTTCCGGGACGCCACCGTCCTGCCCCGGCCCACCCAGGACCCGCGCCCGCCGTTCTGGATCGCCGCCGTGCGCTCGCCCGAGAGCTTCGTCCGGATCGGCGAGTTGGGGCACGGGCTGCTCATCACGCCGTCCGGCACCGCGTTCGACGACGCGCTGGTCGGCACCTACCGGCAGAGCTTCGAGCGCTCCCACGGGTCGACCGCCGTGCCCCGGGTGGCCGCCAGCCTGCCGCTGTACGTGGCCGCCACCGACCAGGAGGCGCGCCGGATCGCCGACCCGCACCTGACCGAGTACCTCCGGGTGTGGACGGCGGCACTGGCCCGCTGGGACGACACCGCCTCCCGCGACTACCAGGGCTACACCGGCTTCAACCGGATCGCCCGGACGCTGACCGCGAAGGACCTGCGCTCCTCCGGCACCGCCTTCATCGGCTCACCCGAGCACGTGATCGACCAGATCGGCCGGTTCCAGGACCGGATGGCGGCCGACGTGCTGCTCTGGCAGACCGACTTCGGCGGGCTCGGCGGCCCGGACGCCCTCCGCAGCCTGGAGCTGTTCGCCGCCGAGGTGATGCCCGCCGTCGGCGGCGACCGCACCCCGGCCGTCGCCGCCGCCCGGTGAGGGCCGCGCCGATGACCGCCCCGCGCCCGCGCGCCCTGCCGAGGAAGGTGCTCCCCACCCCATGACCGTCGAGCTGATCCACCCACCGCTGGCGGCGGACCGCGCGAGCACGGCCCGGCCGGTGCTCGCCGACACGGCGCTGCTGCGGATCAACCCGCTGCCCGGCCGCCGGCTCGCCTCGCCCATCCTGGGCGTGGCCCTGCGGGCGCTCGCCGCCGCCGAGACCGCGCGCTTCCAGGTCGCCGAGGCGGCCTGCGCGGAGCTGTACGAGCTGGCCGGCGGCCCGGCCGGGCGGGACCGCCACCGGGCGCTGCGCCTGCGCCGGGACATCCACAACCACCGCGATCCCGAACCGGCACTGCAGACCGGCCCCTGGCCGGAGGCCGTGACGGCCTGGCTGGACGCCCAGCAGCGCAGCCTGCTGGCCCGTACCGCCCTCACCGCCGGGCACCAGGACCTGCTGGCGCACGAGCGGACGGTGCTCGCCGAGCTGTGCGCGGCCGAACCCTTCCAGCTCTCGCTGGCCCTCAACTCGCCCCAGGTGCTGGACGCGGTACGCCGCTACCGCTCGGGCGCGGACGCGCCCTCGGCCCGGCTGCGCAAGTCCGAGCGCGGCATCCTGCAGCACCTCACCCGGGCGATGGTCCGCACCAGTCCGCTGTCCCGGTTCACCGCCGTCGGCTTCGCGCACTGGTCCGAGCACGGCACCGCGCTGGACGCCGTCGGCTTCGACCGGAAGGCGGCCCGCGCGTACGTCTCGCTCGACCGGGCCCTGTTCTCCGCGCTGGTCACCGGCGTCGGCGAGGTCCCCTGGGCGGAGGGCGCCCGGACCTCGCTGCCGCCGGTGGTGGACCAGAACCGCACCCTGCGGCCGAGCGACTTCGAGGTCCGGTTCGTCCGCCGCAGCCAGGGCACCGCGACCCTGGCCAGCACGCCGCTGACCCGCCCGCTGACCGCACTGCTGGCGCTCACCGGCCTCGGGCCGATCCGCACCACCGTGCTGCTCGCGGAACTCGCCCGCGAGCTGACGGTGCCGCTGCCCGTCGCCCAGCGGTTCGTGGCCCACGCGCTGGCGGCGCAGCTGCTGCTCCCCGGCCCCGCCGTCCCGGAGCAGCTGGTCGACCCGCTGCCCGCCGCCCGCGCCGTGCTGGCCGAGCGCGCGCCGGAGGCCGTACCGGTCCTGGACTCCGCCGTCCGGAGCCTGGCCGAGATCGCCGCCGGCGGCGTGGTCGCCCGCCGGACCGCGCTGGCCCGCCTCCAGGAGGCCGAGACCGGGCTGAACGCGCTGTCCACCCGCCCGGCCCGGCTGCACGTCAACGAGGACCTGGTGCTCCCGCCGACCGCGATCACCGCCCACGGGTACCGGCAGGCGCTGGACGACCTGGCCGAGGTGACCGCCTACCTGGCCGTCTTCGACCGGCACCACGAGGTACGGGCGCTGCTCGGCACCGCCTTCGCCGACCGCTTCGGCCCCGGCGCCGAGGTCGGCCTGGCAACCGCCGCGCCCGACCTGGTCGCCATGGTCTACCGCCGGGAGAGCGCGCTGACCGCCGGCAACGCCGCCGAGTTCGGCCCCGCCGACGGCTCGCTGGCGGAGCTGCTGCGGCTGCGCGCCGAGGCGCTCGCCCACGTCACCACGGCCGTCGAGGCCGCGGGGGACGCGGCGGAGGTCCGGCTGGACCCGGCCGGGCTCGGCGCGTTCGGGCGCCGCCTGCCGGGCTTCTTCCGCCGCTCGGCCTCCTCGTACGCCCTGCTGGTGCAGCCCGTGGACGGCCGCCTGGTGGTCAACGACTGCTACGGCGGCCGGGGCCTGCTCGGCAGCCGCTTCCTCGGCTCGGACCGGGAGCTCGGCGGCGACGCGGCCGAGCGGACGGCCGCCCGGACGCTGCGTCAGCTCGGCGGCGACGGCGGCGCCGTGCTGGAGGACCGGGGGCTGCACGGGTCCAACATCAACCACCGGGTGGGTCTGCTGCCCGAGACCGTCACCCCGGAGGACTGGGCCGGGGTCAAGATCGCCCACGACCCGGCCACCGGCGCGCTGTCGCTGCGCGACCGCGACGGCCGGCGGATCACCCCGGTGTCCTGCGGGATGAAGTGGTCGGAGCTGCTGCCCGAACCGCTGCGGGTGGCGATGTGGCTCGCCGACAGCGGACGCGTCACCCTGGACCCGCTCGCCGCCGTGCGGGCCGGCCGGCTGCGCGCGGACGGCGACCGGGCGGCCACCCTGCGGCTGCCCCGACTGACGGCCGGTCAGGTGGTGCTCCAGCGCCGCCGCTGGTACGCCGGGGCGGACTTCCCCGAAGCGGCCGGGAGCCGGACCGAGGCCGAGCACCTGATCGCGCTCACCACCTGGCGGGCGGCCCACCAGGTGCCGGAGGAGGTGGTCGCCAAGACCCCGCTCGGCGGTCTGCCGTCCCGGCAGGGGGCCGAGGGGGTCAGCGCCTACGTGAAGGCCCGCCGCCGGGACAAGCCGCAGTACCTCGACCTGGGCAGCGCGCTGATGGCCCGCGCCCTGCCCCGGCTGCTGGACCGGCGCGGCCGGGGCTACCTGGAGGAGGCGCTGCCCGGCGTCCGGGCCGCCCGGCACGCCGTCGAGTGGGCGGTGGAGTTCGACCTGCCAGGCGCCGGTCCGCGCCCCGCCCCGCACCCCGAGGAGACCGTCCGATGACCCAGGCCACCGCCCCCGCGCCGACCGCCCCCGAGCGGCCGGCCCCGGCCCGGCGCGATCCGGCGGCGCGGGTCAGGCTCCGCCCCGGGGCGCACTTCGCGCCGGTCGCCCGCGGGGTGCACGTCTCGCACCTGCGGAGCTCGTTCGTGCTCGCCGGGCCGCCCGCGCTGCACCAGCTGATCGACGGTCAGCTCGGACGGCTGGCGGACGGCACCTCGGTCGACGAGCTGGTGGCGGCGGGTGGTTCGGAGTCCGCCCGCCCGGTCCTCGACCACCTGCTGCGCACCCTGCTCGACCAGGGCGTCCTGCTGGACCTCGCGGCCCTGACCGTCGGCGAACCCGACCCGGCGACCGCCGCCCGGTACGCCGACGTGCTCGCCCACCTGGAGGACCACAGCGACGACCCGTACGCGGTCTTCGCCCGGCTGCGCGCCTCGACCGTCGGGATCAGCGGCTCGGGACCGGCCGTGCCCGGCCTGCTCCGCGGCCTCGCGGCGTACGGGATCGAGCGGGTCCGGGTCACCGGCCCGGGTGCCGCACCGGACGGGTCGGTCCCGGACCTCACCGTCCTGGTCCTGGACCGGGAGAACGACGCCCGCCTCGCCGCACCGGCGGCCGGGTCCGCCGTGATCCCGCTGCTCACCCTGGACGACCTCGCCGTGGTCGCCGGGCCCGGCGTCCCCGGTTCGTTCGCCGGGCTCCCCGCGGCCACCGCCCGGGCCCGCGCCTGGGCGGCACTGGAGCCCGGTGCGGCGGCGCCGCCCACCATGAGCGCCGTGCTCGCGGGAGCGCTGGCCGCCAGGGCCTGCTTCGAGGCGCTGACCGGGCTGGCCACCCCGCTGCCCGAGGCGGCCGACGGCCCGGCCCCGGTGGCCGACCAGGTGACCGGCCGGGTGGCGGGCCCCGCCCGCCCGGAGCAGGACGCCGGCCACCACGTCACGCTGGTCTGGGGCCACGCCCTGGAATCCCGCCGCCTGCCCACCCCGAGGCTGCACACCACCACGGCGGCCCGCTGGGACTCCCCCGACGTCGCGGCGCTGCCGGCGGACGCCGGGCCGGGCGGCGCACCTGACGCCCTGTCGGTGTTCCGTACCGCCGCCCCCCTGACCGCCCGTTGGAGCGGCCCGGCCCGGCTCGAACCGGATCTGGACCTCCCGCAGATCCCGGTCTCGACCGCCACCGCGCGCTTCCTCGACGGCGGGAGCAGGTACCTCGGCTGGGGCCCGACCCGCGCGGTCGCCGGGGTCGAGGCGCTGCTCGCCGGGCTGCGTGACACCGCGACCCTGGACGCCCTGGCACAGCACACCGGGCCGCTCACCAGCGGCCGGACCGTGCCCTGCGCCGGTGCCACCGGGCAACTCTGGCTGCTGGACGGCCTGGTGCGGCTGCTCGCCCCGCCGGACGCCGGCACCGAGTTCGACTGGCCCGACGTGACGCACCCGGACGTCCGGTCGCTCTGGGGTGCGCTGCTCGACCACTTCGACGTCCCCGTCACCCTGCGGACCGAGCCGCTGCCGGAGCTCGGCGGGCTGGTGGCGACCGCGACCCGGGCCACCGACGGCGCCGTGCTGGGCCGCCAGTGGGGCCCGGGCACCCAGTCGGCGGTGCACGCCGCGCTGGTGGAGAGCTGTGCGCGGGTGCAGACCGGGCTGTTCCGCGCGCCCGACCTGGCCACCGGGCCCGGGAGTTGGGTGCTGCACGCGCTGCCCGCACCCCGGCTGGCGACGCTGACCGCCCGGGCCGCCGAGCTGCTGGCGCGGCCGGGCCGCGACCTCCGGGCCCACCGGCTGCTCAGTGACGGTGTGCTCGACCGGCTCCCGCTGGTCTGCGGCCTGCTGGAGTGGCGATGAACGCGCCGCACCGGACGGCGCCGCCGTCCGGCACCGCCGCCCGCACCCTGCTCGGCCCGGGCGCGCCCGCCGACTGGGACTGGAGCGGCTGGGCCGCCCACCCCGGGGTCGGCCTGCTCGCCGTCAGCGCCGGCTGGGACCGGCGGTGGGAGGCCGAGGCGCTCGCCGAGGCCCGGCTGCGCGGGGTCGGACTGCTCTCGGTCCGGATCGCCGACGACGCCGTGGTCCTGGGCCCGCTCTGGACCCCGCTGCTGCTGGACGGGACCCCGGTCTCCTGCGCGGGCTGCGTGGTCACCCGGCTGTCGCACCGTCACCGCCCGGAGGGCGAGGCCCTGGTGGACTTCGCGGCCGCCGCGGGCCGGGCGGCTCCGGCGGCGCCCGAGGCCGCCGGTACCGGCCGCCCGGCCCCGCACCGGGCCTCCCCCTGGCTGCCGCAGGCGGTCGGCGCGTACGGGCTGGTGCTCGGCGCGGCGCCGCTGCGCCCGGGCGAGCTCGTGGTGCTGCGGGGCGACGGCACCATCCGGCGGCACCGGGTGCGCCGGAGCCACCGTTGCCCGATCTGCGGCACCCCGCGCACCGCCGCCGGGGACCCCGCCGTGCCGCCGCCGGCCCCGCCCCGGCACCCCCGCCCGACCGACGCCGCCGTGCCCACCCGGGCCGGTGCGCCCTACGGGATGGACCCGGACCGGATGCGGCGCGCGTTGGCCGACTCCCGGTTCGGCCCGGCCGTCCGGATCAGCCGGGACGGCCACGTGCCGTTCGCGATGTCCGAGGTCCAACTGCTCGGCGGCGCCCCGGCCGGCCACGGCCGGGCCCGGACCTACCGCGAGGCCGAGGCGGTCGCCTACCTGGAGGCGTACGAGCGGGTGGCCGGCTACCCGCACGCCGCGCCGCTGGTCACCGGGCGGACGGCGCGCGAGCTCGGCGACCGGGCGCTGGACCCCGCCCGGCTCGGCAGCTACACCGCCGAGCAGCTCGCGCACCCGCTGAGCCGGATCCGGCCGTGGACCCGGGACACCCCGATGGACTGGGTCTGGGGCCACCGGCTGAACGACGGGGCGCCGCTGCTGGTCCCGGCCGACGCGGGCTTCTACCAGTACCGCTACCCGCCCCGCGCCCCGGGCGACCGGCGGCTGAACCACGTGCTGGAGTCCTCCAGCGGCTGCGCCCTGGGGTCCTCGGCGGAGGAGGCGGCGCTCCAGTCGCTGCTCGAACTCGCGGAGCGCGACGCCTTCCTGATCGGCTGGCACCGGCAGCGCCCGCTGCCGGTGATCGACCCGGCCACCGTCACCGACCCGCAGAGCCGCCTGCTGCTGCGGATGGCGGCGGCCCGCGGCTTCGAGGTGCACCTGCTCGCCGCGTCCGCCGACATCCCGGTGCCGGTGGTGTGGGCGCTCGCGGTCCGGCCCGACCGGGCGCTGCCCGCGGCCTTCAGCACGGCCGGCTGCCACCCCGACCCCGAGGTGGCCGTCCGGTCCGCGCTCTGGGAGCTCGCCCAGCTCACCGAGAACGGGCTGACCTGGGATCCGGCGAGCACCGAGGCGATGCTCGCCGACCCCTGGCTGGTGACCGAGCTGATGGACCATCCGCGCCGGAACGCGGACCCGAGGCTGCTGCCCCGGGTCGAAACGGTGCTGGGCGGTGCGCGGCTGACGCTGGGTGAGGCGTTCCCCGGCTGGCCAGAGGTCTACCGGCACGCCGCCGGCGGGGACGTCAACGGCGGGCTGGAGTTCGTGGCGGAGCTCTACCGCCGGGCGGGCCTGACCGAGATCGTGCTGGTCGACCAGTCCACCCCGGAGCACGGCGACGCCGGTGTCGCGGTGGTCAAGGCCGTGGTGCCGGGCATCGTCCCGATGTGCTTCGGCCAGGTCCACCAGCGCTTCGGCGGGCTGGACCGGCTGCTGGGCGCCCGGGCGGCCCCGGCCGCGTCGCTCGATCCGCACCCGTTCCCCTGATCCGTCCGGCGGGCCCGACCCGGCCCGCCGCCCAGCACCCATGACAGGAAGCGACGTTGACCGTAACCGACGTGCGCCGTTTCGCCTACCGACAGGGCCCGGGCAAGGGGCTGTTCGGCGGGGCGATCGAGATCGACGACTCCGCACCGACCACCGCCGCCCTGCCGCCGACGGCGGCCCGGGGCTCGACCGGCCACCCCCTGCCGCACGGCACCGTGGACCTGCTGGCGGCGGCCCCGTACCCGCACGGCCGCACCGGGGCCGCAGCCGGGGACCGGGCGGGCCACCTCCTGCTCACCGCCTTCGGGCTGCAACGCCGGGAGCCCTCCAACCGGTTCAACGACCACCGGGTGGTCGCCTCGGTCCGCAGCAAGTTCCCCGTGCACGTGCTCACCGTCTCCGACGGCGGGGCCGCCTACCTGGACCTCTACCGGCACGCCCTGGTCGACCTCGACCTGCCGGACTCCGAGGTACCGGCGCCGCTCGGCGACCTGGACGTGCTGCTGGCGGCCCGCTACACCGACCTGCCGACGCCGTACGGCCGGCTGCGCTGCGCGCTGGGCGACCTGGAGACCGGGATCAACCTCCGCAGCCTGCTGGTCGCCGCGCAACTCGCGGGTGTCCCGGCCCGGTTGTCCCTGGACGGCGAGGACTCGGCCACCGCCGCCCGGCTGATCGGCGCCGCCGACCCCGGGCGCTGGTCCGCTCCGGTGCGGGTGGCGCTGTCCGGTCTGACCGCTCCGGCGGGTGGGCAGCCGCTCCCGGGCGCCCCGAGCGACCCGGCGGTCTTCGCGGCGGCGGACCGACTGCTGGCCGCCGAGTCCGGGCATCCCTCGCTGACCGAGGCCGAGCAGGTCAACGGGCACCGCTTCGCGGCCCGGTACCCGCTTGCCGCACCGGCGCTCGGCATCCCCGCCGCCACCGCCGACTCCGCACCCCCCGGCACCGGTTGGGACGGCGTGTTCTGGAACAGGTCGGCCGGGCGGGTGCCCGACCGGCTGTCGGGCTTCTCCGGCCGGCCCGTCCGGCTGCCGGAGTCGGCCGTGCAGGAGTTCCTCGCCTGGGCGGCCGTACCGGCCCCGAGCCCCGAACTGGCCGAGATCGGCCGCCGGGTCCGCCTGCTGGTGGCCCTGCAGAACGTCGGGGACCGGCCGACCGGCTACTACGAGGCGTCCCCGGACGGACTGCGGCCGGTCCGCGAGAACCCGACGGTGATGACCTCGCTGCAGGCGGCCTTCGGCTATCCGGTCTCCCCCGGGACGGACTGCGGGCTGCGGCACGCGTCGATGGTGTGGACCTACGTGGTGGACGTGCCCGAGCTGCTCGCCGACCTCGGCCCGGCGGCCTGGTCGCTGCTCCAACTCTGGTGCGGCTGGACGGCGCACGGCCTCGAACTGGCCGCGGCGGCGCTCGGCCTGTACGCCCGCCCCGCCCGCTCCTACGACGAGTTCCGCGTGCAGCGGCTGGCCGGCCTCTCCCGGCGGACGGTGCCGGTGTTCATGACCGTGTGCGGCCGCTCGCGGTTCGCCGAACCGATGCTGGACCTGCGGACATGACCACCGACTCCGGCTGGCGGAGCTGGCACCTGCACCTGGCCGCCTTCGGCACCGACGTGTCGGACCAGGCGCTCGCCCGGGCGGTGGCGCCGGTGGTCGCCCGGCACACCGTCGCACCGGGCGGCGCCGAACGGCCCTGGTTCTTCGTCCGCTACTGGCAGGGCGGCCCGCACCTGCGGCTGCGCATCCACGGCCCGGACGAGGACGAAGCCCGGGCGATCCAGCAGCAGTTGGCCCGCGCGGTGGCGGCGGTCGACGCCACGGTCCCGGTCGACCGGCGCCTGACGACCCCTCAGTACGCCGACGCGGTCGGCGTACTGGCGCGGACCGGCGAGGGCACCGGCGCACTGGACCAGGGCACCCTGCACCCGCCGGGCGTGGTCCGCGCCCGGTACGAGCCGGAGACGGACCGCTACGGCGGCCCCGGGCTGCTCGGCCTGAGCGAGCGCCTGTTCCACCGCTCCAGCACCGTCGCCCTCCGCGCCTGCCTCACCCCGCGCGGCCGCCCGCAGGTCTTCGGCCAGACCCTGGCGGCCACCGCAGTGGCCGCCTCGACCCTCCCCCGGACCGAGATCCGCCCCTTCCTGGAGTCCGTCCGGGACGGCTGGGCGTCCTGGACCCACGCGTACGTACGGGAGGACGGCGGCGCGGGTGGTCCGGCCCCCGACGACGAGCGGCTGGCCGCCCAGGCCGAGCAACTTCGCCCCGCCGTTCCCGAGTTGCTCCGGCTGATGCGCGAGCCCGGGGCGCCGTGGGACACCTGGTCCGACCCGCTGCGCTCGGCGGTGCCGGTGTGGAGCACGGCGCCGGGCGGGGTGCGCCGGGCCCACGGCATCCTCGGTTCGCATCTGCACATGACGGCCAACCGGCTCGGAGCCGGGGCCGGACAGGAGGGGCGGACGGCCGCGCTGCTGCTCCGGCTGACCGGGAGCGACCTGCCCTGACCGGGCGGGGCGGTCAGGCGGTCAGGGTGAATCACAGACCGCCCGCCGGGCGGCGACCAGGCCCAGGCGGGCGGCGGCCGCGCCCGCCTGGAACCGGCTGACCGCGCCCAACTCCAACAGGATCTCCGCCACATGACGACGGCAGGTGCGCAGCGAGACGCCGAGCTTGCGGGCGATCACCGCGTCCTTGGCCCCCTCGGCCAGTAACTCCAGGATGCGCTGCTTGACGTCGTCCTCGCCGAGCACGACGGGCTCGGACAGCTCACCCCGGGCCGCCGCGCCACCCCAGACGGTGCCGAACAGCCCTCGCATGGTCCGTACGCTGACGGGTTCCCGGACCACCGCGAGCAGCGGCTCGTCCGCACCGCCACCGGCCGGCACCAGCACCGCGTGCCGGTCCACGATCAGCAGGTCGTGCGGGAGTCGGCGCGCCGTCCGGACCGTGACCCGGTCCGGTTCCGGCTCGTCGAGCCACGGGGCGACCTCCGCCACCCGGCAGGCGCCGTCGATCAGCACCAGCAGGCGGTCCGGGCGCCCGGGCCCGGCGAGCGCCTGCCGGACCAGCCCGGGCAGCGGTGAGCCCGCCCAGTCGCCGGATCCCATCCAGAGCAGCTCGCCCGGGTGACCGTTCGTCATCTCCCGTAGCAGGCCGACCGCTGCGGCGAGGCCCACCAGCGTCGAGTTGTGCACCGACCCGCCGGGAAGCTGCCGGTCGAGCTCGATCTGCGTCATTCCGCCTCCGTGGAGGGGCCGACGACAAGGGGACCACCACCCGCATCAGAGCGGGCAGTGCTCTCCGGTCGGCACCCTGTGGGCACCTGTCGGCCCGGCCGGCGAGCCGGGCCCAAGCACGGAATCTAGGGTGCGCGGCGACGGGCCGACCATCCGTATTAGTACTGAAGTGGCCTTACGTAGAAGCCCGGATCGGCATAGTCTCTGTCCTGCTCTGGGCGTGATCCGCCGGCCAGCAGGGCGCACCTCCCGTCCTGGCCGGAGCGGCTGGAAGGGGGTGGCCGGCGTGCGGCAGCACCATGCACGGGAGATCCCGCCCACACCGCTGATCGGGCGCGAGCCCGAACTCCTCTACTGGGAAGGGCTCCTGGACCGGCTGCCGGTCGGCGGGGGTTTCGTCGAGGTGGCGGGTGAGCCCGGCATCGGCAAGACCCGGCTGCTCGCGGAGTTCGTCTCGCGCGCCGCCCGGCGGGGAGTCCGGGTGCTGTCCGGCCGGGCCACCGAGTTCGAGTCAGACGTGCCGTTCCAGGTCTACCGGGACGCGCTGGGCAACCGGCTGGACGAGGCGTTCGGACCGCTCGGGCCCGACAGTCTCCCCCACCGCCCTGCCGGGTCAACGGAGTTGCTCGACGTCGAGCGGTTCCGGGTCTGCCAGGCCGTCGGCGGCCTGCTGCAGCGGCTCGCCGAGGACGAGCCCACCGTGCTGGTGCTGGACGACCTGCACTGGGCCGACCCGAGGTCGGTGGAGCTCACCGACCACCTGATCAGGCATCAACTGACCGGCCCGTTCCTGCTGCTGGCCGCCCATCGGCCCCGCCAGCTGCCGCCCCGGCTGCTCGGCACGCTCGCCAACGGCCTGCCGGGCACCGGCGTGCACCGACTGGCCCTGCCGGCGCTGACCGCCGAGGCCTGCGCCGAACTGGCCGCACTGGTGAACCCGCGGGCGAACGCCCGGGACCTCTTCCTCCAGTGCGGCGGCAACCCGCTGCTCCTGCTGGCCCTGACCGACACCGACCGCCCACTCGGCGCGGACGGCCGCTTCGAGCAGCCAACCGACCGGCTGCTCGGCGAACTGGCGGGCCTGGGGCCGGACTCGGCGCTGCTGGCCGCCGCGGCCGCCGTCCTGGGCGACCGGTTCTCGGTGGAGTCGCTGCACGCGGTGTCCGAGCTCCCGCCCGACCGGGTGCTCACGGCGGCGGCCGACCTGGTGCGCCGCGACCTGCTGCGCGCCGTCCCGCACACCGCCCTGTTCCGCCTCCGCCACCCGCTGCTCAGCCGCACCGTCTACGACCACGGCGACCCGGTGTGGCGGCTGGGCGCGCACCGCAGGGCACTGGCCGAACTCACCGACCGGGGAGCCCTGGCCACCGAGCTCGCCACCCACGTCGAGCGGTCGCTGAGCGGTCACGACCAGGCGGCGGCGAACACCCTGGAACAGGCCGCCCTGGAGGTGCTGCACACCCTCCCACAGGCCGCCGCCGGGTGGCTCCAGGCCGCCCTGCGGGCACTGCCGGACCACCCGGGCACCGGCTCCCAGCGGCTGCGGCTGCTGCTGACGTGCAGTCAGGCCCTGCACACCTGCGGCAGGCTGACCGAGAGCCGCGCACTCATCCAGCAGGTGCTCCGGCAGCAGCCGACCGGCCCGGACCGGGCCCGCGCCCGGGCCGAGGTGGTGACCGTCTGCGCCCGGACCGAACGGATGCTGGGGCACTACCCCGAGGCCACCGCCGTGATCGAGGCCGAGCTGGCCGAACTCACCACCGGGGCCTCACCGGAGGCCGTCGAGCTGATCCGGGAGTACGGCTCGACCAGCATCCTCCGCGGCGACTACGCACACGCCATCCCGGTGGTGGAGTCGGCCCTGACGATGGCCCAGGACCTCGGCTACGCCGTCGGCGAGGCCGGCCTGCTGGCGCTCAGCGGCCTCGGCCAGGCCCAACTCGGCGCCACCCGGCGGGCCGTCCGCGAACTCGCCCGGAGCGCGGCCCGGACGGACGCGCTGCCGGACGCCCAACTGGCCTCCTCCCCGGAGACGCTGACCCAGCTCGGCTGGGGCGAGTTACTGACCGAGCACCATCCCGAGGCCCGCCGCCACCTGGAGCGCGGCCTCCAACTCGCCCGGCAGGGCGGGCAGGGCCATCTGCTGCCGCACCTGCTGCTCGGCCACGGTTTCCTCCAGCTCTGGACCGGAAGCGCGGAGCGGGCCGGCCGGATGGCCGAGGAGGCCACCGAGGCGGCCCGCGACCTGGGCAACCAGGACCTGCTCGGGCTCTCCCTGGCCCTGGAGGCGAGCTGCCTGGTGTGGACCTGCGGTTCGGCGGAGGCGGGCCGGGCGGTGGAGCTGGCCTCCCGGGCCGTCGACACCGGCCCGTACCCCTCGACCTGGTGGAGCTGCGTCGCGGCGGGGGTGCTCGCCCAGACCCTGCTGATGGCGGGCGAACACTCCCGGTGCGGCCGGGTCCTGCTGGAGGCGGGCGGCGGACCGGACCTGCCACTGGTGCCGGCCGGCAACCGGGCGTCCTCGTACGCGATCCTGTCGGCGGCGGCGCTCCAGGCCGGCAACCGGACGGCGGCGCACGGCTGGGCCACCCGGGCGGAGAGCGCGGCCAGGGCGGTCGCACTGCCGTCCCAGTTCGCCTACGCGGAGCGGGCCCAGGCGGCGGTCTTCGCCGCCCACGCGAACACCGAGCAGGCCGCCCGGCTGTTCGACTCGGCCGTCGACCGCTTCCGGGCGAGCGGCCTGAAGGGGCAGTGGGCCTGGACGCTCGCCCTGGGCGCCCCGGTGCAGACCGCCAACGGGCAGCCGGAGCGCGGCGCCGCCTGGCTGCACGAGGCCGGCGAACTCGCCGACGAGACCGGGGCCCGCCGGATCAGGGAACAGGTCGACGCGACGGCGCACACCCGGTCCGAACCCGCACCGCCGGCCGCTCCCGCCACTCCCGCCGCCGGCCTCACCGCCCTCACCACGAGGGAGCGTCAGATCACCGAGATCCTGACCACCGGGGCCCGGACCAAGGAGATCGCCACCGCGCTCTTCCTGAGCCCCCGTACGGTGGAGACCCATCTCGCCCGGATCTACCGCAAACTGGGAGTCACCTCGCGGCTCGCCCTGGTGGCCGCCCTGGCCGCCCAGCCCCTCGACCACCCCCCGCTGACGGTGGCGGACCCACCAGCCTGACAGCAGGAAGGCTTCCGAGCGATGGCCCAGCAGTTCGGCGACTACCAGAACGAGATCTACTTCAACGGGCTGGCCGGCGTGCTGCCGACGATGCCGATGACCTTCGCCGAGCTGGAGGCCAGGGCGCAGTCGGCGCTGCCTCCGTCCCTGCTCTCCTACGTCGCGGGCGGGGCGGGCGACGAGTCCACCCAGCGGGCGAACGTCGCCGCCTTCGGCCGGTGGGGCCTGGTGCCACGGATGATGGTCGGCGCGGCCCGGCGGGACCTGTCGGTCGACCTGTTCGGCCTGCGACTGCCCTCGCCGCTGTTCCTGGCACCGGTCGGCGTGATCGGCCTGTGCGCGCAGGACGGCCACGGCGACCTCGCGACCGCGCGGGCCGCCGCCCGGACCGGGGTGCCGATGATCGCCTCCACCCTGACCGTCGACCCGCTGGAGCAGGTGGCGGCCGAGTTCGGCGACACCCCCGGCTTCTTCCAGCTCTACACCCCCACCGACCGGGCTCTGGCCGAGAGCCTCGTGCACCGGGCCGAGGCCGCCGGGTACCGGGGCATCGTGGTCACCCTCGACACCTGGGTCACGGGCTGGCGCCCCCGCGACCTGGCCGCCGGCAACTTCCCGCAGCTGCGCGGCCACTGCCTGGCCAACTACACCTCCGACCCGGTCTTCCGGGCCCGCCTGGCCAAGGCCCCCGAGGAGGACCCGGGAGCCGCCGTACTGGAGTGGGTGCGCGTCTTCGGCAACCCGCTGACCTGGGACGACCTGCCCTGGCTGCGCTCGCTCACCGACCTGCCGATCGTGCTCAAGGGCCTCTGCCACCCCGAGGACGTCCGCCGTGCCAGGGACGGCGGCGTGGACGGCGTCTACTGCTCCAACCACGGCGGCCGGCAGGCCAACGGCGGGCTGCCCGCGCTCGACGCCCTGCCCGGTGTGGTGGAGGCCGCCGACGGACTGCCGGTGCTCTTCGACTCCGGGGTCCGCACCGGCGCCGACGTGGTCAAGGCCCTCGCCCTCGGCGCCACCGCCGTCGGCGTGGGCCGCCCGTACGCCTACGGCCTGGCCCTGGAGGGCACCGACGGCATCGTCCACGTGCTGCGCGCCCTGCTCGCCGAGGCCGACCTGATCATGGCCGTCGACGGCTACCCCGGCCTCGCCGACCTGACCCGGGAGGCGCTGGTCCGGCTCTGACAGGCCGGCTCGCAGGGCCTGCCGTCAAACTCCCGTCGTCGCCCGGAGGGCGGCCCTGCGGCGTCCGGTGCGTGCTCTCGGCGTACCGGGCGGGAGCCCTCCTACTGGTCGTACGTGGGCTTTCGTCCGGTGCGGCGAGCGTGCGTGCCAGGCGTCGTGGGGCAGGCGGGAGTTCGACGACAGGCCCTACGGCTCGACCTCGGTGCGGTAGACGCGCAGGCCCCGGCGCCGGTAGTTGCCGAGCGCGCTCGGGTGATCGTTCGAGTTGGTCTGCAGCCACACCCGGCGCACCGACTCCGCCTCCGACGGCTCGGTCTCCCACGCCTGTTGCAGCGCCAGGGTCAGCGCGTTCCCGCCGAGCCCCCGGCCGACGTACGCCGGCAGCAGCCCGAAGGTCCGGAGCTCCACCTCCCCGCCCGGCTGCGGTTCCAGCGCGGCGATCCCCGCCACCTCGCCCGCCAGCACGACCAGCCAGTACTGGCGCTGCGGGTGCGCCCGCGCCAGCTCCTCCCACTCCCGGTCGGTCCGCGTCGAACTGCGCCACCCGTAGGCCGCGCCGACCCGGGCCTGCACCGAACGCACCAGCTCCGACAGGCCCTCCTCGCGTCGAAGCTCCAACCCGGGCACCACCTGACCGGGCGTCAGCTCCCCGCGCCCGGTCATCTCCAGATACGTGACGGTCTTTCCCATCCCGGCACCGTACCGGGCCCCGCCCCGGCCGGGGCGGGCTCAGCGACGGTGCCGGGGCACCGACGGCGGCTCCGTCGCGACCCGCACCGGTTGGCGGGGACCCCGGTGACGTCCCTGCCCGCCGAGCCAGCCGATCTCCACCACGGCCAGGACGAGCAGCACCAGAAGCAAGAGCACCATGTCGGGACCTCCACGAGTGACGGACCGTGACCTCCGCCTTCCCTCGATCACCGACCGCACACCCCCGGGAGGGCTCTCCACCCGTTGGCCGACGGGTACTTCACCCGGGCAGCCGATCGACCCGGCCCCGGCCGACCCCGGCCGCCCTCGGCCGGCGGAAGTCTTTGCCAAACGGTCGACCACTCCGCGCTCCCGCTCGGGTAGCTTCCAAGGCATCCATTGATCTTGAGACGGGCCCGGTCGGCACCACCGGACGGCCCCGGTGGGAGGGGTGTGCCATGACTGCGGTCGACCTGAGGGCCACGGCGGCCGGACTGCCGCAGGCGTGGAGCTCGCGCGCGCTGGGCCGGGTGGGGGCGACGTCCGTGAAGGTCCTGCGGATGGACGAGCTGCCGGTGCAGGAGGAGAGCCACGCCACCGACGAGGCACTGCTCGTGCTCGACGGCCGGCTGGAGTTGGAGGTCGGCGGCACGCCGGTGTCGGTACGGGCCGGCGAGCTGTACGTGGTGCCGGCGGGAGCCGCGCACACGGTCCGCCCGGGCAGCCACGGCACCCTGGTGATCATGGAGTCGGCGGACGGCTGACCTGCCATCACACGCCCGAGGCCCCGCCGCGTGGGGCACTCTGCGGCGGGGCCTCGGGCTTCGCGGACGGTGCCGGGTCAGGAGGTCGGGGCGGGCAGCTCCGGGGTCAGGACGTTCCCGGCCGGGATGTGGCCGCAGTCGGAGGGGGCGGTCCGGCCCGCGAAGCGGTCGTTCAGCCAGCCGAGGGCCTGCGGGGCCCAGACGACCGGGACGCCCACGTGGCTGAGCAGGTCGAACTGCTGGTACTTGACCGGGTCGTTCCCGGTGGCGCAGTACTGCCGGGCCAGGGCCCGGACGTCGCCCGCGACCATCACCCCGTCGCCGGTGCCGATGCCGGCGGGGCTGCCGAAGGTCCCTTCCAGGACGCCGCCGTTGCCCTGGGCGATGTAGCCGGGGACGGTCGGGGTGGGGGCCGAACCGAGGTTGATCCGGTTCACCGCCGCGAGGAAGGCCGGCACCGAGTTCGGGTCGGCGTACTGCGGCTTCGCCATCTTCTTCCAGGTGAGCCCGGGGTAGTGGCCCACGGCGTCGGTGATCGACCCGTGCTCCAGCTGCTGGTAGACCGTCAGGCCGTAGTCGCTCAGGTAGGGCTTGAGGTCGATGCCGAAGGAGCGGGAGACCCCGATCACCGCCATCGGGATCACGCCGCTCCACGCGAGCGAGCCGTCGACGTACTTGAGGTTGTGGGCCGGGTCCACCAGCAGCCCGCCCTCGGTGTAGCCGACCAGCTTCCGGTTGACGTCGGGTGCGTAGCCCGGCGCCAGCGCGGCCGCCCAGTTGGTCGCGATGGCACCGCCGGAGTAGCCCATCAGGCCGAAGGAGGTGTCGGCGTCCAGGCCGGTGGCCGCAGATCCGGTCGCGGCGCGGATCGAGTCCAGGGTGGTGGTCCCGTACTCCGGTCCGGCCGCGAAGTCGGCGGTCTGGCCCTCGGTGTCCGGGATGACCAGGGTGTAGCCCTGCGCCAGGAGCGGCACCAGGAAGACGGCCTCGACGTTCGGGATCAGCCCCCCGAGGGAGAGGTCGCCGGCGATCGCCCGGGACGGGCCGTCCGCCGGGTTGAGGGAGTCGTAGAAGGACTGGTACGAGACCGCCTTGCTGCCGTCGCCGGTCAGGCTCCGCACCACGGTGGTCACGTTGGCGGACGGGCGGCCCTGGGCGTCGGTGGTGCGGTACAGCAGCTGGATCGCCTTCACCGGGGTGGGCAGGCCCAGCAGGTGGTACTGCAGGGTCCGGGTCTTCAGGACGGTGCCCGGTGCGAAGGAGGCCAGCGGCGCGCTGCCGTCGTAGGTGTAGAACCGGTCGCCCGCCGAGGCGGCTGACGGTGTGGCAGCTGCGGCCGGACCTGCGGCGACGGCCAGGGACAGGGCGGCGGTGACGGCGACGGCCAGCAGCCGCGAGGTGTGCTTGGGCATGACTCCCCCGATTCGTGGGTGGGATGGTCGGGATCTGGTGACGGTGCAGGGCCTGAGGGGTGGTCAGGCGTCCGGTCCCCGGAGGTGAACCGCACGGCGCCGGTGTGGGGGGTGGGGGTCGGCGCGCGGGGGTCCGGTGAACGGTGCGGTCGGCAGGCGCACCCCTCTGGTGGTCCCACCGGCGAGCGTGTTACCAACTGGTCAGTAACGTCCCGAAGAACATGATGGCCGCAGTACGGCGCCGCGCCCCCGGGCCGGAGCACAGAGATTCGCGAGGTGGATTGTGATCTCATCCAACGCGGCGGAACGCGCCTCGGTCCCGCAGCTCGGCGGCGTACCCGTCCACGAACGGCTCAAGGCCGCCGCGGTGGCGCTGGCTCCCGCCGTGATGGCCCGGCTGGTCGAACAGCTGCCCGCCTACGGTGCGCTCCCCTCCGAGCAGCTCCGGGGCGAGATCACCCGGGAGGTGGAGCGCGGCATCCGGGCCTTCACCGAGGTGCTGCGCACCGGTGAGCTGCCCGGCGAGACCGAACTCGCGAGGATCAACGAGTCGTCCGCCCGGCGCGCGGACGAGGGCGTCCCGCTGGAGGCCGTCGTCGGGGCGTACCACTTCGGCGCGCAGGAGTGCGCCGCCCGGGTCCTCTCCGCCGCCGTACCGGGTGACCTGCCCGACGTGCTGCTGGTGCAGCAGCGGCTGCTCGACTACCTCCGGCTGGTGAGCTGCGCGGTCGCGGCCGGGTACGTCCAGGAGCGGCAGGCCGCACTCGGCGACGAGCAGGTCGCCCGACAGGCGCTGCTGTCACGGCTGTTGGAGGGCGGCGACCCGAGGTCCGCAGCCGACCGGGCCGGGTTGGCGCTGCCGCCCTGCTACCTGGTCCTGGGCATCACCATGGGACCGCACCCCGACGAGCTGCTCCCCGGGGTGAACCACGCCGTGGCCGCCCGCCGCAAACTCCGCCGGCTGCGGAACGAACTCCAGCGCCAGACCCCGGGCGTACCGCTGTCCGCGCTGTCCGGCAACGGCGGGCTGGTCCTGATCCCGACCGACGTACCGCCCGCCGACTTCGGCCCCGCGGACCGGGACCGGCTCGCCCGCCTGGTCGAGCACCTCGGCCGGATGTGCGGCGCCGAACTGCTGGTGGCGGCGGCCGCCGCCGCCCCGGCCGGCGTCGCGGACGCCGCCCGACTGGTGGGCGAGCTGCGGGAGGTGGCGCGGTCCTCGGGCCGGGGCCCCGGCCTCCACCTCCTGGACGACCTCCTCCTCGAGTACCAGCTGAGCCGCCCCAGCCCCGCCCGGGACAGGCTCGCCGCCCTGCTCGTCCCCCTGGCCCGGCGCCCCGAACTCCTCGACACCCTGCGCACCTTCCTCGCCTGCGGCCTCGACCGCCGCCGGGCCGCCGCCCGCCTCCAGGTCCACCCCAACACGGTCGACTACCGCCTCCGCAGAGCCACCGAACTGACCGGCCTGGACGCCGCCCGAGGCACCGACCAGCTCACCCTGCGCGCCGCCCTGGCCGCCCACGACGCCACCGGAGCCGGCACCCCCGACTCCGCCTGACACCCTCCGACCCTCGCGTTGACGGGCCATCTGTCAGGTCACGGCACCGGCGGTGGGCCGCCTTCGGCCTGTGCTGCAAGCACCGCAACGTTCGGCGGCCGGACGGCTCCTAGCCGGCCGATCGATCCCGCTGAGCAGCGATCAGGTCGCGGTACCACGCGTACGACGCCTTCGGGGTGCGCACCTGGGTCTCGAAGTCGACGTGCACCAGGCCGAACCGCTGGTGGTAGCCCTCGGCCCATTCGAAGTTGTCCAGCAGCGACCAGGTGAAGTAGCCGCGCACGTCGACCCCTTCGGCCCCCGCCGCCTCGACCGCACGCAGGTGGCCGTCCAGGTAGCTGATCCGCTCCTGGTCGTCCAACTCCTCGCCGTACGAGCAGCCGTTCTCGGTGATGGTGACCGGGGGTAGGGCAGTGCCGTACCGGGAGCGCAGACCGGTGAGGAGTTCGCGCAGGCCGTCCGGGACGACGGGCCAGCCGAAGGCGGTACGGGGGACGCCCTCGATCGGGGCTTCGGTGAAGGGGAGGCCGGGGTCGGTGGGGGCGGCGATCCGGGTGGGGTTGTAGTAGTTGACGCCGAGTCCGTCGAGGCCGGGGCCCGCGATGAGCTTGAGGTCCCCGGGGCGGACCGCTCCACCGAGGTCCTCGGTGACGCCGAACGCCGACAGGTCGGGGTAGCGCCCGAGCAGCAGCGGGTCGGTGAACAGGCGGTTGTGCAGGGCGTCGTAGGCGTCGGCGGCCGCCACGTCGGAGGGGTCGTCGGTGGCCGGGCGGACCGGGGTGAGGTTGTTCGCGATCAGCACCTCCCGGCCGTGCTCGCGCAGCACCTCGGCCGCCAGGCCGTGGCCCAGCAGTTGGTGGTGCGCGGCGGGCAGCGCGTCGAGCATCAGGGCGCGCCCCGGCGCGTGGATGCCCAGGGCGTAGCCGTAGACCATGTGCACGAAGGGCTCGTTGAGCGTGATCCAGGCGGGCACCCGGTCGCCGAGCCGGTCCACGACCGCCGCCGTGTACTCGGCGAACCGGTACGCGGTGTCGCGGTTCAGCCAGCCTCCCGCATCTTCCAACACCTGCGGGAGGTCCCAGTGGAACAGGGTCGGCAGCGGGGTGATCCCCGCCTCCAACAGCCCGTCCACCAACCGGTCGTAGAACGCGAGCCCCGCCGGGTTGACCGCTCCCGTACCGGTCGGCTGGATGCGCGGCCACGCGATCGAGAACCGGTAGCCGTCCAGTCCGAGACCCCGCATCAACGCGACATCCTCGGGCCACCGGTGGTAGTGGTCGCAGGCCACCGCCCCGGTCTGCCCGTCCCGCACAGCCCAGGGCCGGGTGGCGAAGGTGTCCCAGACGGACGGCCCGCGCCCGTCCTCGTCCACCGCCCCCTCGATCTGGTACGCGGCAGTCGAGACTCCCCAGCGGAAGCCCGCCGGCAGGTCGAGTCGGTTCGGCACAGCCTGACTCCTTGCTCACACCAGCCTGGAACATGAGGAAACCTCATGTTAGTCGGCCGCCACCGAAACACCAGACACAGCAGCGCAGTTCCCGTCGGGAACTCTCCGGAGCCAGCAGATCAGCCGACCGGCACACCAACCGGAGTCAGGCGCCAGCCCGTTAGGCCTGCGGCACGCCCAAGCTCATCGCAACGCAGGCCGGCCCTTGCGCATCACTCCGCCGCCCGATCCAGCGCCAGTTCCTGACGCTGCCTCCCCTTCACGGCTACCACTCTGCACACCTGCAGCGACCCGAGCCATCCCTCATCGCCCAGCCAGAGAGGCCGAGTTCCGCGTATCGCTTGCCCAAGAATTGATCGAGCGGTCCTTTCAGATGCTTCCACTCGTCGGCGAAGACACTGACCGAGAGAGTCTTCCCCCTCTCGTGGATGACCTTGTACTTCGCGCCATTGAGATCCTGGCAGCTGCGAAGGCGCAGCCACCAGCCGGCGGACAGGGCTGCGCCAGCCAAGGTCACAGCCAGACTGCCCACCACGGGGAATCCTTCAGCTCGGTGAAGCCGAGGCCGCGCCGAGGGCGGAATATCCAGGTCAGCTTGTCGATCGATCTCCTCGCACGGTCGTGCACAGGAGGCTGGGTGGCTGATCTCAAGGTGCTCCGGCTAGTCGTCCGGCACGCTCGCTGTGCTGCGCGGCCGGCGCGCTCGGTGGCCGCGCTGGCTCGACATGGCCGCCGTGGGCCGGCCCCGGACGCTGTGCCAGGTCTGGTGGACGCACACCGTGCTGCGCTCCCGGCGTGCGGGCGCCCTCACCGGCCGGACGACCGACGTCCGATCGCAGCGCGCCGTGCTCCGCTCGGTGGCTCACCTGCCGGATCCTGACGACACGCTGCACCGACCCCGGCAGGCGGTGCGGGGGTCACGCTCCCGGCGTGCGGACGAAGACAGAGGTGTTCGAGGCGCGGGGCCGTGGAATGCTCGGTACATGACGGACCACAGGCGGCTGACGGCCGCGCCCGACACCCGCGCCGACGGGACAGGAGACCTGCGGGCGGCGGTGGTCCACGAGGTCCTTGCGGCCATGCCGGGCTCCGTCGTCTTCCTGCGGCCCCGGTACGGACCGGACGGACAGGTCGAGGACTTCCTGATCGAGGCAACCTCCCGCGAGGTCGTCGACATAGCCGGGCGCCGGGGCCCGGAACTGACCGGGCTCAGCGTGGTCTCCGCCTACCCGGGCATCGAGGCCACCGACCTGTGGCACGCCTACCTCGGCGTCCTCGCCGGACGCGACGACCCGTACCAAGGGGAGCTGGAGTACGAGGAGAGCACCGCTGGGGTGCCGCACCGCTCCCGCTACCAGGTGCGCGCCGCGCGCAGCCAGGGCGGCCTCGTGGTCTCCTTCACCCGCCTGGACAGCGGAGAACGCGAGCGGCACCGGCTCGCCCTGATGCAGAGCCTGGGGCGGGTGGGCTGGGTGGACCGCGACCTGGTCCGCAGCCGCATCACCTGGTCCGACGAGGTCTACACGATCTTCGGTCGCGACCACGCGCTCGGCCCCATCCCCCTGGAGGAGCTGGCCACCCACGCCGAGGCCGACGACCGCCCGCTGATGGAGCAGGCCGTGCAGGGCCTGCTCAAAGCCGGCCAGCCCATCGACCAGACCTTCCGCATCCGCCTGCCCGCCCAGCAGATGCGCCACGTGCGGATCCTCGCCGAGACCGAGAACGACGCCCACGGCCAGCCCGTCCGGGTCCACGGCCTCTTCCAGGACCTCAGCGCCGCCATGCGCGCCG
Source organism: Kitasatospora sp. NPDC101801 (assembly GCF_044766665.1). NCBI lineage: Bacteria > Bacillati > Actinomycetota > Actinomycetes > Kitasatosporales > Streptomycetaceae > Kitasatospora > Kitasatospora sp. NPDC101801. The sequence continues at coordinate 32,477 of NZ_JBIWML010000045.1, forward strand.
AGCAGCAGATCCTCGACCAGAAACGAAGCGCGCTCATCCAGCTGAGTCTCCTGACGGCCGAACGCGACCTCGCGGCCCGCCTCCAGAACACCCTCCTGCCCGTCCCCCAGCAGCAGCTGCACCTGGCCGGCGTGACCGTCGACGTCGCCTACCTGCCCGTCCAGGAAGGGCTCAAGCTCGGAGGCGACTGGTACAGCGCCATCGAACTACCCGACGGCAACGCCCTGCTCGTCGTCGGCGACGTCGCCGGCCACGGCCTCGACGCCGTCGCCACCATGGCCCTGCTGCGCTTCACCGCCAAGGGCATGGCCATCACCGGAACCCCCCTGCCCGACATCCTCTCCAACCTCAACACTCTTCTCCTGCACAGCTACGAGCGCCAGCTCCACACCGCCACCATGATCATGGCCGTGTACGAGCCGACCACCTCCCGCCTGACCTGGGTACGCGCCGGACATCCGCCGCCACTGCTCCTCCGCGACGGCCACGCCCACCTCCTGCCCGCCCCCGAAGGCATGCTCCTCGGCGCCGCCCACCACCCGCACTACGCCACCGCCACCCTCCACCTGCGACCCGGCGACCACCTGCTGCTCTACACCGACGGCCTCATCGAGCAACCCGGCGAATCCATCGACGAGGGCATGGCCCGCCTCGCCGCCGCCGCCCAGGCAGCCAGCGCTGGCACACCGCACCTCCTCGACCGCCTCCTCAGCGCACTCGTCACGCCCACCATGCGCCGCGACGACATCTGCGCCCTGCACCTGGCCCGCTGACCAGCCTTCTCGTCACTCACCCGCGACCCCCGGCGGCGAGGTGCGGTGGTCTCCCGGCTGCGGCCGGGCGGCTGCCAGCGCGGTCGCGCCGTGGGACGTCGGTGGGGCGGCGGGTTCCGGCTCCGGGCGGTTGGCGCAGCGCGCGTGGTCGAGCCGGACGGCCTGCAGCCGGTGGAAGGCGGTGGTCTCGGCCGGAGCCATGTAGGGCAGCAGGTCGGGGACCTGCCGGGCCGGCACGAACAGCACGGTGCTGCCCGGGAGCAGCAGCGTGTCCAGGTCCCGGAGGAGTTGTTCGGTGCGGCTGGGCGGGCAGCCGCTGACGAGGGCGAGGGAGAGGGCGGGCAGGCCCAGGGTCGGCAGGAGAAGGGGGTCGGCCGCCAGCGTCCTGGTGTGCGGCCCGCTGCGGGAGGTGGTGGACCCGTCGGTGGCGAGCGTGAGGACGGGGCTGTGGCGCTCGGCCAGCGCGGCGGCCAGTCTGGCTGCCTGCGTTCCGATGGCGAGGACTGGCCCGGTTGCCGTCCAGCCGGTGGTTTTGATGACGGAGCGGCGCAGCAGGAGTGCGCACTGCTGGGGGTGGTTGCTGCTGCAGGGGGCGGGGTGGGACAGCACGCTCGAAGCTCCTCGGCCGGTGCCCGGCCGGGAGGCCGGGTGCTCACGGGGAGTCTTCGGGGTGGTGGCGGGGTCGGCTTGGCCCGGGGCGCGGGTTTACCTGCGGCGGCGGGTCCTGCTGGTCCGTCCGGGTGATGTGACCAGTCCGGGCCGGTGGGGCCGTCGAAGTGGGGGTGTGCGCGCCGTTCGGTTCAGGTGGGACGGCGGGCACGGGTGGGGCCCGGAGGAGGTGTCGGGTCCCACCACCCGGCTCAGGAGCCGGGCGAGATGTTCACGTGTAGGGCAGGGTTCTCAGAGCACGATCAGGCCGAGGCCCAGCAGGCCGTGCCCGTAGTAGCCGTGGTCGTTGTGGCCGTGGCCCCACTGGCCCTGCTGGTGCCGGTCGTCACCCGACCAACCGCCGTTCCAGTCGTTGCTGGTGTAGTAGGTGGTGCTCTCGCTGTAGCTGACGTTGCTCGTGGAGGCGTTCACCTGGTGGTGGTAGAACTGCTCGGAACCCCGGCTGTCGGCGAAGGCGGAGCCGGCGGCCGGGACGGCGGTGATACCGCGGCCAGAGCGGTGGCGGCCACGAAGCGGGTCATGCGCTGGTTCATGGGGTGTCACTTCCGTTGCGGGGGCGGCGAGTTCCGCCCCTGCCACCGAAGCTATGCGCCCGCGCCGGCCGCCGCCCGCTCGGCTGCGCCACCTGGCCCCGCCGAGCGGCGCGGCGGGCGGCGGCCGCCGGGTTCTGCCCTGGTCGTCTCCGGCTGCGTTGCGACGGCGCAGGATGCTGCGGTGACCGGGGCGGTCCGGCTGTCCGCCTTCGATGTGGCCGTGCGGCCCGGCGACGGGCGCGGCGGGGTGGGACGGGACCGGGCGCTGGTGGGCCGTTCGGGAGCGGCGGGCTGTGGCACTGGTGGTGACGACGGCCGGCAGGTGGTCCGCCTGGCGGTCACGGAGCGGCTGAGCTGCCGACTGCTGGCAACCGTCCTCGGCGCGCTGGCGGCCACGGCACTCAGGTGGGTGCTGGACCGGCTGGCCCAGCTGGTGGCCGCGCTGCTGCCCTGGCCAGGTCACTGCCGGGCCCGTCCCGGATCGCCGGGTCCGGCCCGGCGCCGGTCAGCGCCAGGCGGGCCCGGGTGCGCCGACTCGCCGCCCCAAGGCCGGTGGTGGAGGTGCTGGTCGGGACCGGTCGCCACGGCCAGGTCCGCTTCGTCCGCGCCGCCCGGCCGAGTAGCCGGGCCTGCGCACCGTACTGGTCAGCCGGTGACGGTGCGCGGGTCGGCGGGCCACGCCGGCGGAGGGGTGTGACGGCGGAGGGGGTGAGGTATCAACGCTCAGCGGCGCTCTCGTCCTGTGCATGGCGGGCGGCCTTGAGGGCGTTCGCGACGAACGACCATCTGGGCCGAACTGCCCGCCGACCCCGCCTTCGCCGTCCCTGCGGGCTGCTCCGGGGCACGCAACAGATCGATCACGTTCGGACCACGCACGTCCAGTCCGTGAAAACCTGATTGCTCGTCAATCAAGGGGGTTCCCATGCACGACCGCGTCCCGTCACCTTTAACCTCGACCGCCGCGATCGCCGTGACCGTCCTGGCCGCCGCAGTGCTGCTGAGCGGCTGCGGGAGCAATCAGGGCAGTACCGCCGCCACCAGCGCGCCGCCCAGCCCGGCCGCCTCGGCAACCACGGCTACCGCGCCGCCCAGCCCGGCTGCCTCGGCAACCACGCCGCCCACCTCCGCCCCCGCTGCCGACGCAGCCGGACAGGTCACCAGTTGGTTCGAGCAGGGCGGCCGGGCGAAGATCACAGCGCTCACCGACTCGACGCGCAAGACCGCCACCAGCGGCAACGATCCCGTCATGCAGTCCTTGGGCTGCCTCAGCGTGGCCCGGGACGCCACCGCTGCTCAGGCGTACCCGCCCATCCCCGACGCCCAGGCCCAGGCGTCGTGGAGCAAGGCCCTGACGCAGCTTCAGCAAGGCGGCTACATCTGCTCCGACGGGCTGCAGAAGAAGGACACGGCCCGCGCGTCCCAGGGGACGGCCATGATCCAGGACGGCCTGACCGACCTCACCGCCGCCGTCTCAAGGATCACTGTCGTCCTCCACGAAAGCCGGTGAGCCAGCCGACCCGCGCTCGGGACCGCGACGAGCTTGAAGCCGGATGCGCCACGCCGAGGCTCACCGCACGCTCACAACCGCGGGTCAGCACCTCCCCCAGCACAGATCACCGGCGGTTGGCCTGAGCGGCCGTGCGCAGCTGGGCGAGGATCGGCGGGACCTGCTCCTGGCCGCCGTCGGGGGTGAAGGTGAGGATGGCGCTGATGACGACGTAAGCCATGTCGTCGACCGTGGTCAGTCCGGCCGGCGGTGCGGCCCAGAGCTGGAGGGTCCGGGCGAGGAGCTTGGTCGTGCGGTTGCCGGTCTCGGCGCCCATCTGCGCGATCAGGGCCTGTAACTGGTCGGGCAGCAGGCCGTCGTGGACGCCGGGGCCGGTGGCAGTCAGGCTCTGGAGCGCCGGGTCGGCGTAGTCGGCGATGGCGGCGTGCAGCGGCTTCTCGCCGGGGCCGGTGACAGCCACGCTCTCCAGCTCCTGGGCGTCGCCGGTCCAGGCAGCCTCAAGGGCGGCGAGGACGCGCAGGATCTGATCGGGGGGCACCGGGTCAGTCCTCCCCGCTCATGTCGAGCGCGGTGCCGATGTCGTGGAACGGCTGGGCTCAGAGCGTCCGGGTGAGGGCGGCCCGGACGGTCGGCACCGTACCCGGGGAGGCGGCGAGGTGGGTACGCAGGACGCTCTCGGCGAGGAACCGGATCTCGGCGAAGGTCTGCCGGTCGGCGTCGAGCAGGAACGCGGCCCGCTCCGCTCCCTGTCCCGGGCCTGCCGGGCAGGCCCGCACGCGCGGGCGGGCGAGCGCCGACCAGCAGCAGGTCCAGCACACCGGGCATGCCGTCCAGCATCGCGTCGCCGACCCCGGCCTCGCTCGCTCAGGCCGACCGAGTCCGCGGTTGCGGCGATCACCGCCGCGATCAGCAGCACCACCCGCTCGTGCTGCTCGCGGTCGGCCGGGGCATGGCCCTGGACCAGGCCGTCGGCGACGGCCAAGCAGTACTCCCACGTGGTGCGCGGCGCGGTCAGACTCTCGCTCGTCCCGGTCCGCCACCGCCCGCTGTCCGCCTCGCCCCACACCGAGATCATCACAGCCCAGACCAAGAGGAAGAACCCCCTTCTAAAACACGACCGAGGTGACCGCCATGTGCGGCGGCTCGGGCCCGTGCACGGACACGGGCGCACCGACTGCGCGTGGCGGTCACCCGGGAAGAATTCCGGGATTCGTGGGAACTCGGTCCATGATCCGGACGACTACCGGCAGGGCACGCAGAGGCGCGCCCGTGCACTCGGATCTTCCAGGAGAGTTCCATGCGTTCTCGCGTGTTGTGCGGCATCGCTGCCGTGGTCGCCCTTCTCGTCACGGGCTGCGGCAGTGCCGGCGGTGCGAAGTCGGGCGACGCGGGAACGGGCACGGCGTCCGCGCCGGCCGGTGGTACGACCTCGGCCGCCGCCGCGGCCTTCCCGGTCAAGGCCACCGACTGTGCGGGGAAGGAGACCGTCTTCGACGCGGCGCCGAAGAAGATCGTCACCAGCAACGCGTCCAGCCTGGAGACGCTGCTGCAGCTCGGCGCGGGCGCCAGGGTGATAGGCACCGGCTTCCCGCCGGGCAGGGGCACCCTGCCCGGCGACATCGCGGACGCGGGCGCCAAGGTCCCGGTGCTCGGCGACATGGTGATCCCGAAGGAGAAGCTGCTGGGCTCGGGCGCCGACCTGTACGTGGACACCTTCGGTGAGATGGGGGGCATGGGCGGCATGGGGGTGACCCCGACCGACCAGGAGTACCAGGCGGCCGGCATCAAGCGGGTCTTCCTGCACTCCACCGCGTGCGCGGCGATGGCCCCGGCAGCGGTGCTGGACCTGACCGGCGTCGAGGCCGACGTCAAGAGCCTCGGCCAGGTCACCGGCACCTCGGCCAAGGCCGACGCGCTGGTCTCGGACATGGAGGAGAAGGTCGGCGCCGTGAAGACCGCGCTCGCCGGTGTGGCGGCGGAGAAGCGGCCCGGCTACTTCTTCTTCGACTTCGACGCCGGCACCAAGCAGCCGATGGCGGTGGGCAACCGGCAGGTCGCCAACGCCGTGATCACCCTGGCCGGAGCACGCAACGTGTTCGGTGATTTCGACGGCGACTTCAAGCCCGTCTCCTGGGAGGACGTCGTCGCCAAGAACCCCGACTGGATCCAGCTCGGGGTGCGCAATCGCGGCAGCGAGGCCGAGAACAAGAAGGCCTACGACGAGGCGGAGAAGTTCCTGCGCGAGTTCCCGGCCACCAGGAGCCTCAAGGCCGTTCAGGACGGCAGGTTCCTGCGGGTCGGCTCCGAGGTGACCACGATCGCCGGCATCCGCAACGCCGACACCGTCCGGCAGATCGCCGCCGCCATCCACCCGGACCTGGTCAAGGGCGCGCAGTAGATGACCGCCGCCACTGCGGCGACCGACCGGCGGCCGACGCGCGCTGCGCGGGCGGGCGTCGTCGCGACCGCACTCACCGCCGCACTCGTCGCGGCCCTCACCCTCGCCGTCTCGCTCGGCTCCGTGGACATCCCCGTCGGGGAGGTCTGGACGGTGGTGGGACGTCGGCTGACCGGCGCCGTCCCCGAGGCCGGCACCCGGGACCTGATCGTCTGGCAGCTGCGCGCCCCCCGCGCCGTGCTCGCCGCGCTGGTCGGCGCCGGGCTCGGCCTGGTGGGCACCGCTGTCCAGGCGCTGGTCCGCAACCCGCTCGCCGACCCCTACCTGCTGGGCATCTCCTCCGGTGCCTCCCTGGGTGCCGTCGCCGTCGTCGTCCTCGGCGCGGGCACCGGATTCGCCTTCGGCTTCGGCGTCTCGGCCGCCGCGTTCGCCGGGGCACTGGCCTCCTTCGCCCTGGTCTGGGCGATGGCCCGGCGCGGCGGCGGTTTCGCCCCGATGCGCCTGGTCCTGGCAGGGGTCGGCATCGGACAGTTCCTGTCCGGGTTCACCAGCTTCCTCGTCCTCCAGGCCGGGGACGAGCAGCAGACCAGGGGCGTGCTGTTCTGGCTGATGGGCAGCCTCGGCGCCGCCACCTGGGACCAGCTCGTCCTGCCCGCCGTCGCCGTCTCGCTCGGCTGGCTCGCGCTCCAGGCCCGGGCCCGGCACCTCAACGCCGTGCTGATGGGTGACGAGACCGCAGCCGGGCTCGGTGTCGACACCGCCCGCCTGCGCCGTGAGCTGTTCGCGGTGACCAGTCTGCTGACCGGGGTGCTGGTCGCGGTCTCCGGCGCGATCGGCTTCGTCGGCCTGCTGGTGCCCCACGTGTGCCGCCTGGTCGTCGGCGGCGACCACCGCCGCCTGCTACCACTGTCGGCTCTCACCGGCGCCGTCCTCCTGGTGGTGGTGGACACCGTCGCCCGCACCGCCCTGGACGCCCAGGAGCTGCCGATCGGCGTCGTCACCGCCGTCATCGGCGCCCCCGTCCTGCTCTGTCTCCTCGACCGACGGCTGGAACGCTGATGAGGGTCACCATCGAGGACGTCACCGTCGCCCTCGGCGGACGCGATGTGCTCTCCGACATCGGCCTGATCGCCGCCGAGGGCGAGATCGTCGGCCTGGTCGGCCCGAACGGCAGCGGCAAGTCCACCCTGCTGCGCACGGTCTACCGGCACCTGAAGCCGCGCGCCGGGCGGGTGCTGCTGGCCGACCGGGACGTCCGCTCGATGGCTCCGGCCGAGGCCGCCCGACACCTCGCCGCGCTGCCGCAGGAGCGCGGCTCGGACTTCGAGTTCACCGTCCGCGAGGTGGTGGCGATGGGCCGCACCCCGTACAAGCGGGCCTTCGCCGGGGACGACGAGAGCGACCGGGCGGCGGTGACCGAGGCACTGGGGCGGGTGGGTCTGCGGGCGTACGCCGACCGCCGGTTCGCGGAGCTGTCCGGCGGCGAGCGGCAACGGGCGCTACTCGCACGGGCGTTCGCCCAGCAACCGGACGTGCTGGTGCTGGACGAGCCGACCAACCACCTCGACGTCCGGCACCAGGTGGAGCTGCTGGCCCTGCTGCGCGAGCAGCGGCGCACCACGCTGATCTCGCTGCACGACCTCAACGCCGCGGCCTCGCTGTGCGACCGGCTGCACGTGTTGCACGAGGGGGCTCTGGTGGCCTCGGGCACTCCGCGGGAGGTGCTCACCCCGGACCTGCTGGCGAAGGTGTTCGGCGTCCGGGCCGCAGTGCTGGACCATCCGTTGACGGGAGACCCGCTGATCGCCTTCGACCACCGGCTCACCGCCGACGCGCCGGCCGCCGAGAAGTCCCGCACGGCGGTGTGATCCGAGCCTGGTGCACGATTCGCCGGAGCGCGGCCCCAGGTCCCCACGGGACCTGGGGCCGCCCGGCTCCCGGTACGGTCAGCCGGTCTCGAAGTGGCTCGGGCGGCCGTCACGCAGGACCAGCCGACCCTGCCGTTCGGCCTCGGGTCGGCGCACCAGTTCCCAGGTGCCGTCGGGGCGGTGCAGTACGGCGGAGTGCCAGGGGGTGGCCCAGGCGTCGGGGGCGTCGAGCAGGCGGATACCGAACTTGGCGGCGCCGCGCGGCTGCGGGTGGATGGACAGGCGCACGGTGCGCGGGTGGTGTTCGGCGATCAGGTCGCCCCAGGCGCGGCTGCGCTGGATGACGCCGTAGGCCCGCTGTCTGCACTCGCGCTGGAGGGCGGATCTGGTGCCGGTGAAGTCGACGGTGTCCTCGGTGAGGAAACGGGTGATGCCCAGGTAGAGGGCGAGAGTGTGCTCATCCGCCCTCACCTCGGCGCGCAGGGCCTCGACGGTGGGCGCGTACCTGGCATGGACGCGGGCGCGCTTCTCGTCGTATGCCAGGTCGCCGAGGACGTCGCGCAGGTCGAAGACGGACAGGTGGGTGAGGTTCTCGCGGCGGATCATGGCGGCGAGTTCGTCGGCGTAGGCGTCGATGTGCGGGTCGGGGACGCGGATCAGGTCGCCGAAGATGTGACCGTCGGAGCAGATCGCCATTCTCGCCCCGGGCCCGTACACCTCGCCGACCCTCCGGCACAGGTCGTCGAGGAAGGTGAGGGAGAGGCGTTCCCCCTCGTCCGGGAGGTGTCCGAGCACCTTGGCGGGGCTCGGGGACTTGCAGGGGAAACCCAGCAGGGTGAAGACGATCGGGTCGCCCTGCTCGACGAACTCGGCTATCTGGCACAGCTGTTCGGGGAAGTCGCCAACGGCCGCCGGGAGGTCGGTGTCGGTGCTGCGCCGGTGTGGCAGGAGCAGTTCCAGAACGGCGGCGCAGGTCTGCCGGACGTCGCTGGAGGTCGATGCGGGTGGGGCCATGACGGTTTCGGTGGTGGGCACGTCTCTCCTCCGTGAGGGCATGGCGAGATGGCGCCCGGGCTCCTGCCGCTGTTCGATGGGGCGGGTGCCCGGGCGCTGGGACCGGTGGGTGGCTGGGGTGGGCCGGGTCAGACGCGCTGGTCGTACGCGACGGGCAAGCTGTCGACGCCGCGGGCGAGGACCGCCGGGATCCAGGTCAACTCGTCCAGGTCAGCCGCGGGCCGCAGGCCCGGCAGGCGCGTGAGCAGGGTGGCGACGGCAATCTGGAGTTCGGCACGGGCGAGCGCGGCGCCGGGGCAGAAGTGGACGCCGTGGCCGAAGGCCAGGTGAGCGTTCGGGCTGCGCTCCAGGTCGAGTGCGTCGGCGTCGGGGAATTGCCGCTCGTCGCGGTTGGCGGCGCACAGCGAGACGATGACGGAGTCGCCGGCCGGGATGCGGGTGCCGTGCAGGTCACTGTCCTCGGCGAAGAACCGCCAGGTGGTCAGTTCGAACGCGGCGTCGTGGCGCAGGAGTTCCTCGAGTGCCCGGGGCATCAGCTCCGGTTCGTCCCGCAGCCGCTCCAGCTGGTCGGGGTGGCGCAGCAGGGTGATCATCATGGTGCTGATCTGGTTGGTGACGGGCTCCTGGCCGGCGACCAGGAGCTGGAAGATCATCGAGTCGAGTTCCTCCGGGGTGAGCTCCCCCCGGTCGCGGGCGACGACCAGGCGGGAGAGCAGGTCGTCCTCCCCGTGCTCGCGCTTGTGGGCGACGACGTCGGCGATGTAGGTCTGCAGGCCGGACAACCGGCCCTCGTAGGCGGGGCGGCCGGGATCCTGGGGGCCGACGGGCTGGACGACCTTGCCCCAGTCCCGGTCGAAGCGGGCGGCCTGCTCGGCCGGCAGTCCGATCACCTCGGCGAGGACACGGAAGGGGTAGTGCGCGGCGAAGCCGGCCACCAGGTCGGCGCCGTCCTCGGCGGGCAGTGCGTCCACGAGCCGGTCGGCGATCTCCTGGAAGCGGGGGCGCATGGCCTCGATGCGGCGCGGGGCGAACGCGTCCAGGACCAGGCGGCGCATCCGGGTGTGCTCCGGCGGGTCCTGGTGCAGCAGGTGGACCTGGAGCTGGGAGTGCTGGGGCTCGGGCATGATCGAGGCGAGCGCACGCCAGTTGTCGTTGCCCAGACGGTGGTTCTTGCCCAGGCGCGGGTCGTTGAGCGCGGAGTGGGCGGCCTCGTAGCCGGTGACGAGCCAGGCGGCGATCCCGGACGGGAAGCGCACACGGTGGACGGGACCGGCGTCGCGCATGCGGCGGTACAGCTCGTAGGGATCGGTCTTGTAGGCGGCGCCGTACAGCGGTATCGGCTCGCCGGCGGTCGCGCCGGTGACGGGGCAGCGGCCCTCGGCACGGTCAGGAGTGGTCATGGCGAATTCCTCGGAGGTAACGGGGACAGGGGAGGTCAGAGGGTGACTGCGGGCTTGTGGTGGTCGAGCCACAGGGCGAGGTCCACCACCCGTTCCAGGCGGAGCCGGTGGCCCCACTGGAGCTGGTCGGCCGGGGTGTCGAGAGTCGCCTTGATGACCGCCTCGTCGGCGATGTCGCGCACGTGCGGTGCGTCCAGGGCCTCCCGGGCCAGGTCCTGGAGGCCGCTGTTGTAGTCGGGGTGGTGGGTGGCCGGGTAGTGGTTCTTGGGCCGCCACAGGACCGAGTCGGGGGCGATGCCCTGGCCGACCGAGCGCAGCAGGCCCTTCTCCCGGCCGTCGTGGTTCTTGAGCGCCCAGGGGGCGTTGAAGGCGTACTCGACAAGGCGGTGGTCGCAGTAGGGGACGCGGACCTCCAGGCCCTGCGCCATGCTCAGGCGGTCCTTGCGGTGCAGCAGTTGGCGCAGCCAGCGGGTGAGCGAGACGTGCTGCATCTCCCGTCCCCGGTGCTCGGCCGGGCTCTCCCCGTCCAGATGCGGAACGGCTGCGAGGGAGGTGCGGTAGGTGTCGTCGCGGAACTCGGCGATGCGCAGCATCCGGGAGAGCTCGGGGTTCATCGGCATCGCGGCCTCGTTGCCGGTGACCAGCAGCCAGGGGAAGGTCTGCGCGGCGAGCGCCTCGGGGTGGTGGAACCACGGATAGCCGCCGAACACCTCGTCGGCGGCCTCGCCGGAGAGGGCGACGGTGGAGTGCTTGCGGATCTCGCCGAACAGCAGGTAGAGCGAGGTGTCCATGTCGCCGACACCGATCGGCGAGTCCCGGGCGACGACGACGGCCCGGCGGTGCCCGAGGTCGAGCAGGGCGCGCGGGTCGAGGATGACGGTGGAGTGGTCGGTGCCGATGAAGGCGCCGGCCTCGGTCGCGAACGGGGTGTCGTGGCCGGTGCGCAGCACGTCGCCGGTGAACTGCTCGGCCTGGTCGCTGTAGTCGACGGCGTAGGAACGCAGCTTCGCCCCGGGGCCCTCGGCGAGACGCAGTTCGTCGGCGACCAGGGCGGTGACGACGGTGGAGTCGAGGCCGCCGGAGAGCAGGCTGCAGAGCGGGACGTCGGCCTCCAGCTGGGCCCGGGCCGCGCGGTTGACGAGCGAGCGGACCTGCTCGGTGGTGCCGGCGAGGTCGTCGGTGTGCGGGCGGGCCTCCAGCTGCCAGTAGCAGCGCTCCCGGATGCCGTCCCGGTCGAGGACCAGCAGGCCGCCGGGGTGAACCTCGCGCACGCCGGCCCAGACGGTGGGCCCGGTGTTGAAGAGCAGGCTGTACGCCTCGCGCAGACCGTCGGCGTCCACCGCCGGGGTGACCTCGGGGTGCGCGAACAGGGCCTTCGGTTCGGAGCCGAAGGCCAGGCCGCCGTCGACCTCGGCCCAGCACAGCGGCTTCACGCCGAGCCGGTCGCGCACCAGCAGCAGCCGCTGCTCGCGCTCGTCCCAGATGCCGAAGGCGTACATGCCCTCCAGGCGGTCGACCAGCGCCTCACCCCACTCCTGGTAGGCGCGCAGGACGACCTCGGTGTCGCTGCGGGTCTCGAACCGGTGCCCTCGGGCCGTGAGCTGGGCACGCAGTTCGTGGTGGTTGTAGACCTCGCCGCTGTAGGTCAGCACGGCGCCCGGGTGGCCGGGGCGGTCGGCCATGGGCTGGGCGCCGCCTTCGAGGTCGATGACGGACAGGCGGCGGTGGCCGAGTGCGGCGTGGGCGCCGAGCCAGACCCCTCCGGCGTCCGGGCCGCGCAGGGCCATGGTGACGGTCATCGCCTCGATGACGGCGGGGCTGTGGCGGACGTCCCTGTGGAAGGACACCCAGCCGGTGATTCCGCACATGCGCGTGCTCCTGACGTGAAGTGACGGGGCGGGAAGGGAGGGTCAGGCCGCACGGGTGCCGGCGCGGCCGTGCAGGGCCAGCAGCGGAACCGCGAGGCAGGCGGACCCGGCGGCGAGGCCCAGTCCCAGGTGCAGGCCCCCCGTACCGGAGCCGCCGAGGCTCCAGGCGGCGGTCGCCAGGGCCGGGCCAAGGGTGAAGCCGAGGCTGCGGGCGAGCTGCACGGTGGAACTCGCGGTGGCGACGGACCGTGGCGCCGCCGACGTCATGACGAGGGTCTGGGCGGGCCCGCCGTACAGGCCCATGCCGGCGCCGGCCAGCGCGAGGCGCCAGGCGATGCCGGGCAGGGACCAGCTGTCGCCCATCGGTACGAGCAGGAGGAAGCCGAGCGCGGTCAGCGCGGCGCCCGCTGTGGCGGTGGGCCGGGCGCCGACGCGGTCGGCGAGGCGTCCGCCGGGCAGGCCGGCCAGCCCCATGGCGAGGGGGAAGCACAGGATGGTCAGGCCGGTGGCGGTGGCGTTCCGGGCCTCGTCGCGCTGCAGGTGCAGAGCGATCAGGTAGTGCACGCCGGCGAAGGCGACCGCGATGGCGAGCACGGCGGTGTTCAGGCCGGCGGTTCGGTTCTCCCGCAGAGCCGCCTTGACGGGCCGTCCCCCGGAGCGGCGCAGCCACCCCAGTGTCAGCGGTACGGCCGGGGCGGCCAGCAGCAGCCACGGCGGCGCGTTCACCGAGAAGGTCAGGGCCAGGAGCAGGGCGGCGACGGCGCCGGCGATCAGCGCGGCGTCGGTGAGCTCGGCCCGCGCGGGCAGGGTCGGCGATCCGCTCCGGGGCAGGTGGCGGCGGGCGATCAGCCAGGCGGCGAGGCAGACGGGGAGCTTGACGAGGAAGATGGCGCGCCAGCCGAGGTGGTCGAGCAGCAGTCCTCCCAGGGCCGGCCCGGCAACCGCGCCCAGCGGCCCCAGGGTGGCCGGGACGCTCATCGCCCGGCCCCGTAGCTCCGGCCGGACCGAGCGCATCGCGAGCACCGGCATCAGCACGAACAGCACGGCCCCGAAGGCACCCTGGAGCATGCGGGCCCCGATCAGCGCACCGGCCCACGGCGCGGCCGCGGCTGCGGCGCTGCACAGCGCGAACCCGCCGACGGCAGTCAGCACCGCCGCGCGCGTACCGACCGCATCGAGCCAGCGGCCGGCGGGCAACAGCAGTGCCACCAGCGGAAGTTGGTACCCCAGGGCGGCCCACTGGGCGGTCTGGGCCGAAACCTGGAAGCCGTCGGCGATGTCGGCGAGGGCGATGTTGACGATGTTCATGTCGAACATCGCCACGAAGGACAGCATCCCGGAGACCGCCACCAGGCTCCAGCGGTCCGCCGCCGCGAGCGGCACTTCGTGGGCGGTCGGCGCGCTCACCGGGATATCTCCCTGACGGTGGGTCTGAACCGCTGTGACGAGCGTCTGTTGAGCCGCATACCCCGCCCTTCCTCGCGGAACCGGGCACCGTCTGCAACGGCACCCGGCAAACGAGTCGGACCGCACCCCTGAGAAGTTTCGGATACCTGCCGAATTCTTTGTCAGGTGGGAGAGCGCACCCGCGCCGCTCGTCCCGCACCGGTGCCGGAGCGTCCCGCGCCGTCCGCCGCGAGCGCCCAGGTGGGCCGGGCGCTGCGCGGTGGCCGAGGTGGCCGGCCGGTCAGATGCGGCCGGTCAGCGTGAAGCCGGCCTCGTCGACGGCGGCCCGGACCAGGTCCTCGTCGATCTGCCCGGCGACGCTCACCCGCCCGGCCTTGGCGTCGGCCGTGACGGCGGTGACGCCGGGAAGAGCGGAGAGCTGGGTGCTGACGGTCCGCTCGCAGTGGCCGCAGCTCATGCCCTCGACGGCGAAAACGGTGGTGCTCGACATGGATGGTTCCTCCGGAGACTGTCGTTCACGGCCTGCGACGCGGGCCGTGGTGCGTGCGTCCACGACAACGCATGGACGGTGGCGGGGCACCGGGACACGCCGCCCGGTGCCCCCTTCGGGTGGAGCGGGGAACTGATCAGGCCACGCGATCGACCGGGGCCCGGCCGACCCGCTCGGCGTCGGCGAGCTGGCGGATCAGGACACCCCGGGCCCGGTTCACCCGGGAGCGCACGGTACCGATCGGGCAGCCCGTGAGCTCGGCGACCTCCTCGTACGGCAAGCCGAGCACGGCGGTCAGCACGAAGGCCTCGCGGCGCTCTGCGGGCAGGGCGTGCAGCAGCTCGGTCAGCGCGATGCCCTCCGGGAAGTCGGGCAGGTCGCAGGACTGGGCCTTCTCGACGGCGCTCTGCCAGTCGTCGGTGTCCAGCAGCCGGGGCCGAGCCGTGGCGAGGCGGATCCGGTCCACGACCGTGCGGCGGGCGATGGACTTCAGCCAGGTGCGGGCCGAGGAACGGCCTTCGAAGCGGGGCAGGCTGCGCAGCGCCCGCAGGTAGGTGTCCTGGGTGAGGTCGTCAGCGGCCTGAGGCTCACCGCTGAGGTGAGCGACGAAACACCACACGTCGGTGCGGGTGGCGCGGACGAAGCGGTCCACGGCGACCGGGTCGCCGCCGCGGGCGGCCAGCGCCCAGGCGGTCACGGTCGGATCATCGGTCCGTACGCGCCGGGTCACGGTGCGTGGGGACGGCAGGACAGGCGTCATCGCCGGTTGTCCTTACTCGGGAGGTGGGAGCGGCCGGGCAGGCCGCAGGACCGGTTCGGGGCGTGCGACGGCGACACCGCTGCCGGCACGGGCGCGGTGTCAGCCGTGGGCTGCCCCGATGTGACGGGCCGTCAGTGGACGGCGGGTGCGACCGGTGGTCCCCGAGTGGTGAGGGCGTGGACGAGCAGCAGCCGCCGCGGACGGCGGACCGCGGTGCGGAGGCGGCGCTGCGGGAGAGGGCTGACGGACCGGACGGCGCCGAGCAGCAGCAGGACCGGGGCGAACAGCCGGGTCGCGACCGTGCGGGCCAACCGGTGGACGGCGCGCTCGCCGGCCGACAGCCACAGGCCCAGCAGCAGTGCCGCCAGCAGGTGCGCGGCCAGCATGCCGAGCATGCCGCCGCCGTGCTGATGCGCCACCGCTGCCATGGCGTGGTGCGGAAGCGCGGCGGCGGGCATCGTCATGCCCGGCATGTCGGCCAGGGCGGAGGGGTCGGGCAGGTCGACCGGGACAACGGTCAGGCCGCCGCCGGGAGCTGACCGTGGGTCAAGGCCCGCGGCCTCGACGAGCTGCGTCGCCTGCGCCTCGGTCAGTGGTCCGGCGTTGCACAGGAGCAGCCGTGCCCACTGGGTCGCGTATCCACCGGGGGCAGGTGCTGCGGAGGCTGCCTGACCGAGCGAGAACACCGCGTGCAGAGCCGCCTGACCGCCGACGGTCAGCCCGGTGACCAGCAGCGGGCCGCGCTCCCAGCGGGCCGTGAGCCAGGCGAGCGCCCCGGTGCCCGCGAACGCGGCGGCCAGCGCCCAGCCGGGCACGGGGACGCCGGACGTCAGGACATGGCCGGTCGCCGCGAGCAGCACGCAGGCAGCCGCGAACACTGCGGCCCGCCCCACCCGTGCGACTCGTCCCGTTTCCATGGCCGGCTCATCGTCGCATCCCCTCACGCGTCCACCGTGACGCCCCCCGCGACTTCGACCGGCCGGCGAGATGTGACGGGCGTCACCCGTTCGCCAGGGAACTCCGGCCGCCACTCATCCGACCAGTGTTTCGGCCTCTGCCCACGAGCCGGCCGGTCAACAGCCCAACTGCTCCCCGGTGGCGGCCGGACAGTCTCCCCGCCCGATGATGACGCCGAGCCCATCGACGACAGTCGGCCCTTCGGGCGGGGTGGCGGCAGGAGACGTGGCCATGTCAGGCTCACAGCTCCAACTGACAGGCTCATCAGGGGAGTTCACATGAGAACCTTGCAGCAGCTGACCCGACTGCTGACCGTCGTCGCCCTCCTGCTCGGCGGCCTGGTCATGACCGGCGCCCCGGCGGCGACGGCCGTGCAGCAGACGCAGAGCGGCGCGACGACGACGATCTGCGGCTACACACCCGTCCCCGCCGGCTGGGTGATCCTCAGTCAGACCTCGGCCGGCTGCAGCGGCTACGGACAGCGCACCATCATGCAGCTCACCACCGAGACGACCGTCCAGGCGTGCGCCAACTCCCCCATCCCGGACGGGTGGGTGATCACCGCGATGCAGAACGTCACCGGGTGCGGCAGCTTCCCGCAGTACACCCTGCTGAGGATCACCACCCAGACCACCGTCACCGACTGCGCCCAGTCGGCCATCTTGAGCGGGTGGGTCATCGTCGCGATCCAGACCTCCGGCACCCCCTGCGGGAGCTACGGCACCTACACCGTCACCCTGCTCACCACCCAGACCTCGATCCTGGCCTGCGCCAACTCCGCGATCCCGAACGGGTGGGTCATCCTGAGCCGGCAGAACGGCGCGGGCTGCGGCAACTACCCGCTCTACAACCTGCTGAGGATCACCGACCAGACCACCCTCACCACCTGCGCCCAGTCCGCGATCCCGACCGGCTGGGTGGTCACCGCGATCCGGACCTCCGGCACCCCCTGCGGGACGTACGGGGACTACACCATCCTGAAGATCACCAACGAGACCGGCCTGCAGGTGTGCGGCAACTCCACGATCCCCACCGGCTGGACCGTCACCGGCCAGGGGTCCGGCTCCCAGTGCGGGGTCTACGTCGTCTACACCATCCGGAAGACGGGCTGAACCCACCCGGGCAGCATGCCGGTCGGCGGCACCACCTGCCGCCGACCGGCGTGCTCCGGCCCCGCACGGACCCGAAGCGCAGCCGCCTGCGCTCCCAAGCGACCATCAGGAAACTCTCAGGTAAGGCTCATCCGTGCGTGGCAGGCTGCCTGGGCGCGCGTGGGCCCGATGCCCACCCGCAGTCCCCGGAGAGTTCGTTCGTGCGTATTCGCTCCATGACCCCCGCCCCCGTACGCCGCCGCCCCGCCCCGCTCGTACGCGGGGACACCGTCACTCCCGCGCCGGGCTCCCCGGAGCCGGTGACCGAAGTGCGGCTGGGCGCGCTCCGGAGGGCGCGAGGAGCAGCTGTGACCACACCGGCACGGAGCTCGCACGCCTCCCCCTGCCCGGGCTCTCCCCCCTCCCGCAGCACCACCCGACCGCATCCTTGACCCGAGGAGACGCGCCCGTGACCGAACTCCACCCGTCCCCCTCCCCCGCCACCGTCACCACCCCACCGCCACCGAAGCCGGCCCTGGCGCCGACCCCGAAGCCGGCCGGCCGATGGCGGTTGCTCCGCTGGGCGGCCTGGCCGGTCTACTTCACGCTGCTCGCCCGGTGGACGTACGACAACGGCCTGGCCTACACCGAGGACCTGGTCTTCCTCTGGCTGATCGGTGCCCTGCTGGCCGCCGCCGTGCACGGCGGTGAGGGCTGGCGCCGCACCCTGCTGGTGCTGCGCGACTGGGTGCCGGTGATGGCGGTGGTGTGGACGTACTCACTGCTGCGCGGTTACGGTGCCCACACGCCCTGGCTGCCGCACCTGCGGCCCCAGTTGGCGTTCGACACGGCGCTCGGGTTCGGCCGGACGTGGACGGTGCGCCTGCAGCACGCCCTCTACACCCCGGGTGCGGCGCACTGGTACGACTACGCCGCCGTCACGGTGTACATGTCGCACTTCTTCATGGTCTTCGTGCTGCTCGCGGTGCTCTGGCGGCGGAACCACGCCAGGTTCCGGCACCTGCTCGGCTGCTACCTCGCCGTCACCTACGCGGGCTTCCTCACCTACGTCCTCTACCCGGCGGTGCCGCCGTGGATGGCGGGCGCCCAGGGCGACACCGCCCCGGTGACCAGGATCGTCGGCGACGTGCTGGCCCAGGCCGAACTGCCGCGTGCCGCCTCCGTGTTCGAGGACGGCAGCCGGTTCGCCAACGACGTGGCCGCGATGCCCTCGCTGCACGCCGCGTACCCGATGCTGATCGCGCTCTTCTTCTGGCCGACCGCCACCCGCCGGGTCCGCGTGCTGCTGGCGGCATACCCGCTCGCGATGGCGTTCACCCTGGTGTACGGCGCGGAGCACTTCGTCATCGACATCCTGGTCGGCTGGGTCTACGCCGTCGTGATCCACCGCGGCGTCACCCGCCTCGTACGGCGTCGGGCGGCCGGCCGCGCCCTCCGCGCGGTGCCGGCCGTCCGGCACCGCGAGCTGCTCAGCGCCCCGCGCTGACCGGACCCGCCCGCCCGGCGCTGACCGTCGCCCCCGGGGACAACGGTCAGCGCCGTCCTGGTCAGGCCAGTTGGGCCGCCTGCAACCCCGCGTACGCGCCGCCGCTCCGCAGCAGCTGGTCGTGCGAGCCGATCTCGGCTATCCGTCCCTCGTCCAGCACCACGATCCGGTCGGCGCCCTTGATGGTCGACAGCCGGTGCGCCACCACGAACACCGTCCGGCCCCGGACCAGCCGGCCCAGCGCCTGCTGGACCAGTGCCTCCGAGCGCGAGTCCAGTGCGGAGGTGGCCTCGTCCAGGACCAGGACCCGGGGGTCGCGGATCAACGCCCGTGCGATGGCCAGCCGTTGCCGCTGCCCGCCGGAGAGCCGGGCGCCGCGCTCCCCGACCACGGTGTCGAGCCCCTGCGGCAGCCGGTCGATGAACTCCAGCGCGTTGGCGTCCCGGAGCGCCGTCCGGACCTGGTCCTCGGTCACCTCCGGCAGGCCGTAGGTGACGTTCTCCCGAATGGTGCCCTCGAACAGGATCGACTCCTGCGGGACCACCGAGACGAACTTGCGGTAGCTGCGCAGGTCCAGCGACTCCATGTCGGCGCCGTCCAGCAGGATCCGGCCCTCGGTGGGGCGGAGGAACCCGATCACCAGGTTGAGCACCGTCGACTTGCCCGCGCCCGAGCCGCCGACCAGGGCGATGGTCTCGCCCGGACGGACCGTCAGGTCGAAGGCGCTGACCGACGGCGGCCCGGCCTCCTCGTAGCGGTAGCCGACGCCCTGGAAGTCCACCCGGCCACGGACCCGTTCGACCTCCGCCTTGCCGGAGTTGACCTCCAGGTCGGGGGCCTCCAGCACCTCGCCGACCGAGCGGACCGACGCCAGCCCCTTGCCGATCACCGGGGTCAGGCTCATCAGGCTGGTCACCGACCCGGTCAGGGTGGTGAAGTAGGCGCTGAGCATGACCACCTGCCCGGCGCTGACGTTCATCCAGCCGTAGTACGCGACCAGGGCGGAGCCGGCCAGGCAGCCCACCCCGATGGCGTTCAGCAGAATCCACGCCAGGGCACCGAACCGGCCGTTCAGCAGGTCCAGCCGCAGCCCCGCGCTGAGCACGGAGCCGAGCGTCCGGTCGACCCGGCGCAGCGCGGTGCGCTCCAGCCCGTGCGCCCGGGTGATCGGGATCAGCGTGGTCATCTCGTTGATCCGCGACGAGAGTTGCTCCACCTGCACCCGGAACGACTCGTTGTCGGAGCGCAGCCGCTCCCGCAGCCGGTCCACCAGCAGCGCGGAGGCGGGCACGATGACCAGGAACACCGGCAGGAAGGCCGGTGCCTGGAGCGCGACCACGACGACGCCGCCGACCAGGGTGGCGACGGCGCCGAGACCGAGGTCGGCGGTCTGCTGGGACGCGTTCTCGATGCCCTCGACGTCCCGGACCACCTTGGCCTGCAGGACACCCGCGCTCACCCGCGAGTGGTAGCCGATCGACAGTTGCTGCATCCGGTGACAGAGCGCCGAGCGCAGCCGGGTGCCGGTCCGGCGGATGCTGCCGTGCATGCAGCGGACGTAGAGCAGGTGCAGCGGCAGGTTGAGCAGCAGGATGACCAGCAGGACGGCGGCGTTCCACCACAGCCCGGCGATCGGCCGGTGCTGGACGACGACGTCGATGATGTTCGCGGTGATCAGCGGGAGCAGCCAGACCGGCGTGTGCTTGGCGAAGTACACGACGACGGCGAGCAGCACCCGCCGGCGGTCCGGCTGGAACAGGTAGCAGAGGGTGCGGATGGGGTGTTCGCCACGGTAGCGGTGGCTGAGCGGGCCTTGCGGCAACGCCATGAACGTCTCCTGGGGACGGAGTTCGGTACAGCTGGGGCCTGAGGGTTGCGGTCATCCTCCCAGCGCGGCCCGAACACGCAACAGCCAATTTCCGCCCCCGGCCCCGGTCCCCCTGCCCGCATGCCCCGGCCGCCGGGCGAGGTGAGCCTGCGGCGGCCGGGTCTGCGCGACGGAGCGGTCCCGGGCCTCCGGGCCGACACCCGGGACCGCCACCACCCCCTCGTCTGACCGCGCATCCGCCGGCCAAACCTGGCGATCCGTCAGGTCGCCCGGTCCACCACGGTCGCACGTGCACCGACCGACGCCCCCGACCTGCCACGAAGCCCTTGGCCACCCGTCCGGGGAACGTCGCAGGCGGCCGTGCGGCACCCGGCCAATGATGCAACATTTTGGTCGATCGTGTTGACATCTGCTCGATACAGGGCCGGATACTGCATCTAACTGCAGACCTCGCGGTGTCGCAGCCTTCATCCCCCACCCCCTCCGGTGCCGTGCGACCCCCCTGCGCACCACCTGCCGCCCGGCCCGGAGCACCGACCAGGAGGGCCACCCCCATGCCACGTCCCCGCTCATGGGCCGCACCCGTCCCCCACGACCACCACGGCACGACTCCGCCCCCGCAGCAGGAGACCCCCGTGCCGTCCCGCCGCAGCAGGCTCGCCGCCTTCCTCCTCGCCACCACCATGACGGTGACCGGCGGCCTGCTCGCCCAGAGCACCGCCCAGGCCACGCCCCCCACCTCCGGATACACCGTCACCGTCGGCGCCAAGGGCGCCTGGACCCACCCGACCGACACCCCGGCCTTCCCCTACATCGACAAGGACGGCACCTTCTACTACCAGCAGGCCGCCGCCCTCTACGGTGCGAACCAGGGCCGGGTGTGGGACTTCTACTCGGGCGGCAACCTGGACACCGCGACCTTCAACACCACCCTCAGCAACGCGGTGAACCCCGCCAACGCCAACGACAAGAACAACGACACCACCTGGCGCTGCAACAACAGCCCCACCGGGCTGGAGGCGACCGTGCCGCCGGCCGGCTCCGGCTACTCCCAGAAGAACTTCTGCGACCTGGCCGGCCTCTGGGTCGATCCCGACACCGGCGACTGGTACGGCCTGGTGCACAACGAGTTCACCCCGCAGCCCTTCGGCGACGGCCTGCACTACGACGCGATCGACTACGCCGTCTCCACCGACCAGGGCCGGACGTGGACCATCAAGGACCACGTCATCACCTCCCCGTACGGCACCAAGCGGGGTGACACCACCGCCTTCCCGAACCAGACCTACTACTACGGCGACGGCGACCAGCGGCTGTTCGTCGACACCGCCTCCGGGTACTTCTACGTCTTCTACGGCTCCCGGGTGGTCGACAAGAGCGGCAGCTGGAAGGCGTTCCACGAGCACGTCGCCCGGTCGCCGATCTCGGCCAAGATGGCGCCGAACTCCTGGCAGAAGTGGTACGACGGCGCCTGGTCCCAGCCCGGCAAGGGCGGCCAGGAGAGCAACATGGTGCCGGTCGGGACCACCGGCGGCACCGGCTACACCCCGGCCGCCGCCGAGTACAACCCGGCGAACACCGGCACCGCCGACCAGCAGGTCGCCGCGGGCAAGATGCCCGCCACCTCGCCGCTGTTCGTCATGGACATCACCTACAACGCCCACCTGGGCCTGTACATCGGCGAGCCCCAGGCCGTCGACCAGTCCGGCAACGCGCCGCAGGAGCTCTACGCCACGGACGACCTCACCACCCAGAAGTGGTACAAGATCGGCGACACCGGCAGCTACCACACGGCCTCCTGGTACCGCTGGTTCCTGGACAGCGCCAGCAAGACCGGCAGCGGCATCGTCGGCAAGAACTTCCGTACCTACTGCTCCTTCGGCTGCTCGGGCGGCTCCAGCAGCGAGTACGTCAACCTCGCCGTCGACAACGCCACGCCCGCCGCACCGCCGGTGGACGCGACCAAGTCCTACCGCATCGCCAACGGGGCCGGCCGGGTGCTCGCCCAGGTCTCCGGCAGCTCGGCCACCACCTCGGTGCCGGCTGCCACCGGTTCCGGTCTCGAGACCTGGAGCTTCACCGGCAACGGTGACGGGTCCTACCGGATCACCAACGGGTCCACCGGCCAGCTGCTCGGCGTCGACTCCGGCGTCACCGCGGGCCGCGCCTGGGGCGCCAAGCCCACCGTCACCGCCGCCCCCGCGGGCGGACCCTCCGTCGGCCAGCAGTGGTGGGTGATCCCGGGCCGGTCGACCACCAACACCCCTGACGGCACGTACCGCCTGGTCAACCGCTACAGCGGACTGGTGATCGGGTTGTCCGCCGACACCGCGCGCCCGGCCGAGACCACGCCCACCCGGTTCTGGACCAACACCACCGGCAGCCCGGTCGGCGCGAGCCGCACCGCCGCCGAGCAGGCCCTCGCCCTGACCGCGACCGGCAGCGTGCCCGAGACCGTGTCCGTGACCGGCCCCGGCAACCAGTCCAGCATGGTCAACACGGCGGTCTCGCTCCAACTCACCGCCACCGACTCGGCCAACAAGCCGCTCACCTTCTCGGCGACCGGCCTGCCCGCCGGTCTGTCGGTCAGCCCCGGCGGCCTGATCACCGGTACGCCCGGCAGCACCGGCAGCTCGACGGTCACCGTCACCGCCTCCTCCGGGACCGCCACCGGCACCGGCACCTTCACCTGGTCGGTCGGGGTGGTGGCCGACGGCACCCACACCGTCGTCAGCTCGGGCAAGGCCCTGGACGACCCGGACCACTCCACCGCCTCCGGCATCCAGCTCATCACCTGGACACCGAACGGCGGCACCAACCAGAACTGGGTCTTCACCCAGCAGAGCGACGGCTCCTACCAACTCGTCAACGGCCTCTCCCAGCTGTGCGTCGACGTCAGCGGCGGCTCCACCGCCGCCGGTGCCCAGGTGCTCCAGGCGACCTGCACCGGGGCGAGCAACCAGCGCTGGCTGGTCAGCGCGGTGACCGGCGGATTCAAGATCACCTCCCAGAAGAGCGGGCTCCTGCTCACCACGGCCTCGACCTCCAACGGCGCCAAGGTCACCCAGCAGCCCGACACCGGCAGCGCCCTCCAGCGCTGGACCATCAGCTGACGGTCCACCACAGACCCGGGTCCGGACCCGCTGCCCCGCCCCCGGACCCGGCCCGCCCGAGGCGGTGGGTGCATCCCCTGCACCAGCCCACCGCCTCGGGCACCTTGCCTTGCTGATGGGCCGTCACATCGGCCGCCGGACAACCGACTTCGATTCGTCGGCCACCGGGTGAACCAGCCACTCCCGGGGTAGGGACCGTGCGTCGCCTGCGCTGGGGGGAACGAATGGATCTGATCGGATCCGGGCCGGGCCTGGCGGCCGGTTCGGTGGCGGCGCTGGTGTCGTTCGCCGTCCTGTTCTCCTGGCGCCGGGCGGTCCGGCGGGCCTGGCAGGCCCTGGCCGCCACCGCCGGCCCGCCGCGCCCGGCCACCACCGAGCTGGACCTGTACGAGTTCGCCTACCTGTACAGCGGCATGGGCCTCTACCGGGCGCCCGCCGTCGCCCTGGTACGGATGCACGCCGAGGGGCGGATCAGCCTGACCCGCAAGCAGTTCGGCGCCTTCTGGTTCCGGGTGTCGGACCCGGTGCCCCGCGACGAGGTCGAGGGCGTGCTCCTCGCCGAGATCGCGAGGACCAGGAAGGGCCGGCTGCCCGACCACCTGGGCTGGGACCGGGATCCGCCCGCGCACCTCGCCCGGAGCTTTCGCGAACGGCTGGTGACCGAGGGCCTGGTGACCGAGCGGACGATGCCCGCCGGGGTGCTGGCCGACTCACCCGCCGCCGCGGCCTGGCGGGCCGAGCGGCGCCGCCTACGCCTCCGGTGCGTCGCCGCCCTGGTCGCTCTGCTGCTCACCGGCGCGGCCGTCGCCGTCCTCTCCCGGGCCTGGCTGCCACTCGCCGCCCAGCTCGCCGTCCTGCTCGCGGCAGCGATCCGACGCCGGCGACCGGAACACTACGGCCGCACCGACCTCGGCCGGACCCTGGTCGCCGCCACCCAGGCTCGGCCGCTGCCCGCCGACGCCGAACTCCTGCGCCGGGTGGCCACCCAGGGCCTGGAGCGCGGGCTCCCGGCGGGCCACCCGCTGAAGCCCGTCCCGCCGCCACCTCCTCCCCCGGCTCCACCCCGCGAACCGGACCCGCCACGGCAGGAGTTCAACCTCGACTCGACCGGCCTCGGCGGGCTCTGACCCCTGTACCACCGTGCGGTCAGCCGGACTTGACCACCTTGAGCACCTTGCCGGTGGCGCCCACGTTCAGATAGCCGCCGCCGCTGTACTCGTCCGAGAGGTAGTACCGGATGGTGATCTCGTCGGCGAACCAGCCGTACGTCACGTTCAGGTAGCGCGACTTGGGGGTGGGGACACCGAGCTCGGTCTGGGCCTTGGCCATGACGGTCGGGATCTGATTCCAGTCGATCTTGGCGAGGTCCACCGGCTTGTCGTTGCTGCCCACGGTGCCACCGGGCTTGCTGGTCAGCTTGCCGGCCCGGTAGTTGACGTCGTCGTAGTGCTTGGGATTGTCCTTGGTGATCACCCTCGCACTGGCGTACTCGGGGTAGATCAGCAGCTGGGTGACCGTGGCGGTGCCGGTGGCCGAACGGATCTCCTCCACCAGGCCGCGGGCACCGTCCGGGGTGAGCAGGTCCTTGGCGGCGGCACCGGACGCCTTGGGCGTACCGCTGGTGGCGGGGGGCGAGCTTGTGCCACCCACGGTGATGCTGCCCGTACTGGCACCGGTGACCCGCGGGGAGGAGCCGGCAGCCGCGCGATGGTCGAACGTCAGCAGCCCGCTGCTCAGCGACCACCCCAGCAGACCCACCAGCGCCACCCCGGCCACCGCTCCCAGCACCCGGCCGGTACGCCGACGGGCGCGCTGGCGCCCCGGCAACTCCGGCTGCGGCCAAGGCTCGTGACCGCCGGTGGGCTGCCCGGGCACGCGGTCGACCGGGCCCGTGGCGGGGTGCGGAACGACGCCGGTGAGCTGGGTGGGGGTGTACGGGACGGCGTCCTGCACCCCGGCGCCGCGCGTGCCGTCGATGCCCTGCTCGGCTGCGGCGAGCAGCCGGTCGAGCTCGGCGGCGTCGGGCCGCAGGGCCGGATCGCGGGCCAGCAGCGCGACCAGGGCGGGGCCGAGCGGGCCGCAGCGCACCGGCGGCGGAAGCGGCTCGTCCAGCACGGCGGCCAGGGTCGCGAAGGTGGTGGCGCGGCGCAGCGGGTGGTGACCCTCGACCGCGACGTACAGCATCATGCCGAGCGACCAGAGATCGGAGGAGGGGTTGCCCTCGTGGCCGCGGATCCGCTCGGGGGCGATGAACTCGGGCGAGCCGATCAGCGCCCCGGTCGCGGTCAGGCTGGTCGACTCGGTCAGCGCGGCGATGCCGAAGTCGGTCAGCACCGGGGTGCCGTCGGCGCGCATCAGCACGTTGGCGGGCTTCACGTCGCGGTGCTGGATGCCGGCGGCGTGCGCGGCCCGCAGCGCGGAGAGCACTCCGCGGCCGATCCTGGCGGCCTCCTGCGGCGCGAGCGCACCCCGGTTCAGCCGGTCGTGCAGCGAGCCGCCGGACACCAGCTCCATCACCAGCCAGGGGTGGGCCAGTTCGGCGTTGTCGACGATGTGGTAGATGATCACCACGTGCGGGTGCTGGAGCCGGGCCAGCGCCTGGGCCTCGCGCAGCACCCGCTCGCGCAGCTCGAAGGCGGCGGCGGGGTCGGCCGCGAGCATCGCCAGGTCCGGCGAGCGGACCTCCTTGAGCGCCACCTCGCGCTGCAGCACCATGTCCCTGGCCCGCCAGACCAGGCCCATGCCACCGCCGCCGAGCCGCTCCAGCAACTCGAAGCGGCCGTCGACGAGCCGGCCTCCGGGACCCCCTGTAGTCATGGCGGTCATCGTAGGGGTTCGGACGGACAGCTTTCGAACACGCACGGCAGCACGCACTCAGCCGCCGGCGCCCTGTCGCGCACTCAGCCGGTCGCGCGGTCGTCCACCAGCCGCAGCCGGTAGCTGCCGCGCGGTGGGGCCACCGGCAGCCGCCCGGCGCCGAGTTCGGTCAGCAGCACGGTCGGGTCGGTGCCGAGGGTGACCGTGCGCGGCTCACCGTCCAGCCGGACCAGCATCAGGCCGAGGTCCAGCGCGAGCACGTCCGGCAGCAGCGGCACCGCCGGGCAGCTCCGCCCCAGGTGCTCGGCGAAGGCGAGCGCCTCCTCGGTGGCGACCAGCTCAGGGGTCCGCTGCCGCGCGTACCCGGCCAGCAGCCCCCGCACCCCCGCCTCCCCCAGGGTCAGCAGGAGCAGCCGGACGGTGTGCACGAGCGTCCCGGCCAGGGCGCCCGCGCGGAACTCCAGGATCAGTTCGCGCAGCAGGTCGATCGCCGGGTCGGCCGCCAACTCCCGCTCCAGCGCGGTCCGGGGCTCCCGTCCGACGGCCAGCCCGCCGAGGGCGGCCTCCCACTCCTCCGGCGTGGCCCCGCCCGTCGCCGGGTCCGGCGAACGGCGCGGTACGGGCGCGGCGGCCGGGAGCGCCGTTTCGGCCGGCCAGATCGCCCGCAGTCGCTCCGTCAACTCCCGTACCGCACCCGCCGCCAGGCCCGGAGCGGCCGAGGCGGTCAGCTCGAAGAGCACCGCCCGGAGCGCGGGCAGCCGGGGCAGCACCCGTTCGGCGAGCCGCAGCAGGTCCTCGTCGGGCAGACCGCTGTGGGCGTCCAGCCAGTAGCCGCGGTGCTCGAACCCGCCGGCCAGGTGGACCTCCCAGACCCGGTCCAGCGGGAGTTCGGCGAGCAGCTCCTCGACCGTGCAGCGACCGTTGCGCTCGTTGGCCAGCACGTTGTGCAGGTCCAACAGCAGCCCGCAGTCGGCCTGTTCGGCCACCCGGGCGGCGAAGGCGCCGTCGCCGAGTTCGTCGGCCCGGGGCCTGAGGTAGTTGGTGCCGAGCTCCACCGCGAACGGGGCGGGGAGCGCCTCGGCCATCGCCCGGACCGACCGGACGCTGCGGCGTACGCCGTCCGGGGTCTGCCGGGGCGGCAGCATGAAGCCGGTCCGGAAGCCCTCGGCCCCGCCGACCCGGTTGAACGCCAAGTGCTCGCTCACCCACGGCACGGCCAGCCGCTCGGCCAACTCACCCAGCAGCCGGACGTGTTCGGCGTCCGGCAGCTCCGAGCCGCCGACCGGGTCGCCGACGCTGTGCAGCAGCCGGGCACCGGGCAGGTCGGCCAGGCGGCGCAGGGCTTCGTCGTCGGTCGCGACGGTGCCGTCCGGACGGGTCCGCCAGAAGGTCTGCGGTTCGACCTCGATCAGGTCGAGAGCGTCCCCGCACTCCTCCAACAGCCCTTCCAGGCCCCGGACATAGGTGAGCCCGACCCCGAGCCGCGCCATCGCCGCCGACCTCTCCCCGCCCCGCCCGGCCGCCTGCTCAGCGGCCCCGGCCGGAGCTGCCCAGGGTGAACTCGGCCGAGCGGCCGAACGACCAGTCGAAGCCGGAGTGGCAGCTCGGGCAGTTGTCCTGGTTGACGGCGGCCTTGACCGGCGCGGCCATCCGGTCGAGGCCCTCCGCCGCCGAGAGCGAGAGGGTGATCTCGGCCGGAGCCTCGGTGACGGGCACGGTGGACGACACGGGGTACCTCCTGTCCGGCACCCGGATTCCCCGGGCGCCGCTGGCGAATGACGTGGGAAGGAGCATGCCGCGAATTACCCCGGATCCCGGGGGCGGAACCGCGAAACTGCCGCCGAACTGCCGGTCCTGATCGGCGGCTGCCGGCCTTCCACCGAGCGCTCGCCGGCGGGCCCGGGCAACGCGGGACACCGGAGGGGATTCGCGCCCCCTCCGCCCGATACGGCACAGTGGGCGCATGAAGTCGGACCTCGGCACCGCCGTCCCCGCCCGGCGCCGACCGGTGCAGCAGCGCAGCCAGGAGCGGTACGAGCGTCTGCTCGACGCCTGTGCGGGCCTGCTGGACGAGGTCGGCGCGAGCGCGCTCACCACCAAGGAGACCGCGCACCGGGCCGAGGTCCCGATCGGCACCCTCTACCAGTTCTTCGCCGGCAAGGAAGCCCTGCTCGCCGCCCTGGCCGAACGGAACCTGGACCGCTACCTGGAGCGGCTGGCCCGCCGCCTCGACGCCGAGACCCCGCCCGACGTGCCGGGCTTCGTCGACCTGGCGGTCGAGGAGTTCGTGGCGATGAAGCGCGCCGTCCCGGGCTTCGGCCACCTGGACTTCGGCCTGGTCGACCGGCTCCCGGCCGGCGTCACCGACGACCAGCACCTACTCGACCGGGACCTGGACAACAACGCCGCGGTCGCCCAGCGGCTACGCACCCTCGGCGGCCGCCTGTTCACCGGGCCCGGCCACCCGCTGGCGCTGCGGGTCGCGATGGAGAGCGCCGACGCCGTCCTGAAGCTGGCCTTCCGCACCGATCCGGCCGGCGACCCGGCCCTGATCGCCGAGTGCAAGCGGCTGCTGCGCCGCTACCTCACCGATCCGGACGGCTAGCTCCTCGCCCGTCCGGATCGGGCCGGGCGTTGCGACCGCCCCGATCCCGCCGCACAGTGGAGACCGGGACCGCAACCGCACCCGGCAAGGAGCAGACCATGCAAGCGACGGCAGGCGATCACCTCCACACCCACAGCAGGTCGATCGGGATGGCGGACCGGCTGGGCGAGATCATCGAGGTACGGGGCCCCGAAGGCGAGCCCCCGTACCTGGTGCGTTTCGAGGACGGCCACGAGGGGCTGGTCTACCCCGGCCCCGACACCGTGATCGAACGTCAGCAGCCCGCCCACTGAACCCACTTCCCCCGGAGCCCCGTGGCCACCCCCGCACCACTCCCCGGTCCACTCGAACACCTCACCCCGCTGCTGGACGGCTACGGCTACCTGGCGGTGGGGGTTCTCGTCTTCCTGGACAACTGCGCGATCCCGGTCCCGGGCCAGACCGTGCTGGTGCTGGCCGCCGTGTACGCGGGCACCGGCCGGCTCAGCATCGCCGCCGTCCTGGTGATCGCGCTGGTCGCCGCGATCGCCGGGGACGCGCTGGGCTACCTGATCGGCCGGACCGGAGGCCACAAGGCGGTCGAGCGCTGGGGCCGGTACGTGCTGCTCACCCCGGCCCGGATGGCGCGCGGCGAGGAGTTCTTCGCCCGGCACGGGGTCAAGGTGGTCACGGTGGCCAGGTTCGTCGACGTGCTGCGGCAGACCAACGGCATCGTGGCCGGGACCACCGGGATGACCTGGCGGCGCTTCCTGCCGGCCAACGTGCTCGGCGCGGTGCTCTGGGTCGGCGTCTGGGGCGGCGCCGGCTACCTGGCGGGCGGCAACATCGGGCCGCTGTACGAGCAGGTGATGCGCTACCAGGTGGTCGTCCTGGTGGCCCTCGGCGTGCTGCTGGCCGGGCTGGTCGGCTACCGGCTCTGGCGCCGCCGTCGGGTCTGACCGGCCGTCAGCCTGCCGTCCGGATCGAGTAGTTGAAGTCGGCGTGCCCGAAGTGGCCCATCAGCTTGAGCCAGAACGGCATCAGCATCTCCAGCGACCGCGCCGCCGTGATGTCCCCCAGGTCCAGCACCGAGCCCGCCGGCCAGCCGAACTCGGTCAGCAGGGCCACCACGGCGGCCTTCGCCTCCGGGTCGTTGCCCGCCACGAACAGGTTGTGCTCGCCCGGCACCCGGTCCGGGTCCACCATCACTTCGGAGTTGACGGTGTTGAGCGCCTTCACCACCCGGGCCTCGGGGAACTCGCGCTGGATCTGCTCGCCGACGCTGTCGCTGTTCACCGGCACCAGGCTCACCTCGCCCAGCGGCGAGAAGACCAGCGGGTTGGAGACGTCGATCAGCACCTTGCCCGCCAGCGCCTCGGCCCCGGCCAGCTGGAGCGCCTGCACCGCCACCACGCCGGAGGTCGCGTTCACCACCAGCTCGCCGAAGGCGGCGGCCTCGGCGAAGGTCCCGCTGTGACCGTACGGACCGGCCTGCTCGGCCCAGGCCAGCGCGGCCACGTTCTCCTTGCTGCGCGAACCGAGCGTCACCTCGTGCCCGAGCGACACCAGCTTGGCCGCCAGCGTCTTGCCGACGGTGCCCGTTCCGATGATCCCGACCCGCATGGTGTGACTCCCAGTTCGACCCGACCGTGCGGTCACCCTAACCGAGCCACCGGCACGCCGCCGGGAGCACAGGGGTGCCCGTCCCGGACCGGACGGGCACCCCTAGGCCGTGTTTTAGGAAGCGCGGGCGGCCATCCACTTGGTGAGGTCGCCCGTGATGCGGTCGGTGCTGGTCTCGACGGTCACGTCGTGTTCG
>NZ_JBIWML010000046.1:0-62188 GCF_044766665.1 Kitasatospora sp. NPDC101801
GGCCCTGCTTTCATGCGCGACGACCGCAGCGCTCACCCGATCGAGACCCCCGTTCGACCAGCACCCCTCAAGAACGGAACGACAACAGCCACTCAGGTTCTTTTCTTTTGGGCGGGCGTCCGGTCGAGGCCGTGGTCTGCGCGCAGTCGCCGTAGTTGGCTCTGGGAGACCGGGTAGGTCGCGGATATTCGTGCGGCGGGCTGCCCGGCCCGAAGGGCCGCGAGGATTTCGGGGAGAAGGTGCTCGGTGTCGGCGCTCAGTCGTAGCCGGGCTGTCTCGGCCGAGCTGCGGATCGTGATGCCGCTCTCGCGCAGGCGGTTGCCGATCGTGGCGCGGCTGACACCGTGGAGGCGGGCGAGGGCGGTGGCTGTCGCGCCGTGCCTTGCGGGTGGGGATGCCGCGCTCTTTGAGGAGCCGGTAGAGGTCGGAGTCCCGCGGGCCGTACTCGGCCTGGATCCGGTGGATGGTCCAGCGCTTCTGGTAGGCGGTGACGATCGCGTCCGCGTGACGGCGCCAGGGGGCTCGGGCTGAAGCAGTCCAGGACGGTGGCGAGGTAGAGGAACTCCCCGTCGCCGGTGGGGAGGTAGGTGATGTCACCCATGTACTTCAGCCCCGGGGCGGGGGCGGTGAAGTCGCGGTGGAACAGGTCCGGGACCGGGACCGCCGACGGCTCGGGGACGGTGGTGCGCACGCGCCGGCGCAGGCGTATCCCCTCGATGCCGTACTTGCGCATCACACGGGCGACCCTCTTCTCGTTGACGCGCCGGCCCTCGGCGCGCAACTGGGCGGTCACGCGCGGGGAGCCGTAGGCGCCGTCGGAGTCCGCGTGCGCCGTCCGGATCTCGGCGGCCAGGGCGCGGTCTGCTTCCTCCCGGCGGACGCGGACCTGCTTCCCGGCTTCCCACTTGTAGTAGCTGGAGCGGTTGACCTCCAGGACCTGACACAGCCGCTTCACGCCGTAGGCGTCCTTGTGGTCGCGGACGTACTGGAAACGGCTCACCAGTTCGTTTCTCCGGCGAAATACTTGGCCGCCTTGCGCAGGATGTCGCGTTCGGTGGCCAGCTTCCGCTCGGATGCCTCCAGGGCGCGGACCCGGTCCTCCAGCTCGCGGATCCGCGCGGCCGACGCGGCATCGGCCCCGGTCGGCAGCGGCCCGCGCGGCCCGCGCCGGGCGGGTGCGGCGGGCACGCCGTCGCGCTTGCGGGCTCGCAGCACCCACTCGCGCAGGCTGCCCCGGGACACGCCCAGGTCGGCGGCGATGCCCTTGTACGTCGCCCCCGGTGCGGACTCGTACAAGGCCACGGCATCGGCCCTGAACTCGTCCGAGTAGTCCTTCAACGCCATCGGCGGTGTCTCGCTTCCTCCGGATCAAGCACGATCCAGTATCAGCGTGTCCACCACACGGGGGGAGGCCCCAACTTCGGCCTGCAGCTCGAACTGCACTGGTCGGACCTGTCACGGCTGACCCACCGCAGCTTGAACGGTGCCTCCTCCTCCGTCACCATCGACGGCCGCACCTACGCGTCCGCGACGCAGGTCGCGATGGGGAGCATGAACACCGATGTCCCGCGGATCGCCCCCTTCATCGCCCTGCTCGGCAGCCGCTGACGACAGGCAGACCACCGGTAGCGAAGCCATCGAGCCAAGGCAAGCCCTCAGCTCGCCCGCTCCGCCCCGGCACGACGGCCGGGTCAGGATCCACCACGGATCCGGGCCCGGCCGGTGGCCCGCCGCCCGGCGGGCCGGCCTGAAGTATGACCGCAAAGCATGCCCGTGCTCGTCCGCTGCATGGTGATGCCTGAACAACCGCCCAGGGGCGGGGTGACCCTCAGGCCCTTCCCCGGCCCCCGCAGTGGCCGGCCTACATCGGTCCGCGCATGGCGCTATGCCGCCGCCTCCTGTGCCGACGATCTCTGCCCAGCCTCGACGGAAATCCCGCCGATGGCAGCCCGGCTGCCGGATCGAAACGGCGGAATCGCGTCGTGCGCGACTACCGCGCGGGTAACGGCGGTAAGCCACGGTAAATGGCGGTAAAGGATTTCACGATTTCGGGCCTCCAGGGATGGGGCCTATATGGCCCCTGACCTGCGGTTATGTTGATTTTCGCGGAAGAGATTCCCAAGCTTATAGCGCGAGTTCGATTCTCGTCGCCCGCTCCAGCAGTAAAGGCCCAGCTCAGGGACATGATCCCCGAGCCGGGCCTTTTGTGTTTCCCGGGTTAATTTTCGACCACCTACCCCTTCCGCGCCCTGTCAGTTGCTTGAGGACGAGGCTGGGATTCTGCGACGGTTCGGCGGCGAAGCCGGGCAGTTGCAGGCCCTCCGTCTCCAGGACGTCGGTGGGGGCGGCGAGTGTCGCGGCGTCCGCGACCCGGTCGGGAGCGCTCCGCCGAGGGCTGGTAGGTATGGGGCGTGCGCTTCGACCTCGTGCCCATGCCGTCCGCCGTCCGGGACCGACCTCGGGACGGCCGGGGCTACCCGGTGCCCGCCATCACGCCGTGGCAGGACGGGCAGCCGCAGTTCGCGTTGACCGACTACGGCCGCAGTGCCGACTGCGCGCAGCAGAGGCTGTGTTCGGTGTGCAACGTGCTGATGCCGCGCGGGCCGGTGTGGCGGGTGGTCGGGGCCGCCGAGAGCGCCGCGATCGGTGCCGCGCTGGCGGGCGGCCGGCCGTACCGGAACCTGGCCCCGACGCTGGAGGGTCCGGGGCACCGGGCCTGCATGCTGTACGCCTCGATGGTGTGCTCGTACCTGGCCAGGCCCAACGCCCGGCGCGGGCTCACGGCGGAGCAGCCGGACGAGCTGACGGCGCATGTCGTCCGGGGTGCGGTCCGGGGTGAGCTCGGCGCGGTGGTGGGTTATGCGGACTACGAGTTCGCGGCGACCGGGGCGCAGGTGCTGTTCCGGTTCTTCGACGTGATCGAGTACCTGCCGCACGACAACGCGGAGGCGCACCTCGGGGAGCTGCGGGCCGAACTCGCCGGAACCAGCCGTGGGCCCGCCCAGCCGACCGGCTGAACGGGCCCGCTGGGGCAGGGAGTTGGGTCGAAGGGCTCAGCCGAGGTGGCGGTAGGCCGGCAGGCCCTGGTGTCCGGAGACCAGGGTCGGGGCGGCGGAGCCGTTCGCGGGGAGGGTCACGATGCCCGCCGGGGTCCGGGCGGCGATGGTGCGGCCGTCGGGGGACCAGGCCGGCTCGGTGTAGTCGGTGGTGGCGTGCGGGGTGAGGTCCTTGGCGGCGACGGCCTTGTCGTGGCCGTTGCTCCGGAACAGGTGGTCGTGACCGTCCACCGCGCGGACGAAGACGATGTCGTGGCCGTCGGGCGACAGCGTGGGCTCCGAGCCCTTCGCCACCGGGCCGCCCTGCTGGCGCAGGGAGTCGTCGCGGATGAAGACCTCGCCGCTGTCGCTGTTCGCGTAGGCGGTGCTGCCGTCGGCGTTGCCGCCGGCCGCCCACAGGTTGCCGGCCACCGGGTTCGGCTCGATGCCCTCGTCCGAGTAGTTGCCGAACCCCAGCTGCTGCGGCGTGCCGCCGACGGTGCTGGCGGGCACGGTCTTCAGCCGGGAGACCCCGCCCTTCGCGGCGGTGAAGAACAGGTTGTTCTTGGCCGGGTAGTAGCCGTACGGCGAGGCCACCGCGACCTGCCAGGCCGGGTGCGACCAGGTCTCACCGGCCGGGTGCCGGGCGACGGTGACCCGCGCTGCCGTCCGGGTCGGCGACGACCAGGTCACCGGCACCGTCGACGAACGCGGCCTTGCGGCCGTTCGGGGACCAGACCAGGTCGCGGACCTCGGTGCCGAAGTCGACCGTGGTGCCGTTCATCACGACGTACCGGGTGCCGTTGCTGATGGTCAGTCCGTTGTGCGCGGTGCCGTTCAGCGGTGCCGGCGGTGCGGTGGTGACCGCGGTGGTGACCGCGGCGAGGACGACGGGCGGGGCGCTCGGGTCGGCGCTCGGCGAAGCGGTGGGTGCGGCGGTGGGCGAAGCGGTGGAGGAGGCCGACGGCGTGACGGACGGAGCGGCGGGCGAACCGGTGGCCGACGCTGCCGAGTTGGCGGTGGTCGAGGCGCTGCACGAGGTCAGCAGCAGAGTGGTACCGGTGGTCACGGCGATGGCGAGGCTGATGGCGGTGTGGCGGCGGGGGCGCGAGCGGACATGGCGGTTTCCTCGGGCAACGGTGGGGTGAGTGTGGGTTTCGCCCGAGCCCTGCTTCCCCCCGTGGCGTGTCCGCCTGTTCGGTAGCTCGCTGCTCTGTGCGACAGGAGAAGTCTGGCGGACCGGGGGTCCGGGAAGGGTCCGCCTCCTGTCACAGGCATGCAACCGTGGTCGGTGACCGACCGATCCGCGCCGTCGGGGGCTTGGGATGTCCTCCCCCCGGTACGGGGGAAAACCCCCCTCGACGGCCGGGGGAGCATCGGATGTCGGCGAACTCCGGTGCTCCGTACCGTTCTCTGCATGACGACGAACCAGAACACTCAGTGGATGCAGCAGGGTGGCGCGGCAATGCTCCTGGCGACGGGACTGCCCGCCGAGCTGGCGGAGATGCTCGCCTCGGAGCGCGCGGAGAGCCTGCGGGACCCGCACCTGCGGTGGTTGCAGCAGAGTGGCGCGGCGATGCTGCTGGCGACCGGGGTGCCGGCGAACCTGGAGAAGGTGCTCATCGGGTCGGACGCCGCCGCCGGCCTGCCGGTCGGACGGTAACTCCCGATAACCTGACCGGAGTTACCGTCCGACCGGAGCGATGGGAGCAGCCCACCGCCCCGCCCGTTCAGAGGTCGAGCGCGGTGAGGTCGACGCGGCCGAGGCGTTCGGGGTCGACGAGCACGTCGATCGCGACGGCCAGGCCGTCGGCCACCGTGAAGGCCATCACCGAGACCAGCTTGCCGTTGACCACGACGGCCACCCCGGCGGCACCGTTGATCAGGGCGGGCCGGGCGAACGGGGCCAGCTTGCCGAAGGTGACGGCCTGCGAGGCGACCGTCCGCGCACCCTCCAGGACCACGGTCTGGCGGGGCCGGGTCGGGCCGCCGTCGGAGCGGAGCACCACGTCGGGGTGCAGGACGGCGACCAGGTCGTCGAACCGCCCGTCGCGGGTGGCAGCGAAGAACGCGTCCACCACCAGGCGCTGACGGCTCAGGTCGGGATCGGGGGCCGGTGCCCGGCCCTGCACCTTGCGACGGGCGCGGCTGGCCAACTGCCGTACCGCCGAAGCTGACTTGTCGAGCATCGGGGCGATCTCGGCGAACGGCACGGCGAACATGTCGTGCAGCACGAAGGCGATCCGCTCGTCCGGTCCGAGCGACTCCAGCACCACCAGTAGGGCGAGCCCGACCGAGTCGGCGAGCAGCACCTGCTGCTCCGGGTCGACGCCGACCCGGTGACTGACCACCGGGTCGGGGATCCGCAACTCCATTGGGTCCTCCCGGCGTTGCTCACGGGAGCGCAGCAGGTTCAGACAGACCCGGGCCACCACCGTGGTCAGCCAGCCGCCGAGGTTCTCGATCTCGTCGGCGTCGGAACGGTCGAGGCGCAGCCAGCCCTCCTGCACCGCGTCGTCGGCCTCGGCGATCGAGCCGAGCATCCGGTAGGCCACCGCGCGCAGGTGCGGCCGGTGCTCCTCGAAACGTCGGGCCAGCTCCGTGCCGTCGTCCACCGCGTCACTTCCCCTCCGGTGGCGGACCCCCGCCGCCCCCCGACTGTTCTACCGGGTGCCCGTCGGCGGCGTGACCCCGGCCACCCGAGCCGGGACCGGCGGAGTGCGCTGCCCCCGGGTCCGGCTCCCCTGATGGCCGGACCGGGGTTGCTGTCCCGGGCGACTGCCTGTCGCATTGGTCTCAAGGGCTGGAACGAGTGGGCGCAATCGGGCGGCGGGTCTGCCCCGGTGGCGGTCGGCGCGATAGGCTTGGTTCCGTCTGGTCTAGACCACAGTGCGACTCAGAACGGTGGAGCCATGGAAATCGTCATCGTCCCCGATGCCGCAGCCGGCGGCGAGCTCATCGCCTCGGCGATGGCCGAACTGGTGACGCGGAAGCCCGATGCGCTGCTCGGGGTGGCAACCGGCTCCACACCGCTGCCGATCTACCAGGCACTGGCCGCCAAGGTCCGCAGCGGCGCGCTCGACGTCTCGCGGGCCCGGGTCTGCCAGCTGGACGAGTACGTCGGCCTGCCGACCGGCCACCCGGAGTCGTACCGCTCGGTGGTGCTCCGTGAGGTGATCGAGCCGCTCGGGCTGACCGAGGCGTCCTTCTTCGGCCCGGACGGTGCGGCCGAGGACGTCGCCGCCGAGGCGATCGCGTACGACCACGCGCTGGCCGCGGCCGGCGGCGTGGACCTCCAGCTGCTCGGCATCGGCACCGACGGGCACATCGGCTTCAACGAGCCGTGCTCCTCGCTCGCCTCGCGCACCCGGATCAAGACGCTGACCGAGCAGACCCGGGTCGACAACGCACGGTTCTTCGACAGCCTCGACCAGGTCCCGCACCACGTCATCACCCAGGGCATCGGCACCATCCTGGAGGCCCGCCACCTGGTGCTGCTGGCCACCGGTGAGGCCAAGGCCGACGCCGTCGCCGCCACCGTCGAGGGCCCGCTCTCCGCGCTGGTCCCGGCCTCGGCCCTGCAGCTGCACCCGCACGCCACCGTGGTGGTGGACGAGGCGGCCGCGTCCGGCCTGAAGCTGGCCGGCTACTTCCGCGCCACCTACGCGGCGAAGCCGGCCTGGCAGTCCATCTGATCCGCAGCGTCACGGAACGAGCCGCAGACCCCGGGGGTCTGCGGCTCGTTCCGTTGTCGGCCCGCACGCGGCTTCCCCCACGGAGCGGTGCGGGCGCCGTCGACAGCTCCGACTCTAGGCGGGGCGGTTCGCGCCCGACCGTTCCCTGACGCCCTCCTGGCGGCGCCGGCCGCGATCCTGACGCCCCGTTGACACCCGGCGAC
Organism: Kitasatospora sp. NPDC101801; assembly: GCF_044766665.1. Taxonomy (NCBI): domain Bacteria; kingdom Bacillati; phylum Actinomycetota; class Actinomycetes; order Kitasatosporales; family Streptomycetaceae; genus Kitasatospora; species Kitasatospora sp. NPDC101801. The sequence continues at coordinate 6,934 of NZ_JBIWML010000046.1, forward strand.
CCCGGACCGGCCCTAGCGGGTCACGGTGCGCCCGTCCCGGACCACGACCTCGCGGTCGGCGTACGCCGCGACCCGGGCCTCGTGGGTGACCAGCACCACCGCGGCGCCGGACTCCCGGGCGGCGGCCCGGAGCAGGCGGAGCACCCGTTCGCCGTTCAGCGAGTCCAGCGCACCGGTCGGCTCGTCGGCGAAGACCACCTGCGGGCCGGTCACCAGGGCCCGGGCCAGCGCCACCCGCTGGCCCTCGCCGCCGGAGACGTCGGACGGGCGCTGGGCGGCCGTGCCGGTGACCTCCAGCCGCTCCAGCCACTCCCGGGCCAGCCGCTCGGCCGGGCGGCGGCGCAGCCCGTTCAGCCGGAGCGGCAGCGCGACGTTCTCCAGGCAGGTCAACTCCGGGACCAGCTGGCCGAACTGGAACAGGAAGCCGAAGTCGCTGCGGCGCAGCGCGCTGCGCCCGGCGTCGGTGAGCTCGGCCAGCGAGGTGCCCCGGTAGGTCACCTCACCCGCGTCCGGCCGGACGATCCCGGCCAGGCAGTGCAGCAGGGTGGACTTGCCGGAGCCGGAGGCGCCCATCACCGCGACCAGTTCGCCCGCGGCGACGCTCAGCGAGGCGTCGTGCAGCGCGGTGGTGGCGCCGAACGCCTTCGCCAGGCCGGTCCCGCTGAGCAGCGCCGTCGCCGGTGCGGACCGCTGTCCGGTACGGGCCTCGGCCGGGGCGGTCATCGGCCGACCTGCCCGCGCAGTTCGTCCAGCCGGGCGGCCGTCAGCTCCAGCCAGCGCAGGTCCGCCTCCAGGTGGAACAGGGCGTGGTCGCAGATCAGCTGGTCGGCCAGGTCGCCGGAGTCCTTGCGCCGGGTCAGCACCCGCATCTGCCGCAGGTGCTCGGTCCGTTGCAGGTCGAGCACCTCCGCCGCCGGGCGTCCGGTCAGCAGCGCGAGCACCACCTTGGCGTACAGGGTGTTCTGCAGGTACGGCTCCGGGCTCTCGGCCCGGGCCAGCCACTCGCCGACGTCGGTCACCCCGGCCTCGGTGATCGCGTACCGCTTCCGCTCGGGGCCGTCCCCCGGCTCGACGCCCTCCACCTCGACCAGCCCGCTCTTCAGCAGCCGGGACAGCGTCGAGTACACCTGCCCGTAGTGCAGCGACCGGGTGCGGCCGAACTGCTCGTCGTAGGCGCGCTTCAGGTCGTAGCCGTGGCGCGGCTGGGACTCCAGGAGGCCGAGGAGGATCTGACCGAGTGACATGGACGGCACTCTACCCAGGGTGTATACCCGGGGTTCGTGGTCGGGCGCACCGGGCCGCCGGATCGGGCAACGGAGCCCGCCCGGCGACGGCGGCAGGCTACGGTGGGGCCGAAGAGCCGGTCGGACCTGGGGGAGTGGCGTGCTCGATCCGCTGTCGATTTCGGCGGTCACCGCGGTGCTGGGCGCCGTCGGTGCTTCGATGGCCAACGAGGCGGGCAGGTGGGCCTGGGAGTCCGTCGGCGGTCTGACCAGGCGGGCGTTCGGGCGGGAGGTGCCGGCCCCGACCGGGGCGGCCGAGCGCGAGCAGCTGGCCGGGCGCCTGGTGGCGCGGGCCGAGGCCGATCCGGCCTTCGCGCTGGAGCTGTCGGCCTGGCTGAACGGCAACGCCGGGGCCGGTGCGTACCGTCCTGCGGTACCCCGGGCGCTGCCCGCCTCGGTGCGGTTCTTCACCGACCGCAGGGAGGCGCTCAAGCAGCTCGACCAGGAGGCCGACCGGAAGCCGGACGGGCGTCCCCGGGTCGCCGTGCTGCACGGCCCCGAAGGCATCGGCACCAGCACCCTCGCGGTGCACTGGGGCGCCCGGGAGATCCTGCGCTTCCCCGACGGGCAGCTCTATCTCGACCTGCGCGGCGGCGCGTTGGGCACCAGCCCGACCCCGACCGCGCTGCTCCGCCGGCTGCTGCTGGACCTGGGGATGCCCGCCGACACCGTCCCGCTCGGTCTGGACGACCGGCTGACCGCCTACCGGACGGCGCTGGCCGACCGGCGCCTGCTGCTGGTGCTCGACCACGCCCAGTCGGCGGCCCAGGTGCTGCCGCTGGTGACCTCGGCGCCCGGCGTGTGCACCGTCGTGGTGGCCCGTCGTCCGCTCACCGGGCTGGACGCGGTCGCTGTGCCGGTCGGTCCGCTGAGCGGGAAGGACGCCACCCGGCTGCTCACCGAACTGGCGGGCCGTCAGGCGGTCGGGGCGGCGAAGGCCACCCTGCCCGCGCTGCTGGCGCGCTGCGCCGGTTCGCCGTTCGCGCTGCGGGCCGCCGCGCCGTACCTGGCCACGGTGCCCGCGCCCCGGGTCGGCGAGGCGGACGCCGCCCAGGTGGCGGTGGAGGACGCGTACGGGCGGCTGTCCCCGGAGGCGGCCAGGCTGTACCGGCTCGGCGGGCTCCGCCCGTGGGCCGCGATCGGCCCCGAACTCGCGGACGCCGTCGGAGGGTTCGCCGACCCCGGGCAGCTGCTTGCCGAGCTGGCCGAGCAGCGGCTGCTGGAACCGCAGCGGGACGGACGCTACCGGTACCGCCCGATGGTGCGGGCACACGCCGAGCAGGCCGCCGTCCGGCAGGACGGCCTGGCGGCCGGGGCGGCGGCGGTCCGCCGGGCGGTGGAGTCGCTGCTGCACTTCGCGGTCCGGGCGGACCACGCGGCGCTGCCGCAGCGGTGGCACCTCGGCCCGCTGTACCGGGAGTTGGGGCGCGGCGAGTACGAGGGCCCGGGAGCCGCGGTGGCCGCCCTGAGCGGGGAGCTGGGCAACCTGCTGGAGGCGGTCCGGGCCGCCGGGGAGTTCGGCTGGCACGACCTGGTCTGCCAGCTGGTCGAGGCGCTGTGGGCGCTCCAGCTCAAGGCGGCCGGCCACGACCTGCTGCTGCCCGCGCTCCGGGCGGGCGTCCGGTCGGCCGAGGCGTACGCCCCCGGGACCGACCTGGCCGGCCGGATGCACACCCAACTCTCCTTCGCGCTGGTCGAGTCGAAGAAGTACGACGAGGCCGAGACCGAGCTGATGGCCGCCGCCGAGGCGGACCGGGCGGCCGGGCACCTGCGCGGGCAGGCCACCGCGGTCGAGTCGCTCGGGCTGCTGCGGCTGCGGCAGTGGCGGTTCACCGAGGCGTACGACTGCTTCGAGGAGGCCGACCGGCTGCTCGGCGGGATCGCCGAGGGTGACCGCGGCCGGGCCGACGTGCCTCGGGCCCGGGCGCTGCTGCGGCGGCACCGGGGGCGTTCGCTCGCGAGTGAACCGGCCCGGGCGGTCGAGCAGTTGGAGCTCGCGCTGAGCTGGTTCCGGGAGCACGGCGACGACTACAACACCGCCCGGACGCTGACCAACCTGGCCGAGGCCCGGTTGGCCCAGGGGCGTCCGGCGGAGGCGGCGGTGGCGATCGAGGAGGCGTTGGTGTTGCTCGGGCGGGAGAACGCCGCGCTGCACCTGCCGTTCCTGCACGCGCTGCGCGAGCGGGCTAACGCCTGAGGTCGGTGACCTGTACGGCGTGCGTAGTGCTGCCGGTGCGGACGCCCAACGGGCCGGTGGCGGGCCGGGCCAGCAGGGCGGAGGCCCAGGCGGCTGGGTCGGCGCCGCCGTCGGTGGTGGTCAACTCGACCAGCAGGCCGTTGCGGTGCCGGGCCACGCAGCGGTGCGGGCCGGTCACGTAGGCGGCCAGCGAGCAGCCGGGGAAGCGGTCGAGCACCTCGGCGGTCCAGTCGGCGGGCGTCCCGAACCGGGGGTCGTCCGGGGCGCCGTACCGGTAGATCAGGTCGGCCAGGTCGAGCACCTCCCGGTCCAGGGTGTCCTCGTGCACCGCGAGGTGGCCCTCGCCCGGGCCGTCCGGTTCGTACTCGGGGGAGACCGTCCGGTGCAGCTCGACCGCGCCGTGCCGGAGCACCCGGGTGCAGACCCGCAACGGCGCGGTGCGCACGGGCGGTTGGTACGGCGGCAGCGGCAGCCGGTCCAGGACGGCGGGCGTCCCGGGCTCGGGCAGCCCGATCAGGCGGTAGCAGAGCGCCCGGAGCAGTCCGGCCGCCCGGCCGGGGTCGGAGCTGGTCAGCGCGGCCGGGCCGGGGAACGGCCGGTGCTCGGCCCGGAGCCGGTCCAGCTGCGGCAGCAGGTCGGCGTACGGGTCCAACTGCGGTGCCTTGCGCGCGAAGTCGGCCACCGGACTGTCCGGGCCGAGGGTGTCGAGCGACGCCGCGCCGAGCAGGACGGGGGTGCCGAGCGCGGCGGCGTAGTAGCTGACCGAGCCGAAGTCGCCGAGCACCGCGTCGGCGGCGAGCAGGGCCTGCCGCCAGTCGTGCACCGGGTCGATCAGGGTCAGCCCGGCCCGCTGCGCGGCGTCCAGCCAGAGCCGGATCTGCCCGGGGCCGTGGCCGTGCCAGATGTTCGGGTGCAGCACGGCGGCCACCCGGTACTCGTCGGCCGGGAGTTCGGCGCGCAGCCGGGGCAGCAGCAGCGGGAGCAGGTCCACCGGGCCGCCGTCGCCGAACAGCGCGGTGGGGTTCCAGGTGGAGTTGAGCAGCAGCAGCTGCTGTCCGGGGTGGACGCCGAGGGTGCGGCGGAAGCGCTCGCGGAGCGGACGCTCGCTCAGCAGCCGGTCGTAGCAGGGGTCACCGGCGAGGACCGCCGTCGCGGCGGCCGGCGGGCAGGCGGCCGCGAGGCGTTCGACCTGCTCGGGGTGGGAGAGCACCATCGCGTCCACGAACGGGACGCCGGCCTGGTCCAGCAGCAGCGCCGGATCGAAGCCGAACACGAACGGCTGGCTGGCTGGCTGGCTGGCTGGCTGGCTGGCTGGCTGGCTGGCTGGCTGGCTGGCTGGCTGGCTGGCTGGCTGGCTGGCTGGCGCAAGTATCTTATTGTACCCGACGCCGTGCGAGAGAACGATCAACTTGCCCTGAATGCGGTCGAGTTGACCGCCGAGACTGGCCGAGATCGCCAGCGCCACCGGAGTGCCGACCGCCTGCTCCCAGGGCAGCAGCGGCACGCCGACCGCGTCGAACAGCTCCGTCAGGCCGGCCTGGAACGGCGAGGAGCCGGTGCAGGTGGCCAGCAGCTGCACCCGCAGGTCGTCCCGGAACAGCGGCACCACGTCCAGCAGCCTGGTCGCGGACGTGACGTTGTGCACGACCAGCAGGACCTTGGTACTGCCGCCCCGGGTCGCCCACCGTGCGGCCTCGTCCCCGACCGGGACCCGCACCCACTCACCCCACCGCTCACCCACCCGTTCAACCTACCGTCGGGAGGGTGGGCCCGGCAGGAGTTCGGCGGGTCGGGCCCCGGCCCGGCGGATGCGCGGCTTGTTGCACACTGTGTGCAGGTACTTTTCCCGAGCAACAGGCAGTGAGGTTGGGTCATGCCGGAGTCCCCGGTGGTGCTGGGCATCGAGTCGTCCTGCGACGAGACCGGCGCCGGTCTGGTGCGCGACGGCGTGCTGCTCGGGCAGGCCGTGGCGTCCAGCATGGACGAGCACGCCAGGTTCGGCGGCGTGGTGCCGGAGATCGCCGCGCGGGCGCACGTGCACGCCGTCGCCCCGGTGGTTACCGAGGCGTTGTGGCGGGCCGGGCTGACCCTGGCCGACGTCGGGGCGGTGGCCGTGACCACCGGGCCCGGTCTGTCCGGGGCGCTCCAGGTCGGGGTGGCCGCCGCGAAGGGCTACGCGTTCGCACTCGGGGTGCCGCTGCACGGGGTGCACCACCTGGCCGGGCACGTGGCCGCCGCCGGGCTGGCCGGCGGCCCGCTGCCGAACCCCTGCGTGGTGCTGATCGTCTCCGGCGGCCACACCTCGCTGCTGCTGGTCCGCGACCTGGCGCGGGACCCGATCGTGCACCTCGGCGACACCCTGGACGACGCGGCGGGCGAGTGCTTCGACAAGGTGGCCCGGATCCTCGGCCTGCCCTACCCGGGCGGCCCGGCGATCGACCGCGCGGCCCGGACCGGCGACCGGAAGGCGGTGCGCTTCCCGCGACCGCTGACGGGTGCTCAGGACGCCCGGTACGCGTTCTCGTTCTCCGGCCTGAAGACCGCCGCCGCCCGCTGGGTGGAGGCGCAGCAGACCCCGCACGTACCGGACGCCGCCGCCGCACTCCAGGAGGCGGTGGCCGACGTGCTGACCCGCAAGGCCGTCCGGGCCTGCACCGACCACGGCATCACCACCCTGGTCGTGGTCGGCGGGGTGGCGGCCAACTCCCGGGTCCGCGAGCTGGCCGAGCGGCGCTGCGCCTCGGCCGGGATCACCCTGCGGGTGCCGCCGCCGGGCCTGTGCACCGACAACGGCGCGATGATCGCCGCGATCGGCGACCTGCTGGTCCGGGCCGGTGCCGGACCGGCGCCGCCGGAGCTGTCGGTCGACCCGTCCGCGCCGCTGGAGTTCGCCGCGCTGGTACCGCTGCCGGACCGCCGGGTCGGCGCCGCCTGAGCACTGCCGCTACGGTCGCTGCAAGGCCGGACCGAGGGGGAGCGATGACCGTCACGCTGGACAGCAGGGAACTCAACCGGGCCACGCTGGCCCGCCAGCTGCTGCTGGAGCGCTCGGAACTGACGGTGCCCCAGGCGCTGGAGCGGCTGCTCGGACTGCAGGCGCAGACCCCGCAGACCTGGTACGTCGGGCTGTGGACCAGCCTGGCGGGGTACACCCCCGAGGAGACCTCCGGGCTGCTGGCCGAGGGCGGGCTGCTGCGGATCGCGCTGATGCGCGGCACCATCCACCTGGTCACCGTGGAGGACGCGCTCTGGCTGCGCCCGCTGGTGGAGCCGGTGATCGAGCGGGGCACCCGTGGCGCGTTCGGCCGGAAGCTGGTGGGCCTGGACCTGGCCGAGCTGGCCGCCGTCGGCCGCGCCGCGTTCGCCGAACGGGCGCTGACCTACGCCGAGTTGGGCAAGCTGCTGACCGAGCACTTCCCGGCGTACGACGGGGCGGCGATGGCCCAGACGGTCCGGGCCGTGGTGCCGCTGGTGCAGGTGCCGCCCCGGGGGCTGTGGGGCCGCAGCGGCCCGGTGGCGCACCTCCCGGTCGAGCAGTGGCCCGGCCGGGCGCTCGAACCGGCGCCCGACGTCGAGCAGTTGGTGCTCCGGCAGCTGGCCGGCTTCGGCCCGTGCACGGTGCGGGACATCCAGCAGTGGAGCGGCCTGACCCGGCTGACCGAGGTGCTGGACCGGCTCCGCCCGCAGCTGGTGGTGTTCCGGGACGAGCAGGGCCGGGAGCTGTTCGACCTGCCCGACGCGCCCCGCCCGCCCGCCGACACCCCGGCCCCGGTGCGCTACCTGTACGACTTCGACAACCTGCTGCTCTCGCACGCCGACCGCAGCCGGGTGCTCACCGTCGACTTCGCCGACCAGGGCTTCGCCGGCGTCAACGAGATGCCGCGCTCGGTCCTGCTGGACGGCTTCGTCGCCGCCACCTGGCGCCACGCGGCGCCCAAGGGCGAGGCGGTGCTGACGGTCCGCCCGTTCCGGCGGCTCACCCCGGGGGAGCGGGACGGTCTGGTGACCGAGGGCGAGCTGCTGAGCCGTTTCCTGGCCCCGAAGGCCGCCCGCCACGAGGTCCGGATCACCGCACCCGAGCCCGGCTGAGCCGGGACCGGCCCGGGCGCCGCTCCGGTGGCGGGATGCCGCCCGGCCGGTGAGGGTGGGCGGCGGGGGCCGGTTCGATGGGAGATGACGCATGGTCGAGGTGACCGAACCCTATGCGGTGGGCACGCCGTGCTGGGTGGATCTGAACGCGCGCGACCAGCAGGCCGCACTGGACTTCTACAAGGACCTGTTCGGCTGGCAGGGCGAGATCGGACCGCAGGAGTTCGGCGGGTACGCGATCTGCGCGAAGAACGACAAGCCGGTGGCCGGGATCATGGGCCCGGTGGACGTGGAGCCGGGGCAGCCGCAGGTGCCGTCCAACTGGACCACCTACCTGAGCACCGACGACGCGGACGCCACGCTGACCGCGATCGGCGACAACGGGGGCACCGTACTGCTGCCCGTGATGACCGTCGGCAGCACCGGGAAGATGCTGGTGGCGGCCGACCCGAGCGGCGCGGTGTTCGGGGTCTGGCAACCGCTGGACTTCTTCGGCGCCCAGCTGGTGAACGAGGCCGGCGCGGTGGTCTGGAACGAGCTGCACACCAGCGCCCCCGGCGAGGTCGGCGCGTTCTACGACGCCGTGTTCGGGGCCAGGATCGCCCCGATGGAGCAGATGCCCGAGTACCTCTCGTACAACGTGGCCGGCCGGGGTGTCGCCGGGGTGCTCGACCTGGCGAACGACCCGCCCGGCACGCCGCCGCACTGGCGCACCTACTTCGCCGTGGACGACGTGGACAGCACGGTGGACGCGCTGGTCCGGGCGGGCGGGAACCTGCTGGACCCGCCGACCGATCAGCCCTGGGGCCGGGTCGCCCTGGTCCAGGACCTGGACGGTGCGGTCTTCTCGTTGATCACGCCCGTCCCGATGTGAGGGCAGCGGCTGTACCGGGACCGCCCGTTCGCGACGCGCCAGACACGCTGCGAATGGGCGGTTTCGGCGCTCCGGAGGACCAGACTGATAGTCATGCTGGGGCTCCCGGACCATATCGAAGCGTTCCTGTTCGACCTCGACGGCGTACTGACGCAGACCGCCAAGGTGCACGCGGCCGCCTGGAAGGACATGTTCGACACCTTCCTCAGAGCGGAGACCGGCTCCGGGTTCGCCCCGTTCGAGCCGGCCGACTACGACGAGTACGTGGACGGCAGGCCACGGCTGGACGGCACCCGGACCTTCCTGGCCGCGCGGGGCATCACGCTGCCCGAGGGCACCCCTGACGACCCGCCGGGGACCAGGACGGTGCAGGGGCTGAGCAACGCCAAGAACGACACCGTGCTGCGGATGATCCGGGAGCAGGGCGTCCAGCCGTACCCCGGTTCGGTGGCCTATCTGCACCGGCTGCGGGAGCTCGGCCTGCCTCGTGCGGTGGTCTCCTCCAGCGCCAACTGCCGGGACGTGCTGCGTGCGGCCGGGATCGACGACCTGTTCGACGTGGTGATCGACGGGCTGGTGGCGAGCCGGGAGAAGCTGCCCGGTAAGCCCGCCCCGGACACCTACCTGGCCGCCGCCCGGGCGCTCGGCGTCGAGCCCGCGCACGCCGCCGTGTTCGAGGACGCCCTGGCGGGCGTCGCCTCCGGCCGGGCCGGCGGCTTCGGCACGGTGGTCGGGGTGAACCGGACCGGGCAGGCCGAGGCGCTCCGGGAGCACGGTGCCGACCTGGTGGTGGACGATCTCGCCGAACTGATCGACGGCCGGCCGGAGGAGACCCGATGAGCCCGCAGCCCACCTTCAGCGTCGACCCCTGGGGCATCACCGAGCACGGCCTCGACCTGACCGGCCTGGCCAGGGCCGAGTCGGTCTTCGCGCTCTCGAACGGTCACATCGGCCTGCGCGCCAACCTGGACGAGGGCGAGCCGCACGGCCTGCCCGGCACCTACCTGAACGGCGTCTTCGAGCTCCGCCCGCTGCCCTACGCGGAGGGCGGCTACGGCTACCCGGAGTCCGGCCAGAGCGTCATCAACGTCACCAACGGCAAGATCATCCGACTGCTGGTGGACGACGAGCCCTTCGATCTCAGGTACGGCGAACTCCTGCACCACCAGCGGAAGTTGGACTTCCGGGAGGGCCTGCTCCGGCGGGACGCGGAGTGGACCTCGCCGGCCGGCCGGACGGTCAAGGTGTCCTCCACCCGGCTGGTCTCGCTCACCCAGCGGGCGATCGCGGCGGTGGACTACCGGGTCACCGCCGTGGACGGCCCGATCCGGGTGGTGCTGCAGTCCGAACTGGTGGCCAACGAGCAGCTGCCGGGCGGGGGCGAGGCGGACCCCCGGGCCGCCGCCGTGCTGGAGGCCCCGCTGGTGGCCGAGGCCGGGCTGGCTGCCGGCACCAAGGCGGTGCTGGTGCACCGGACCAGGTACAGCGGCCAGCGGGTGGCGGTCGGGATGGACCACCTGATCGAGGGCCCGGACGGCTTCCACGTCACCGCCGAGTGCGCCGAGGACCAGGGCCGGATCAGCGTCACCACGGTGCTGCACCCCGGCGAGGAGCTGCGGCTCACCAAGTTCACCGCGTACGGCTGGTCGGCCACCCGCTCGCTGCCCGCCGTCCGGGACCAGGTGGAGGCCGCGCTGACCGCCGCCCGGTACACCGGCTGGAACGGCCTGGTGGCCGAACAGCGGGAGTTCCTCAAGGAGTTCTGGGAGACCAGCGACGTCCAGATCGACGGCGACGTGGAGCTCCAGCAGGCGGTCAGGTTCGCGCTCTTCCACGTGCTCCAGGCCGGCGCCCGGAGCGAGGAACGGGCGATCCCCGCCAAGGGGTTGACCGGCCCCGGCTACGACGGCCACAGCTTCTGGGACACCGAGACCTTCGTGCTCCCGGTGCTCACCTACTGCCTGCCGGACGCGGTCAAGCAGGCCCTCCGCTGGCGGCACACCACCCTCCCGCTGGCCCGCGAACGGGCGGCCCAACTCGGCCTGGCCGGTGCGGTGTTCCCCTGGCGGACGATCCGGGGCGAGGAGTGCTCGGGCTACTGGCCGGCCGGGACGGCCGCGTTCCACATCGGCGCCGACATCGCGGTGGCGGCGGCCCGGTACGTCCGGGCCACCGGCGACGCGGAGTTCGAGCGGGAGTACGGTCTCGAACTGCTGGTGGAGACCGCCCGGATGTGGCGCTCGCTCGGCCACCACGACGCGGCCGGCCGGTTCCGGATCGAGGGCGTCACCGGGCCGGACGAGTACAGCGCGGTGGCCGACAACAACGTCTTCACCAACCTGATGGCGCAGACCAACCTGCGGGCCGCCGCCGAGGCCGCCGCCCGGCACCAGGTGGCCGCCGCCGCGCTCGGCGTCGACACCGAGGAGACCGCGGCCTGGCGGGACGCCGCCCGGGCGATGTACGTCCCGTACGACGAGAAGCTCGGGGTGCACCCGCAGGCCGACGGCTTCACCGACCACCAGTTCTGGGACTTCGAGGCCACCCCGCCGGAGAAGTACCCGCTGCTGCTGCACTACCCCTACTTCGACCTGTACCGGAAGCAGGTGGTCAAGCAGGCCGACCTGGTGCTGGCCATGCAGGTGCGCGGCGACGCCTTCACCGACGAGCAGAAGGCCCGCAACTTCGCCTACTACGAGCGCCTGACGGTCCGGGACTCCTCGCTCTCCGCCTGCACCCAGGCGGTGATCGCGGCCGAGGTGGGCCAGCTCGACCTGGCCTACGACTACACCGCCGAAGCCGCCCTGATGGACCTGCACGACCTCGGCGGCAACACCAGGGACGGCCTGCACATGGCCTCGCTGGCCGGGGCCTGCCTGGCCCTGGTGGCGGGCTTCGGCGGCCTGCGGGACAACACCGAGCACCTGTCGTTCCGGCCCCGGCTGCCCGCCGGGCTGCGGCGGCTCGCCTTCGCGATGAAGACCCGGGGCAACCTGCTGCACGTGGAGATCACCCACGCCCGGACCACCTACACCCTCCGCCGGGGCACCTCGATCACCGTCCTGCACGAGGGCGAACCACTCCGGGTCGAACCCGGCCGCCCGGCCTCCCGCCCGATGGCGGTCCCGGAGACGCCCGAGCGCTGCCTCCAGCCGCCCGGCCGCGAGCCGGCCCGCCGCCAGCAACAGCCGGGCCCCTCCGTCGGCAGCGGAGCGGAACCGCCGCACCTGGCCGCCGAATAGGCCGACCCCGGCCTGGGGTCGAGCTCCGGGCAGGCGCTCCGGGTCTACGGCCCACGGGCTCGGAGCTGCGCCCTGGGCAGGCGCCCGAGCATCTACGGTCCAGGGCTCGGGGCTGCGCTCTGGGCAGGCGCTCCAGGTCTACGGTCCAGGGGCTCGGGGAACTGCGAGGAGGTCTGGCGTGCGGGTCACTGCGAAAGTGCCTGACCAGCTACGCGACGATCACCTTGCAAGGGCCGGCGTCGCAGTTCCCCGAGCCCCTGGTGGTGCACCTCGTGCCGAAAGGTCGGCGGAGCCGCACGTCAGCAGAGCCCTAGACGCCGCAGCGTCTGCCAGCAGTTGAGCCCGTGTCGTCCGAATGCCAAGAGTGAGAGGTGGAACCGTGGTCAGCGTGGCCGAGCAGATGGTCGAGGTACTCCGGCAGGCCGGGGTGGAGCGGGTCTACGGGGTGGTGGGGGACAGCCTCAACCCCGTGGTGGACGCCATCCGGCGGACGGACGGGATCGAGTGGGTGCACGTCAGGAACGAGGAGGCGGGCGCCTTCGCGGCGGCCGCCGACGCCGAACTGACGGGCCGTCTTGCGGTCTGTGCGGGCTCCTGCGGCCCCGGCAACACCCACCTGGTCCAGGGACTGTACGACGCCCAGCGCAGCGGCCTCCCGGTGCTCGCGCTGGCCTCGCACATCCCGAGTGCCCAGATCGGCACCGGCTTCTTCCAGGAGACCCACCCGGAGCGGGTGTTCGTGGACTGCAGCAGTTGGTGCGAGATGGTCTCCAGCCCCGCCCAGCTGCCGCGCCTGCTCCGGGTCGCGGTGCAGCACGCGCTCGGCGCCCGGGGCGTCTCGACCCTGGTCTTCCCCGGCGACGTGGCCGCGCTGCCCGCCGCGAACCCGACCGGGACCGGCAGCTTCCTGACCGAGCAGGCGGTGGCCGCCCCGCCGTGGTCCCAGGTGCAGGCGCTGGCCGAACGGCTGAACGCGGCCGAGCGGGTCGCGCTGTTCTGCGGTGCGGGGGTGCGCGCGGCGCACGGCGAGGTGATGGAGCTGGCCGGGCGGGTGCTGGCCCCGATCGGGCACTCGCTGCGCGGCAAGGAGTGGATCCAGTACGACAACCCGTACGACGTCGGGATGAGCGGCCTGCTCGGCTACGGCGCCTGCCACGAGGCACTGCACGAGGCCGACCTGGTGGTGCTGCTGGGCACCGACTTCCCGTACGACTCGTTCCTGCCGGGTGCCAACACCGTCCAGGTCGACCACGACGCGACCCGGCTGGGCCGCCGGACGCCGCTGGAGCTGGCGGTGCACGGCGACGTCGCGGCCACCCTGCGGGCGGTGCTGCCGCTGCTGGAGCAGAAGACCGACCGGTCCTTCCTGGACGGACTGCTGACCAAGCACTGCAAGGCACTCGAGGAGGTGGTCGGGGCCTACACCAAGAAGATCGAGAAGCACGTCCCGATCCACCCGGAGTACGTCGCCTCGGTGCTGGACGAACTCGCGGCCGAGGACGCGGTGTTCACCGTGGACACCGGGATGAACAACGTCTGGGCAGCCCGCTACCTGACGCCGAACGGGCGGCGGCGGGTGATCGGTTCGTTCCTGCACGGGTCGATGGCGAACGCGCTGCCGCACGCGATCGGGGCCCAACTGGCCGTCCCGGGGCGGCAGGTGATCTCGATGTCGGGGGACGGCGGGATCGGCATGCTGCTGGGCGAGCTGCTGACCGTGGCCAAGTACCGGCTGCCGGTCAAGATCGTGGTGTTCAACAACGGGGCGCTCGGCATGATCAAGCTGGAGATGCTGGTCAGCGGCTATCCCGAGGCCGAGATCGACAACGGCGACGTGGACTACGCGGCGCTGGCCCGGGCGGTCGGGCTGCCGGCCGAGCGGGTCACCGACCCGGCGAGGGTGCGGGAGGTGCTGGCCGGTGCGCTGGAGCGGCCGGGGCCGGTGCTGGTGGACGTGGTCACCGACCCGAACGCGCTCTCCATCCCGCCGCACATCACCGCCGCCCAGCTGAAGGGCTTCGCGCTGGCGGCCGGGCGGACGGTGCTCTCCGGCGGGGTGGGCCGGATGATCGACCTGGCCCGGAGCAACCTGCGGAACATCCCCCGGCCGTAGCTTTTGCCCCAGAGGCAAACTGCTTGCCGCTGAGGCACGGCGGGTGTGAACTGGGCCCATGAACGTGGACCAGGAGGTCGAGGGCCTCGGCGCCCGACTCCGTGAACACCGCTCGGCCAGCCGGCTCACCCTGGAGGCGGCGGCCGGTCGGGTCGGGCTCTCCCCAGCCTATCTCTCCCGCCTGGAGACCGGTCTGCGGCAGCCCTCGCTGCCGGTCCTGCTCGGCCTGGCCCGGGCCTACGGCACCACCGTCTCCGACCTGCTCGGCGAGCAGCCGGGCGAGCCGGAGCCGGTGATCCGGGGCGGCGCGATCGAGCCGGACCGCGCGGGCGGCTGGGGCTACCGCCGGGCGGGCGCGCCGGGGCGCGCGCTCCAGGCGCTGCACGTCCAGGTGCCGCCCGGCCTGCAGGACGCCGTGGTGCGGGTGCACCCGGGGGAGGAGTGGCTGTACGTCACCCGGGGCCGCCTGCGGCTCACCCTCGGGGAGCAGACCCACCTGCTGGACCCGGGCGACTCGGCCCACTTCGACTCGCTCACCCCGCACTGCATCGCGGCCGAGTCGCCCGACGGCGTCGAGCTGCTGTTCCTGCACACCCTGCTCCAGAGCCCCGGCAGCAACCTCTGCCTCGGCAACCCGCACTGAGAAGGGACACCCGTCATGGCCAAGCTCACCACCACCAACGACGCCGGCCGCCGCACGGACCGCCGGGTGCTCAAGCGGGTCCTGATCTACATGGTCGCCACCCACGTCTTCCTGGGGTTCATGGCGCTGCTCTTCGAGATCGGCGGGCGGGCCTGACCCGGCTGACGCCGGGTCAGAGGGTGGCCAGCGTGCAGAGCGCCTCCAGCGCCCCGGGCCAGGCCCGTTCGGGCGGGGTGCCGTAGCCGATCACCAGGGCGGACGGGGCGTCGGGGGCGGGTCCTGCGGCGTCCGCCCGGCAGCCCGACATGGTGTTCAGTGCGAGGCCCAACCAGCCTGCGTGGCGCAGTAGTTCGGCGTCGCTGAGCGAACCGGCGGGCAACTCCAGGACCGCGTGCAGCCCGGCCGCGATCCCGGTCACCCGGACCTCGGGCGCCCGTTCGGCCAGGGCGGTGATCAGCTGGTCCCGGCGGCGCCGGTAGTGCAGGCGGCAGCGCCGGACGTGCCGGTCGAAGCCGCCCGAGGTGATCAGCTCGGCCAGCGTCAGCTGGTCCATCACCCCGGACTGCCCGTCGGCCAACTCCTTCTGCCGCATCACCGGTTCGACCAGTGCGGCGGGCAGCACGAGCCAGCCGAGCCGCAGCCCGGGGGCCAGGCTCTTGCTGGCGGTGCCCGCGTAGACCACCCGCTCCGGGTCCAGCGCCTGCATCGCGCCGATCGGCTGCCGGTCGTACCTGAACTCGCCGTCGTAGTCGTCCTCGATCACGATCCCGCCGGTCTCCCGGGCCCAGCTCACCGCCGCCGCACGGCGGTTGGCCCGCAGCGGCACCCCGGTCGGGAACTGGTGCGCGGAGGTCAGCACCACCGCCCCGGCGTCCAGCCCGCCGAGCAGCTCGGTCCTGGCACCGCCGCCGTCCAGCGGCAGCGGCACGGTGGCCAGTCCGGCGGCGGTGATCACGGCCTGCTGCGGCGGCAGCCCGTACTCCTCCACCGCGACCGCGCCCACCCCGCGCTCGCGCAGTGCGGCGCAGAGCAGCGCGAGCCCCTGGGTGTACCCGGCGCAGACCAGGATCCGTTCCGGGTCGGTACGCACCCCGCGCACCCGCGCGAGGTAGTCGGCGAGCGCCCGGCGCAGTTCGATCCGCCCGCGCGGGTCCGAGTACCCGAGCGCCTCGTGCGGTGCCACCGAGAGCGCCCGACGGGCGGCGGCCAGCCAGGCGGTCCGGGGGAAGAGGGCCAGATCCGGCCGACCCGGCATCAGGTCGAACCGTACGGCCGGCGTCCGCTGCGGCGTCCGCGGCGCCGTGGCCACCGAGGCCGTCCCGCGCTCCGCCACCACCGTCCCCGACCCCTGACGCGCGGTCAGCCAGCCCTCCGCGGTCAGCAGCGCGTACGCCTCCGCCACGGTGTTCCGGGCGATCCCCAGATCCGCCGCCAGCACCCGCGAGGACGGCAGCCTGGTCCCCGCCGCGAGCCGCCCGTCCCGGGCCGCGGCCCGCAGTGCGTCCTCCAGCGCGGCCCGCAGCCCGAGCCCCCGGGCGCGTCCGGCGGAGAGGTCCAGATGCAGGTCGCCACCGAAAGTGGCCCAGGATTCCATCGCCCCAATGAACCATATGGGCGGGCCGCCGCGCACCTAGGCTGAGGATCATGACGGACGAACCGAAGGACTACGTGGCCGCCCCCGAGCAGCGCTTCTCGATGCCCGAGCTCTCCCCCGAGTGGTACCGGGCGATGATCGCCCTGGACGCCGCCTCCCGCCCGCTGGTGGACCCGGTGATCGGGGAACTGGTGCGGACGCTGGCCTCGTCCATCAACGGCTGTGCCTACTGCCTGGACATGCACACCGCGGACGCCCGGAAGGCCGGCGAGCAGGAGCACCGGCTGTACGCGCTGCCGGCCTGGCGGGAGACGCCGTACTTCACGGCGAAGGAGCGCGCGGCCCTGGCGCTGACCGAGTCGGTCACCCGGCTGAGCGAGGGTCACGTCCCGGACGACGTCTACGAGGAGGCGGCCAAGCAGTTCTCGCCGAACGAGCTCGCCCAGCTGCTCGCGGTGATCATCTCGATCAACTCCTGGAACCGGATCGGCGTCACCTGCCGCCTCAGCCCGGCCCCCAAGCAGAACTGATCCGTTCAGGTCCGAAAATCGCCGGGCCGGCTCCGGGCCGGACTGACAGGGTAGGGGTCATGACGACGACTCAGCAGGCCAAGGCCGACCTTCTGCACGCACTGCACGTCCCCGGCACCCCGCTGGTGCTGGCCAACGTCTGGGACGCGGCGACCGCCCGGCTGGTGGAAGCCACCGGCGCCCCCGCCGTGGCCACCGCCAGCGCCAGCGTCTCCTGGACCAGGGGCGTCCGGGACGGCGGCGGCCTCGACCTGGCCGGGGCGCTGGCCCAGACCGAGCTGGTGGTCAGGTCGGTGGACGTCCCGGTGACGGCCGACCTGGAGGACGGCCTGGCCGAGGACGCCGCCGGGGTCGGCCGGACCGTCACCGAGCTGCTCGGGCTCGGCGCGGTCGGCATGAACCTGGAGGACAGCGGGGCGGCCGGGCTGCGCCCGGTCGCCGAGGCGGCCGAGCGGGTCGCGGCGGCCCGGAAGGCCGCCGACGCGGCGGGCGTCCGGCTCTACCTGAACGCCCGCACGGACGTCTTCATCTTCGGCGCCGGCGGCGTCGAGGAGACGGTGGAGCGGGCCCGGGCCTACCTGGCGGCGGGCGCCGACGGCATCTTCGTCCCGGCCCTGGCCGACCCGGCCGTGATCGCCGAACTGCTGGCCGCACTGCCGGGCGTCCGGCTGAACGTCGGCGGCGGCCCCGGCGCACCCACCGTCGCCGAACTCGCCCGGCTCGGCGTCGCCCGGATCAGCCTCGGCCCCGGCCTCGCCAAGGTCGCGTACGCGGCGGTCCGCCGCGCGGCCGAGGAGGTCTACGGCTCCGGCAGCTACCAGGCCCTGACGGGCGGTCTGGAGTACGGCGAACTGAACGCCCTCTTCGACTAACCCCGGGGAACCACCGCATACGCCCCGCACACCGGCGTCGCGGCGGACGCCTGCTTCCCCAGCAACGGGATCGAGCCGATCTGCTCGACGCAGGTGCCCGCCGCACCCACCGGATGATCCGTACTGAGCTTCCCGCCCATGTTGTTGTCCGCCTGAGCAGCCGGCACAGCAAGGGCCAGCCCGGCCACGGTGAGGACGGCAAGCGCCGTGATCTTACGCATGGCCGGTCCAACGACCGCCCCGCCGAACAGTTACCTCCCGGCACACGTTCAGCCGCCAGGGGCTCGGTCATTGCGCTCCAGGCTCGGCCACCAGGGGCTCGGGGAACTGCGACGCCGGCCCTTGCAAGGTGATCCGTCCGTAAATGGTCAGGCACTTTCGCAGTGACCCGCACGCCAGATCTCCTCGCAGTTCCCCGAGCCCCCGGACCGTAGACCTGGAGCGCCTGCCTACAGCGCGGCCCCGAGCCCCTGGCGGGTGCCAACCAGGCGCCGCAAGGAAACAGTTCAGCTGGTTCGGACCGTGAGCGTCCGCACGCTGTTGCTGACGAACGACGCGATCGGCTCCGGTGCCGCCCCGTCCGCGAGGCGGAGTGCGGGGAAGCGCCCGAACAGCTCCCGCAGCGCCGTCTCCGCCTCCAGCCGGGCGAGCCCGGCGCCGAGGCAGAAGTGCGGGCCGTGCCCGAGCGAGAGGTGCTTCGCGGGGGCGCGGCCGAGGTCGAACCGGTCGGCGTCCGCGAAGTGCCGCTCGTCGCGGCCGGCCGACGCGTACGAGGCGATCAAGGCGTCACCCTGACGGATCACCACCTCCCCGACCGCGATGTCCTCGGCCGCGTACCGGAGCGGGAACTGCCCGACCGGCGAGTCGTACCGCAGCGTCTCCTCGACCACCGCGGCCCAGGTGTACGTCCCGTCCAGCACGCCCGCCAGCTGCTCCGGGTGGGCGAGCAGCGCCCGGACCGCGTTGGTGATCAGGTTGAGCGTGGTCTCGTGCCCGGCGACCAGCATCAGCAGCAGGGTGCCGACCAGCTCCTGCTCGGTGAGCCGGTCGTCGTCGGCCCGGGCGGCGATCAGGTCGGTGGTCAGGTCGTCACCGGGCTCGGCCCGCTTGGCCGCCACCACCGAGGCGAGCAGTGCGAACAGGCCCTGCTGCGCGGCGACCGCCGCGGCGGGCGTGGCCGAGCTGGAGACCAGGGTGTTGGAGAGCTCGTGCAGCTCGTCCTGCTGCCGGGGCGGCAGACCGAGGAGCTCGCCGATCACCTGCATCGGGAGCGGGTAGGCGAAGTGCTGCCGCAGGTCGAAGTCGCCTTCCAGCAGGGCCACTTCGTCCAGCAGCCGGACCGCCCTGGCCCGGATCGCGGGGGCCAGCTCGGCGATCCGGCGCGGGGTGAACGCCTGGGTGACCAGCCCGCGCAGCCGCCGGTGGTCCTCGCCGTCGGCGGTCACCATGCCGGGCACCGTGACGAAGTTGAGCAGCGGCCAGCCCTCCGGCAGGCGCCTCTCCCGGAAGGTGGTCCAGAGCTGGGCGTTCTTGCCCACCCGGGGGTCGTTCAGCAGCGCCTGGAGGGTGTCGTGCTGCGTTATCGCCCAGACCACCACCCCGCCAGGGAGCTCCACCAGGACCGCGGGCCCGGCCGCCCGGAGGAGGGCGTTCTCGGCGTGCTGGTCGCCTCCGAAGGGGTCGAGCTCGACGGGGCTGACGGAGGTGTCCATGCGGGCCTTTCGGAGGGGGGAGTGCGTGGCGGGGTGAAGGCGCTGTAGAGCACCGGCAGGGAGACCAGGGCTCGCGACCACGGGGACGGACGCCAGGCCAGTTCATGGCCGGGGACAGCGAGTTGGAGGTCGGGGAGCCGGTGCAGCAGGGTCTCCACCGCGGTCTCCACGATCAGCCGGGCCGGGTGCTGGGCCGGGCAGACGTGCTTGCCCGCGCCCCAGGCCAGGTGGGCCCGGTTGCCGCCGACGCCGTCCGAGGTGAGCACCGACGGGTCGGCGTTGGCGGCGGCCAGGCCGAGCACCAGCATGTCGCCGGCGCTGATGTACTGGCCGCCGAGCACGGTGTCGCCGGTGGCCCAGCGGCCGGGGAAGTTCTGGGTCGGCGGGTCCCGCCAGAGCACCTCGTCGAGGGCGTCCGAGACGGTCAGCCGACCACCCGTCAGGGTGGCCCGGAACCGGCGGTCGGTGAGCAGCAGCCGGAGCGTGTTGCCGGTCCAGTTGATGGTGGTCTCGTTGCCCGCCACCATGATCACCACCAGGTGGTGCACCGCCTCCTCGTCGGACAGCCCGGCCTGGTGGGCCAGCAGCCAGGAGGTCAGGTCGGCGGCGGGCCGTTCGCGGCGCTGCCGGACCAGGTCCAGCAGGATCGCCTGGAACTCGGCGTTGGCCCGCACCGACTTGTCGCTGCTGTCCACGAAGTGGCTGATCAGCTCGACGATGTGCGGCCCGGCCGCGGCCGGCAGGCCGATCAGCTGGGTGAACACCATCAGCGGGAGCCGGCGGGCGTACTGGGCGATCAGGTCGGCGGTGCCGTCCGGGCCCCAGCTGTCGATCAGGGTGTCCGCCGCGGCCTCGGTGGCCTGCCGGAGCTGCCGGTGGTCGATCCGGGCCAGCGTCTCGGAGACCGCCGCCCGCAGCCGCTGGTGCTCGGCACCGTCCAGGTTGAGCAGGGTCGGCCGCCAGGAGGTCATCGGCAGCAGCCGGGAGTCCGGCTTCAGCCGGCCCTCGGCCGGCACCCGCCAGCGCCGCGAGTCCTTGGAGAACAGCTGCTCGTTCCGGGTGAGTTCGAGCAGCTCCGGGTAGCCGAGCACGAGCCAGGCCTCCACCCCGGGCTCCAGTTCGATCGGCGCCACCGGGCCGTGCTGCTCGCGCAGCCGGGCGTACAGGCCGTGCGGGTCGTCGGCCACCGCGGCGCCGTACAGCGGGGTGCCGGCCGGTCCGGGCGGCCGGTGGGCCGGACAGCCGGGCGGCGGGACGGCGGCGGCCGTCTCCGGTGGGGGAGTCGTCATCGCTGGAGCTCCAGTACCGCGGTCGAGTGCAGGTGGTCGACGAAGTCGATCAGGACGTCGTACGAGGCCCGGCGGTCCCGGGCGTCGCAGCGGAGGATCGGCACCTCGGGCAGCAGGTCGAGCGCCGCCCTGAGCTCGTCCTCGGGGTGGTCCGGGGTGTCCGGGAAGGTGTTGACGGCCACCGCGAACGGGATCCGCTGCTCCTCCAACTGCCCCAGCACGTCGAAGCTCTCCTCGATCCGCCGCGAGTCCACCAGCGCGATGGCCCCCAGCGCCCCGCGCGAGAGGTCCTCCCAGAGCGGCCAGAACCGCTGCTGGCCCGGGGTGCCGAAGAGGTAGAGCGCGAGCCGGGCGTTCAGGGTGATCCGGCCGAAGTCGAGCGCCACCGTGGTGGTGGTCTTGTCGGGCCGTCCGGTCAGGTCGTCCACGTCCGTACCGGCGACCGTCATGGTCTCCTCGGTGCGCAGCGGGGCGATCTCGCTGAGCGAGCCGACCAGGGTGGTCTTGCCGACCCCGAACGGGCCGGTGACCAGGATCTTCACGGCGCTCTGCACGGTGTCCGGCAGATAGGCGGGCCGGGGCTCAGCGGAGCTGGCGGAGACCAAGGAGCACCTCCTCCAGGAGGGTGGCCGGCAGGCGTTCGGCCTGCGCCACGGGGGGACGGACCAGGACGGCGCCGAGGTCCCAGAGATCGCCGATCAGCACCTTCACCACACCGAGCGACAGCCGCAGGTGGGCGGCGATCTCGGCGACCGAGAGCAGCTCCTGGCAGATCGTCAGGATCCGCTGCTGCTCCCGGTTCAGACCGACCGGCTCCGGGGTGCTGCCGGGCACGGTGGAGACCAGGCTCTCCAGGGCCAGCACGTTCCGGCTCGGGCGACTCCGCCCGCCGGTGATCACGTACGGCCGGACCGGGCCGCTCATGCGACCTCCTCCTCGCGGCACGCGCAGCTGCCGACGGCTCGCTCGCTGCGCCGGCTCACCTGGCGCTCCCGGTCGCGTGCTCCGCCCTGGGCGGACTGGTCAGGTGGCTGCCGATCCGCTCGACCAGCACCTGCATCTGGTACGCCACCAGGCCCGCGTCCACCGCCTCGCCGGTCACCACCGCGAGGTGCGCCCCGGCGCCGGCCGCCACCACGAACAGGTAGCCGCCGCCGTACTCGACGATGATCTGCCGGGTGCTGCTCTGCGGGCCGCCGAAGCCGTGCGCCACGCCCCGGGCCAGCGACTGCAGGCCGGAGCAGGCGGCGGCCAGGCGCTCGGCGTCGTCCCGGGCGATCCGCTCGCTGCGACCGATCTCGAGCCCGTCGTTGGACACCACGATGGCGTGCTGGACCTCGGGAACGGTGACGATGTCGGCGAGCAGCCAGCCGAGGTCAGGATTCGGGGTCATGGGAGTCTCCGGAGCGCTGGGGTTGGGGGGAGTCGGGGAGCGGGTCCTGCTGGTGCCTGGCGGCCGACCGGCCGCTGGCGGTGCCCGCCTGGAAGAGCGACATGAAGGTCTGCGCCTCCCGGGCCGAGCGCGGCGGCACGGGGGTACCGCCGAAGGTGGAGGTGGTCGGCTCGGCGCCACCACGCCGGTTGGCCCGGCGGGGCAGCCCGCCCTGACCCGGCCGGGCGGCGGTCGGGCGGTCGGGCAGTGCGCCCCGGCGCTCGGCGGAGGGGGCGGCCGGGGTCGGCAGCGGCTCGGTGAGCAGCGCGGTCGGCAGCAGCACCACCACCCGGACCCCGCCGTACGGGGAAGGCGCCGAGCTCAGGGTGACCCGGAAGCCGTACTGCTCGGCCAGCCGGCCGACCGCCGCCAGGCCCAGCTGCGGGACCTCGCCGAGCCGGGAGACCTCCAGGCCGGAGCCGCCGGCCAGGGCGGCGGCGGCCTTCTCGATCGCGTGCTCGGGCATCCCGACGCCGCCGTCGTCGATCTCGATCACGACGCCGTTGTGCACCGGCATCAGGGTGACGAACACCTGGGTGCTGGGCGGGGAGTAGCGGGTGGCGTTGTCCAGCAGTTCGGCCACCGCGTGGATCAGCGCCTCGGCGGCCGCGCCGACCACGGCGGTCTCGACCCGGCTGCTGACCACCACCCGCTGGAACGGCAGGATGCGGGACTGCGCCCCGCGCACCACGTCCTCCAGCGCGACCGGCTCGGGCCAGTGCCGGCCGGCCCGGGCGCCGCAGAGCACGGCCAGGGTCTGTGCCAGCCTGGCCTGTTGGGCGGCCGCGTGGTCGGCCCGGAGCAGACCCTCCAGCAACTCCGGGTCGTCGTGGGTGCGCTCCATCTCGTCCAGCCCGGCCTGCTGGTCGTGCGCCATCACCAGGATCCGGCGGGCCACGCTGAGGAAGGCCCGCTGGGTGGAGGCGTTCAGCTCCTGCTCCTGCTGCACGGCTGCGCTCTCGGTGCTCCGGCGCGCGGCCTCGGCCCTGACCTGCTCCCGGAGTTCGGCGTTCGCCCGCTCCTGCTCGGCCAGCCCGGCCCGCAGCGTGCGGCTGACCGCGTGGTACCGGGCGGCGGTCAGGAGAGCGAGAACGGCAATGCCTGCGAGCGCCGCACCGAACCACTGAGTCATCGTCACGCGGCGAATTCTAGGGTGGTGTTCCTACGGAAGTATGAACGGATCTGACGTTCGGTGATCTGATCCGGTCAAAATGTGGGACGAACGTCCTGACGCCCGCTCAGAACCGCAGGTGGGCGGCCGTGTACCGTCAAGTCTGGCTACCGGTAAGTAGTTTCAGTCGGTCGGCCGGGTCCGGTGCAGCAGCAGCAAGGCGACGTCGTCCGGGCGGGAGTGCCGCTCGGTCACGTTCAGGGTGAGCAGGTCGGCCAGCCGCTCCAGCGCGCCGTCCGCCCCGGCCCGGCCCGCCTCGCCGCTCCGGCGGCTCCACAGCCCGAGCCCGCCGATCATCCGCTGCACCGAGTCGTCGTAGTCCTCGCCCCGGTCCTCGACCAGGCCGTCCGTGTACACCAGCAGGGTCTCGCCCGGAGCCAGCCGACCCACCGTCAGCGGGTAGCCCCCGTGCGGGTCCACTCCCAGCGGCGGGCCGCCCGGCAGGTCCAGCTCGACCGCCCGGTGCCCGGTGATCCGGACCGGCGGCGGGTGTCCGGCGCGGGCGCCGTCGAGCCGGCCGGTGACCGGATCCAGCGTCAGGTAGAGGCAGGTGGCGAACAGGTCGGTGTCCAGCTCGGCCAGCAGCCGGCTGGTCCTGGCCAGGGTGGCCGCCGGGTCGTGCCCGTCGGTGGCGTACGCCCGCAGCCCGCTGCGGAGCTGGCCCATCACCGCGCTGGCCTCCGCGTTGTGCCCCTGCACGTCGCCGATCACCAGCCCGACCCGGCCCGCCGGCAGCGCGATCAGGTCGTACCAGTCGCCGCCGATCTGCATCCCCTCGGTGCTCGGCAGGTAGCGCGCGGCGGCCGACACCCCGGGCAGCTCCGGCAGGCTGCGCGGCAGCATCGCCCGCTGCAGCTCGGTGGCCCGGTGGTGGTGGATGTCGTACAGCCTGGCCCGTTCCAGCGACTGGGCCAGGATGCCCGCGAAGGCCGAGTACATGGTGCGGTCCTCCCGGCTGAAGGCCCGCTCGGTGGCGAAGGTGATCAGGCAGGAGCCGACCTGCCGCCCGGACGCCACCAGCGGCAGCACCGCCCAGGCCGCCGGGGCCAGCGGATTGCCGGTGGCCCGCTGCCCCGGCTCGCTGAACAGCGGGACGGCCCGGGCCAGCGCGGACTGCATCACCCCGGCCGAGAGGTCGTGCAGCCGGCTCAGCTCGGTCCGGTACGGGCCGCCGAAGACGGTGTGCGAGACCGGCAGCAGCCGGCCCTCGTCCACCAGGTCGAGCACCAGGCTGGCCGCACCCAGCGCGGGTCTGGCTATGTCGGTCATCGCGGTGGTGACGTCCCGGACGCTGACCGCCCGGGACAGCGTCCTGGTCAGCGCCAGCAGCAGCGCCGACCTGGCGCCCGCGACCGGCCCGTCGAGCGGCCGGGTGCCGGGGTCGGCCGCCTCGCCGGTGCGCTGACGGTCGGTCAGCAGGCCGGCCACCCGGACCGGGCGGCCGTGGGTGTCGAGCATCACCTCGCCGTCCTCCTGCACCAGCACCGAGCTCCCGTCGTCCCGCCGGACCCGGTAGCGCAGCCGGTACGGACCGCCGGAGGCGAGCGCCTCGGCCATGCCCGCCTGGAGGTCCGGCAGGTCCTCGGGGTGCACCAGCTTGGCCAGGTCCGGGGCCGGTGCGGTCTCCGCGGCCGGCGGGGCGGGCAGCCCGAACAGCCGGTACGCCCGGGCGTCCCAGGCGGTCTCCCCGGTGACCAGGTCCCGGTCGAACGCCCCCGCCCCGGCGGCCAGCGCCGCCAGCGCCAGCACCGGCTGCCCGGACGGCGCCCCGCCGGCCCGGACCCCGGGCGGCAGGTGCGGGTCGACCGCCTGGACGTGGTCGATCAGGTGCGAGATCCGGTGCGCGACGGCCTCCGCCAGGGTCTCCAGCACGTCGATGTCCCGGCGCGGCACGGTGCCCCGGTGGGCCAGCGCGAGCGCCAGCGCCCCGATCGCCACCCCGTCCACCACCAGCGGCATGACGGCCAGCGCGACCAGCCCGGTGCCCCGGCCGGCCAGCGTCTTCGGGTAGTCGGCACTGGTCTGCTCCGGGCTGAGCAGCACCGTCTCGCGACGCCGCAACGCGAGCGCGGCGGGGAGGTCGGACGTGGGGTCGACGGTGCTGTAGTGCTCGTGCGCCCACTCCGGCAGGCCGTGCGAGGCCGCGAGCCGGAGCATCCCCTCGGGATCGGTCAGGTACAGCGCCGAACCCTCACCGGTGATCCAGGCCGGGCCCTCCGCCAGGATCGTGCCGAGCAGCTCGGTGGCACTCCCGCTGCGCAGCAGCAGCCGGACGCACCGCATCGACGTCCGCGGCCCCTGCACCCGGGTCTCGTCCTCCGGCGGCAGCCATGGCGAGGTCAGGTCCATCGGAAGCCCCGCCCTTCCGCTCGCTCATCTGCCCAAAGTAATGCTGAACATCCTATTTGCTCACCCCCTATTTGGCGGTTTAGCCACAACGAGCTGCTCGGGCCGCTGTTGTTGTTCGGCAGGTGGCTCGGAAGAGTCAGGGGCTCGGGGAACTGCGACGCCGGCCCTTGCAAGGTGATCGCTGCGTAGGTGGTCAGGCACTTTCGCAGTGACCCGAGCGCCAGATCTCCTCGCAGTTCCCCGAGCCCCTGGGTAGTCGACGGCTGAACGCCTGCCCAGAGTGTGGCCCCGGGCCTGTGGATCGGGAGACCTCGGTGTTGCTGCGGAGGGTCACCCGCCTGCGCCGAGGCGGCGGAGCACGACGAGGGTGCGGTCGTCGGCGACGTTGCGGGCCACCGTGCCGATCAGTTCCGCCGCCGGGTCGCCGCCGCCGTAGCGGAGCAGCGGCGTCGCGGCCCGCAGCAGCCGGGCGATCCCGTCGTCGATGTCCTCGCCGGGGACCTCGACCAGGCCGTCGCTGTAGAGCAGCAGCGAGTCGCCCGGGTCGAGCCGTCCCTCGGTGGGCGGGTAGCGGGCGCCGGGCAGGATGCCGAGCGCCGGGCCGCCGCCACCGTCGAGCAGCAGCCAGCTGCCGCCCGACTCCCGGCGGTACTGGGCGGCCGGTGGGTGGCCCGCCGTGAAGATCCGGTAGCCGCCGTGCGAGGGGTGCAGGGCGAGGTGGACGGCGGTGGCGAACCCCTCGTCCCAGCCGAGCCGGGCCAGGAAGTCGTTGGCCGTGGGCAGGCAGGACTCGGGCGGTACCGAGCCGAGCAGCATGGCGAAGGCGCCGGACAGGTGCATCGACCGGGCCGCCGCCCGGCTGCCCTTGCCGGAGACGTCCACCAGCAGGACCTCGAGCAGGTCCCGGTCGGGGCGGTGCGCGGAGAGCACGAAGTCGCCGGAGAAGAAGGTGCCGCTGACCGGGGCGAGCGCCTGGTGGAACCGCCAGTCCAGCAGGTGGTCGGGCAGCCGGCCGAGTGCGGTGGTGCGTTCGGAGAGTTCCAGCAGCATCGCGTCGCCCCGGGTGCCGCGCAGGCCGAGCCGGCTGCGGTGGCGGGAGGTCAGCAGCACCACCAGGGCCGCCGCGCCGACCACCCAGGCCGAGCCGGGGGTCACGCCGAGCGGTTCGCGCAGCCACCAGCAGGCGGCCAGGCCGACCGCGACCCCGAGCAGCAGGCCGCACTGCCGGCGGGTGTGCAGCAGGAAGCCGCCGAGGATCAGCGGCAGCGCCAGCGCGGAGGGTGGACAGCCGGTGGGGGCGGCGATGGCCAGCAGCGAGAGCAGTCCGACCAGGAGCAGGAGCAGCCCGAGCGCGGCCTTCTCGGCGGTCGGATCGCCGTCCAGCAGCTGACCGGCCCAGCGGCCCGCCGGGCCACGCCGCAGCCGCCCGGTGAGCTGCCGGGCCCTCCTGGTGACTGCGGGCACCTGACCTCCGCCTGGGCTGACCGTCCGTCAGCTCAATCTAGCGTCAGATGTCCGTTTCATCCCACTGTCGGCGGCCGGACGGCCTCACTGACCGTCGCACTCGCCGTACGACTGCCGGGCTCCGGCGGTGACCGGGCGCAGCGAGCGGGCGCCGAGGAGGACCTCCAGGAACCGCCGGGCGGCACTCGGCCCGGGCACGTCGACGGCGGCCGGGGCGGCCAGGGCCGCGCGCTGGCCGGGGATGCGGGTGGTGGCGGGACGGGCCGTCCGTGCGGTCTGCGTCATCTGCCCACATCCTTCGTGCTGGTGACAGGCGGGGATGCCTGAACCCTGCCAGTGTCGGCTGGTCTTGGCGACGGAACGGTCTCGAAAACCACCCGAACGGATACCGTTCCGCCGAACTGAGGTTTATCCCGCTGCGGGCCATACCCGCAAGCCCTCCACCACGACCCGGATCAGCCGCTGCCGAGTCACCGTCAGGTCCGCCGCCATCCGGAACGCGCCGCCCGCGGCGAGCGAGGCGAAGCCGTGCGCCGTCGAACGGACCGCCCGGGCGGCGTGCACCGACTCGTCGCCGGTCAGGCCGTAGCCGTCCAGGACCGTGAGGATCACCCCGACCAGCCGGGCGGCGGCCCGGGTCAGGTCCGGGTCCGGGTCGGGGGCCTGCGGCAGGGCGGCGTACCGGCGGGGGTGCTGCTCGGCGTAGTCCAGGTAGGCGTTCAGCAGGGCGGTCATCGCCTCGTCCCGGCTGCGGCCGACCGCCGCGTCGGCCAGCCGCTCGGCCAGCTCCTCGGTGACCCGGACGGCGATCAGCCGGCGCAGCTCGGTCAGACCGCCGGTGACGTGCTTGTAGAGCGAGGGGGTGGCGACCCCCGCCCGGGCGGCCACGGCGGCCAGGGTGAGGCCGTCGGAGCCCTGGGCGTCGATCAGCTCCAGGGCGTGGTCGACCACGGCGGCGGGGGAGAGTCCGGCCCTCGGCATCAGGCGACCTCGTCCAGGAAGGGGAGCAGGGCGTCGGCGGTGGCCTGCGGGAACTCCGCCATCGGGTAGTGCCCGGCACCGTCGATCATCACCTTACGGGCCTTCAGCGCGACCGCCTGGCGCTCGGCCACCGCGGCCGGGTCCGGGAAGTCCGGGTCCTGGCTGCCCATCAGGACCAGCGCGGGGCAGCGCAGCCCGGCCGCCCAGCCGGTCGGCGCCGAGTCCCCGGCCACGTATCCCCTGGTGGCCTGCTTGCGGCCGGGGGTACGCAGGGCGGCCACGGCGGCGCTGCGGTACTCGGCGAAGTCGGCGGGCTTCGCGGTCGGGTACGCCTTGCCGAGGTAGCCGCCCCAGACGGCGGGGACGTGCACCAGGGCGAGGCCGAGCACCTTGAGCAGGGCGCGCTGGACGGCGGTCGGCGGCAGGTTCTCCACGAAGGCGTCGACCAGGGCGATGCCGGCCACCCGCTCGGGGGCCAGGCCGGCCGCCCGCAGCACGGTGGCGCCGGTGTAGGAGTTGCCGACCAGGGCGGCCCGCCCGATGCCCAGGTGGTCCAGCAGGGCCAGGGTGTCCTCGGCGATCGCGGCGGGGGAGTAGTCGCTCCAGGCGATCGAGGACTCGCCGAAGCCGCGCAGGTCCAGGGTGATCACCCGGTGGCCGGCCGCGGTGAGCAGCGGGCGCAGGTGCCGGTACACCGTGCGGGAGTCCAGCATGCCGGGGAGCAGGACGACCGGCAGGCCGGTCTCGGTGGCGGTGTCGTCGTAGGCCAGCCGGCCGCCGGGGACGTCCAGGTACTGGGTGGTGAAGGTCTGCGTCATAGCCATGAAGCTAAGGCTAATAGCCTTAGTCGTCAAGCGCCCGCCGGGGCGGGAAGCCGGTGGGATAGCGTGCGGGGCGATCGCACCGCACCGAACCTGAGGGGTCGTCATGCCGTTCATCAACGTCAAGCAGCTGGCCGGTCGGACCGTGGAGCAGCGGGCCGAGATCGCCCGCGAGCTCACCGAGACCTACGTCCGGATCACCGGGGTGAGCCCGGAGGCGGTGACCGTGGTGATCGAGGAGATCCCGCTGGAGAACTGGGCGGCGGGCGGGGAGACCTACGCCGCCAAGCGGGCCGCGGGCTGACCGCCGCTCAGATCCCCTCGACCCGGAACGGGTCGTGCTCGGCGAGCAGCTTGTCGAGCCGGGCCTGGTCGACCCGGGAGGAGATCTGGCCGGCGTCCTGGCGGTCGCGGATCACCTTGGCGAGGGTGAACGCCGCGGTGATCTCGTAGAGCAGGCCGACCGCCAGGAAGCCGCGCATCCAGGGGTCGACCGGCAGGTAGGCGATCCCGATCACCAGGGCGGCGGAGGCCAGGGCGAAGGACAGGACAGCCTGCAGGTAGTAGGCGTTGGTGGTCCGGGGCTGCATCGGAGTGCTCATGTCCCGAGGGTCTCCAACTCCCTTGCCGGGCGCCTGAGTACGGATACTCAACCGGCCGTCGCGCACCGTCACCGAGTAGTCGAGCAAAAGCCGCATTCCGGTCACGGGTCGTCAGAAGAGATGGACTGCACCTCGCTAGCCGCTTGGAATCATGGGCTCCTAGGATTAACGTTTGATAACGCAGCGCGGTCGGCAACGCCGTACCCAGAACGGCACCGTGCGCCGTCGCCTAATCCTCAGGACCCGCCTCGCCGGTGGGTCCGGGAGCCGGGGAACCACCGTTCCTTGGGGTGAATCGACCGAGTCCCGCACCCGGTCGTAGGAGACCTTCCTGCTCCGAACCCGTCAGCTAACCCGGTAGGCGCGAAGGAAGGAAAGGAGCGCGCCTCCGTGGCGTCGACGCACTCCCCGGCACACCCCCGCACCGACTCCGGCAACCAGCTGCTGCTGGACCACCCGGACGCAGCCAGGCACCGGATGCCCCGTCAGCCCCGCTCCGGCGGTCCGCTGATCGGCGTCACCGCGATGACCGCAGCCCTCGGCGCGACGGCCTTCGCCGCCGCCGCCCCGGCCGGTGCGGCCCCGCAGCCGCCCGCCGTCGCGGCCGCCGACTCCGCCGACCAGGACGGGCCGCAGCCGCTGCTCTCGGCCGACCCCGGGCTGGCCCTCGCCGCCCGGATCCAGCTCCAGGCGGACGGGCAGCGCACCGCCGCCGACGAGTCCGCCCGGCTGGCCGCGGCCCAGGAGGCGGAGGCCAAGCGGGCCGCCCAGGCGGCCGAGGCGAAGCGCGCCGAGCAGCACGGCGGGTTCGCGGCGCCGACCACCAACTACGAGCTGACCGCGCACTACGGCCAGTCCGGCTCGTACTGGTCGCACCTGCACACCGGCCTGGACTTCGCGGCGCCCACCGGCACCCCGGTCACCGCGGTCGGCGCGGGCACCGTCACCTCGGCCGGCTGGTCGGGCGCGTACGGCTACCGGGTGATCGAGACCCTGGGCGACGGCACCGAGATCTGGTACTGCCACCTCTCCTCGATCGTCACCGCCTCCGGCGAGGTCGCCCCCGGCACCGTGCTCGGCAAGGTCGGGGCCACCGGCAACGTCACCGGACCGCACCTGCACCTGGAGGTCCGGCCGGACGGTGCCGCCCCGATCGACCCGCTGGACTGGCTGCGCGAGCGCGGCATCAACCCCTGACGCACCGTCGGAGCCGGGCCCGCCGTCTCGGCGGGCCCGGCTCCCTCACTCCTCCGCCGCGGTCCGCTCCGCCTGCTCGGCGAGGTACGCCTCGATCTCCTCGGTGCCCGGCTCCGGGGCCAGGTCCGGGTACTCGTGCACCAGCAGGGCGGGGAGTCCGGGGACGGTCCACTCGCCGATCAGCCGGAGCGCCTCCTCGGCCACCGCCGCCTCGAAGCCGTCGAAGTCGCCGGAGAGCTCGTCCGGCATCGGCAGACCGAGCGCGTTCAGCCCCGCCAGGTTGCGGTAGCTGCGCTGCATCAGCCGGTTCTCCAGCAGCAGCCGGGCGCCGTCGGTGGCCATCCCGATCGAGATCAGCCTGGTCCGCCCCCAGCCGCCGTCGGCGTCGATCTCGTCCAGCTCGGTGAGCGCGCCGTACGCCTCGGCCCGCTGCTCCGGCGTCAGGTCCCGGAAGCCGTCCAGCCAGGCCCGGACCGCCGCCTCGTCGGTGGTGTCCACCCCGGCCGCCCGGAGCAGCAGCGTGTAGAGCCGGGGCCAGGTGACCAGGTGCGGCTGCCGGAGCAGCCCGCAGAGCAGCTCGCCCTGCCAGTCCACCTCGGCGTGCAGCCGCTCCTGCCGCTTGGCGTTCAGCCGCCGGGCCGCCCGCTGACGGTCGATCAGCAGCCCCACCGCCCGCCCGTACGCGCCGGGGTCGGCCGCCGGCTGGACGTACAGGTAGATCCGCTCGTACAGCAGCTGCTCGACCACCGGCGAGCTCAGCTCGGGGTAGCCGTCGTGCATCCGGCCGTCCCCCAGCTCCAGCAGGGCCAGCACCGTCCGGACCGCCTCCACCGGGACGGGTTCGAGCCCCTGGTCGGCCGCCCAGGCGAGCAGGTCGTCGGCACGGGTGCGCGGGCTGAGCCGGAGGTCGTCGTCGTTCACCCTCGTACGGTAGCCGCTGCCCGGGCCGGGAGCCGTCCGTCCCGGACGGGGGTGGGGTAATCCCCACCCCCGGTCCGCCGGGGGACCTCATGTCGCGGACGGCTCCGATCGGGCACCTTTGAGGGGTGGGCAGCGAGCAGGGCAACCAGACCGAGGAGCCGGTGATGACCAGTCAGACCTTTCCGTACGCCGAGCGCAGCAGCAGTGTCGGCACCAGCAGCGATCGGGTGCGGCCGGGGTTCTGGCGGGCGCCGTTCGCCGCCGCCACCTACCGGGAGGTCGGCTTCGTGCTCGGCTCGCTGCCGATCGCGATCCTGGGCTTCACCTTCGCGGTCACCTTCTTCTCGCTCGGGGTCGGCCTGCTGGTGACCGCGCTCGGGTTCCCGGTGTTCGCCCTGTTCACCTCAGGCTCGCGGGGCTTCGCCGCGCTGGAGCGGCACCGGGCCGCCACCCTGCTCGGCACCGAGGTCGCCGCCCCCGCCCCGGTGGCGCAGTCCCGGCCCGGCTTCTGGGGCTCCGTCACCGCCCGGATGGCCGACAAGGCGGGCTGGAAGGCGGCGCTGTACCAGGTGCTGATGCTGCCCTGGAGCATCCTGAGCTTCACCCTGACGGTGACCTTCCTGGTGACCGGCTGGGTGCTCGCGCTCTACCCGGCCTACCACTGGGTGTTCGCCCGCTACACCGACTGGCCGGGCTACCGGGTCTACGACTTCACCACCGACGCCGGGGCGCACCACGAGTACTACCTCACCTCGGCCGGGGACATCGCGGGCGTCTCGCTGCTCGGCCTGGTGCTGGTCCTCCTGACCCCGGCGCTGATCCGCGGCCTGACCAACCTCTCCCGCGCGGCGGTCAAGGGGCTGTGCGGCAGCCGCTGACCGGATGCGGCCCAGCCGCTCCCGTGCTCCGATGAACAGGCCCGGTACCGCTCCCCGGTACCGGGCCTGACGCATCCCCGGGAGGCCCGGTGCACACCCCCGGCACGCTGATCACCTCACGTCCGCTGGACGAGTACTGCGGCCTGTTCGGCCTGACCAGGGCCGCGCTGGCCGCGCTGCCCGGGCCGGTGCTGGACTGCCCCGGCGGCGCGGCCGGGCTGACCGCCGAGGCCCGCGAGCTCGGCGTCACGGTGATCGCCACCGATCCGGCGTACGCGGTCCCGCGGCCCGAGCTCACCGCGCTGGCGGTGGCCGGCCGGGACCGGATGGCCGCCTGCCTGGCGGTGGCCCCGGAGCGGCACCTGCCCGCCGGGCGGCTGCGCCCCGAGCGCTACCTGCGCAGCTGGGACCGGGCCCGCCGGCTGTTCGCGGCCGACAGCGCCGCCCGGCCGGAGCGCTACGTGGCCGCCGCGCTGCCCGGACTCCCGTTCGCCGACGGCTCGTTCGCGCTCACCCTGAGCGCCTACCTGCTGTTCGCCTACCCCGAGCTGTTCCCGCCCGAGCGGCAGCTCGCCGGGCTGCTGGAGCTGGTCCGGGTCACCGCCCCGGACGGCGAGGTCCGGGTCCACCCGCTGCACGACGGCGCCGGCCGCCCGTGCCCGCACCTGCCGCAGCTGCGCTCCGCACTGGGGGAGCACCGGGTGGCCAGCGAGATCGTCAGGTTCGCCCGCCCGGGCGACGGCCGGACCCGCCGGGTGCTGGTGCTCAGGAAGGCGCAGCGGTGGGGCTCGGGACGGCGGCGGGGAGCTTCTTGAGGATCTCCTCGCCGACCACCCGGCGGCGGGAGTCCTGCGGCGCGGTCCGGTAGTTGCGCAGCTTGTCCTCCACCGCGAAGCGCAGGCTGCGCTTCTCCTCCGGGGTCAGCGGGAGCTGGAGCACCGCCTCCCGGGCGGCCAGCATCGCCTGCAGCAGCTCGAAGGCGGACAGGTCGCTGCGGATCGCGCCGATCACCAGCGGCAGGTTCTCGTGGTCCGGCCGCCCCTGGAACAGGGCCAGCGCCTGCACCCGCAGACCCTCGGTCTCGGCCTCGAACAGCTTCCTGACCTCGGCCGGGCTGAAGTTCAGCTCCCGGGCCCGGCGCACGGTCTGGCCGACCGAGTCGGCCAGCGTCTGCCGGTCGGCGGTGGACAGCGCGCGGGCCAGCCGCAGGCGGGTGAGCAGCCAGCCGGAGAGGAAGCCGACCACGGTGAAGTACACCGCGAGCGAGGCCGCGAAGGCCGAGGCGCCGCTGCCGCCGCCGACCACCGGGGCCAGTGCGTCACCGAGCTGCGCCAGCCGGCGCGGCAGGGTGCCGATCTGGGTCAGCCCGGCGCCCAGCAGGATCTTGGTCAGCCAGTCGGAGACCTGCTCCAGGTTGGTGTTCGGCGCGTAGCTCGCGGTGGACGTGGTGCTCAGGTCGGCGGGTTGGGCCGCCGCTCCGCTGGTCAGCAGCCGGGGGATGCCGAACAGGAACCCGACCCCACCGCCGACCATCATCGAACTGGCCGACACCACCAGGCCGCCGCCGAGGGCCGCCGCCCAGTCCGCGCTGGCCGAGGCGTACAGGCCGAGCCCCAGCAGGCCGGCCCCGACCACGGCGCCCAGCCCGGCCCGCGCCGCCGGCGCCAACCGCCCGTCCCGTTCCCGTCCCACCGCACGCCCCTCCCGCTGCCCCGAACCGCGCTGCGACTGTAGCGGACCCGTCACGCCCCGGGCAGGCCCCCGGCGCCACCCTCCGGCAACCGGACCCGGAAGGTGCCGGGTCGGTGCTGCGCACCGGCCAGCATCCGGTCCGTCAGATCCGGGTCGAGCCGACGCGCCGCCGCCCAGTCGGCGAGCGCCTCCCGGTGCGCTCCGAGCAGCTCGTGGGTCTGGCCCCGGCGGACCAGGGCCCAGGCGTACGTCGGGCTGAGCTCGATCGCCCGGGAGAAGTCGGCCAGCGCCCGGCCGGGCCGTCCCGCCAGCCGGTGGGTCTCGCCGCGTTCGGCGACCACCCACTGCCAGCCGGGGGAGAGCGTGACGGCCAGGTCCAGATCGGTCAGCGCCGCCTCGAACCGGCCCGCCCTGCGGTGCAGTTCGGCCCGGCGGGTGAGGGCCCACGGCTGGCGCGGGTCCAGTTCCAGCGAGCGGTCCAGGTCGGCCAGCGCCTCGCCGCCCAGGCCCAGCTGGTGCAGCACCCAGCCCCGGCTGGCCCACGGCCAGGCCGCCGCGCCGTTCAGCTCGGTGGCCCGGGTGAGCTCGGCCAGCGCCTCGGCCGGGCGGTCGGCCAGGCGGTGGGTCTCGCCGCGCTCGGCCCGGTGCAGCCAGTCCGCCGGATCGAGCCCGACGGCCAGGTCGAGGTCGAGCAGGGCCTCCTCGAAGCGGCCCAGGGTCCGCAGCAGCCGACCCCGCTGGACCAGCAACGCGGGCTGCCCGGGCGCCAGTTCGACGGCCCGCTGGTAGTCGGCCAGCGCCTCCGGCAGCTGCTTCAGCGCCCGCAGGCCGACCGCCCGGGCCGCGTACGCCCGGGACGAGCCGGGGTCGAGTGCCAGCGCCGCCGTGCAGTCGGCCACCGCCGCCGGGTGGTCGCCGGCGGCCCCGTACCGGCCGGCCCGGGCCAGGAAGCAGTCCGCCCGGTGCTCGGCGGGCAGCCCCGGCTCGGTCAACAGCACGGTGAGCAGCGTGAGTTCGGGGTCCTCGTCCAGGGCGCCGAGCAGCTCGCCCCAACGGCCGAGCGGCTCCGCCTCGGTGTCCCGGGCGGCCTGCACCACCACCTGGGCGGCCCGTCGGCAGGCCGAGTCGCCGCTCGCGCAGGCGGCGACCAGCTCCACCAGGGCGGCGGGCAGCGCCTGGTGCGGGTTGGCGCAGAGCCGGTGGTAGGTCTCGCCCAGCCGGTACTCCAGCCAGGTCCCGTCCGCCCAGCGCACGTCCGGCGGCAGGTCCTGCTCCAGCGCCGCCCGCCAGCGTCCGAACGCCTCGGCCAGCGCGGTGTGCTGCTCGCGCCAGCCGAGCGGTGACCCGGTGCGCTGCAGGCGGAGCATCGGGGTCCGCACCACGTCGTGGTAACGGACCCGCCCCGCCTGGTCGTTGACGAACGGCAGGGCGCGCAGCCAGGCGTAGTGGTCGCCCTCGGCCAGCACCCCGTAGACGTCCTGGTCGAGCTGGAGCGGCAGCGCGCAGGCCAGCGCGGCGGCCCGTCGCTCCGGGTCGGTCTCCCAGCGCAGGAACCGCTCCACGGCGGTGCCGGACGGGTCCTGCACCGCCTCGGGACCGGCCGGCCGGGTCTGCGCCAGGGTGTCCAGCAGCACCGGCAGCCCACCGGCCAGCCGGAGCACCGTCCCGGTCACCCGCTCGTCGGTGATCCCCCGGGCGGTCAGCAACTGCCGCGCCTCGGTCTCGGTGAACACCTCCAACGGCAGCTCGGCGACCAGGTCCATCGAGTCGGCCCAGACCCGGGGGTCCAGCCGGCGCTGCCCGGCCAGCACCACCAGCACGTTCAGCGGCAGGTCGCCGTACCCGCCGCCCACCAGCAGCTCCCGCAGCCAGCCGTCCAGCACCGGGGCGGTCCGCTCGTAGGTGTCGAAGAACAGCGCCACCCGGGGCAGCCGCCCGGCCAGGTCGGCCAGGTCGGCGAGGAACACCGGGGTCAGCAGCGGGACGGGAGTGAGCACCAGCTGCACGTCGTCGTGGCTGCGCAGCCGGGCACTCAGCAGGCCGCGCAGCCGGTCCGCGCCGAGCGCCACCTGCTGCGGGTCGACCGCACCGACCAGCGCGCCCACCACCGGCACCGCGCCGAGCCCGGCCAGGCCGACCTGGGCCGCCAGGGTGCCGGCCACCGAGGGCTCCCCGTCGGACTGCCCCGGCTCGGCGCTCTCCGCCTCGTGCCGCCGCTGCCGGTAGCCGGCCAGCAGCCGGTCGAACCGCTTCAGCGGCCGCCCCTGCCGCTCGCAC
This sequence comes from Kitasatospora sp. NPDC101801, assembly GCF_044766665.1. Taxonomy (NCBI): domain Bacteria; kingdom Bacillati; phylum Actinomycetota; class Actinomycetes; order Kitasatosporales; family Streptomycetaceae; genus Kitasatospora; species Kitasatospora sp. NPDC101801. The sequence continues at coordinate 43,157 of NZ_JBIWML010000046.1, forward strand.
TGGGCACTGATCGCCGCCATCGCCTCGACCGCGCTGTGCACGTCGTCGTCCAGGTACGCGGTGACCGAGTCGCGCTCCCGGGCGACCGCCTCCAGCTGCCGCAGCAGCGAGGTCTTGCCGACGCCCGCGTTGCCCCGGACGTGGAACAGGAACTGGTACGCCTCGTCGGCCGGGTCACGGTCCAGGTTCTCCCGGAACGCGGCCAGCTCGGCCCGCCGCCCGACGAACCCGCCCCGCCGCCTGCGCCGGATCAACTCCTGCCGGGACACCCGCTGTTCCGCCATCGCACCCACCCCCGGCGCACCATCATGACCTACCGGCCCCGGGCATGCAGACGGCCCGTGGGTTCGCTCCTCGCGGTCCGCCCCCTGAGGGACGGCCGTCGAGGCACCGGGGATGTCTCCGGTGAACCCACGGGCCGGGTGACTGCTGGGAATTGCCTGCCGCCGGAGGCTGGTACCGGCCTCACTACTGCACAGGCAGGGGCGGCTCTAGCGAGCAGCCACCTCACACATCCTGATGGAACTCAACTCAGGATCACCTCCTTTCAGTGTGCTGCCAACTGTAGGCAGCCCTCCCGGAGGGCACAACGGATTTATTCGGTACGGGTGGTGGTGGGTCGTCCGGGGACGGCAGAAGGCCCGGCAGACGATGTCTGCCGGGCCTTCTGTGCTACTGAGTAGCGGGGACAGGATTTGAACCTGCGACCTCTGGGTTATGAGCCCAGCGAGCTACCGAGCTGCTCCACCCCGCGTCGGTAAACACGACACTACGTGAGAGCCGGGCGAAAGGGAAATCGGTTTCGGTACGGGTGGTGGTGGGTCGTCCGGGGACGGCAGAAGGCCCGGCAGACGATGTCTGCCGGGCCTTCTGTGCTACTGAGTAGCGGGGACAGGATTTGAACCTGCGACCTCTGGGTTATGAGCCCAGCGAGCTACCGAGCTGCTCCACCCCGCGTCGGTAAACACGACACTACGTGAGTGCCGCACGAAAGGGAAATCCGTTTCGGTTCAGGCCGGGGCAGGGCGGTGTCGGCCCGCTCTGCCCCGGGTCCTGGCCCAGAACGCGAAGCAGACCAGGGCGGCGAAGCAGGGCACCATCAGCGCGGCGTAGAACAGCAGGAACCCGTTGGTGCCCAGCCCGGCGGCGGCGTTCCAGCCGCCGTGCACCGTCATCGCCAGCAGCAGCCCGACCGGGGCGGCCAGCCGGGCCAGCCAGTGCCGTCCGGTGGTCAGGCTGATCGCGATGCCGAGGCCGGCCAGGGCGGTGAACAGCGGGTGCGCGAACGGCGAGAGCAGGCCGCGCAGCACGAAGGTGTGCACGGTGGAGTCGAAGTCGCGCAGGCTCGGCGCCCCGCCCAGGCCGATGCTGTCCAGCCGGCTCTGCTGGTCGTCGGTGAAGGCCCGCCCGAGGTAGAGCGCGTTCTCGGTGAAGGCGAAGCCGCAGGCCGTCACCCCGCCCAGCACCACCCCGGCGGACAGGGTGCGGGGGCTGGACCTGGCCCGGGTGTGCGTACGGGCCCGGGCCGGGCGCCGGAAGTACGGGAGCCGGCGCAGCCGGGGCCGGCCCGCCGTCCGCCGGTGCGGTGTGCCGCTGCGGGCCGTCGGCCGCCCGGTGGGCGGCCGGTGCCGGAGCGGGACCGCGCAGATCCGCTGCACGTGACAGCGGAGCCGGCGGCGGACCGGCAGCAGCAGCATCAGCAGCGCCGCGCCCTTCGCGCTCTCCTCGATCAGCGGGGTGGCGAAGTCGGCGAGCAGCGTCTCGCCCCGGTCGCTGCCCTGACGGGCGATCAGGAAGTCACCGGCCCAGCCGTTGGCCAGGATCGCCACCGTGGTCGCCGCGCAGGCGCCCCAGGCCAGGCAGAACAGGGTGTGTCGGAGCGGCACCCGGGCGGTCTGGTTCAGCCAGGCGAGCGCGCCCAGCACGAACGGGAGCGGCAGCAGCGCCAGCCCGAGCCCGACCAGCAGCCCGGTGGTCCCGGTCTGCCGGTGCACCAGTTGGAGGATCAGCACGCCGCAGCCCGCCAGGGCGAGGGCGGCCAGCGCGGAGGAGAGCGCCGGGTAGCGCAGCGACCGGGCACGCCGGAGCAGGTCCTCGGCGCGGACGTACGGGTGCCAGGACAGCAACGGGCCCGCCCGCCGCACCCGGGGCCCCGGGATGGTCCGGGTGCCGGCGGTGGTGCGGGTGGGCGGGTCGACGGTGACGGCGCGTTCCCCGGCCGGGGCCGGGGTGTGGGGGTACGGGCCGCCGCTGGACGGACTGCTCACGGGCACAGGGTAGGGGAACCCCCGGTGCCGACGGGAGGTGTCGGGGCGATCCGGACCGAACGGATCACCCGGTGTGCTAGGGCGCCGGCCGGGCCGGCCACGGTGCGGTCAGCGGCGGCGGAACAGCAGGTCGTGCACGATGTGGCCCTTGGCGATCCCGGCCCGCTCGAACTTGGTGACCGGCCGCCAGTCCGGGCGCGGCGCGTAGCCGGGGACGCTGCCGGCCGGGTGCTCGGCGGGCTCCAGCCAGCCGGTGCCGTCACCCTCGGGGTGCAGGTTCGTCAGCTCGGGCGAGGCGGAGAGCACGGCCAGCATCTGCTCGGCGTACGGCTCCCAGTCGGTGGCGCAGTGCACCAGCGCGCCGGGCGCCAGCCGGGGCAGCACCAGGTCGAGGAAGGACTCCTGGACCAGCCGGCGCTTGTGGTGCTTCGGCTTCGGCCACGGGTCGGCGAAGTAGACCCGGAGTCCGGCCAGCGAGGCGTCCGGCAGCATGTCGCGGAGCAGGATCACCGCGTCCCCGGCGGCCGGGCGGACGTTGACCGAGTCGGTGCGCTCCAGCAGCTGGAGCAGGTTGCCGTGGCCCGGGGTGTGCACGTCGGCGGCCAGGATGCCCATCGCCGGGTCGGCCGCCGCCATCGCGGCCGTGGTCTCGCCCATCCCGAAGCCGATCTCCAGGGTCACCGGCAGGCCGCCGAACAGCTCCGCCAGGTCCAGCGGGCTGCCGTCGATCGCCAGGCCGTACCGCTCCCACCCCCGGTCCAGCGCGCCCGCCTGGGCGGGGGTCATCCGGCCCCGGCGGGGCTGGAAGCTGCGGATCCGGTGCTCGCGGTGCTGGGCCTCGGTGGCCCGGTGCGGGTACATCGGCGCGGGGTACCCGGCGGGTGCGGCGGACAGGCGCGCGGATGGGGACGGCTGGGGGCTGGGGGCGGTGGCAGTCACAATCGGCCAAGTCTACGGGAGGCCGGTCCGGGGCCGGGGGCCGTCCGCCTCAGCCGCCCGCGGCCAGGGCGGCCAGCCCCCGCCGGGCCACCTCGCGGCCGATCGCGAGCGAGGCGGTGGCCGCCGGGGAGGGGGCGTTCAGCACGTGCACCATCCGCCGGGCCGACCCCGGGTCGGCCGGGTCGAAGCCCGCGAAGGCGAAGTCGTCCAGCAGTGTCCCGTCCGCCGCCACCGCCTGCGCCCGGACCCCGGCGGTGGCCGGGACCAGGTCGGCGGCGGTCACCGCGGGCAGCAGGCGCCGGACCGCGGTGGTGAAGGCCCGCTTGGACAGCGAACGGTGCAACTCGCCCAGCTCGTACCGCCAGTGCCGCCGGGCAATCCGCCAGGTGCCGGGGAACCGGACCGTCTCGGCCAGGTCGCCGAGCCGGACGGTGCGCCAGTCGTAGCCCTCGCGGGCCAGCGCGGGGACGGCGTTCGGCCCGACGTGCACGTCGCCGTGGATGCCCCGGGTGAGGTGCACGCCGAGGAAGGGGAAGGCCGGATCGGGCACCGGGTAGACCAGTCCGCGCACCAACTCCCGGCGCTCCTTGGTGAGTTCGTAGTACTCGCCGCGGAAAGGCACGATCCGCACCCCCGGGTCGTCGCCGGCCAGCCGGGCGATCCGGTCGCTGTGCAGGCCCGCGCAGTTCACCAGCACGCCGGTGTGCAGTTCGCGGTTCCCGGCGTGCAGGGTCAGCCCGTCCGGGCGGCGGTGCACGGCCCGCAGTGCGGTGCCGGTGCGCAGCACCGCCCCGGCCTCGGTGGCGAGCGCGGCGTACCGGCGGGCCACGGCGGGGTAGTCGCAGATCCCGGTGGTGCCGATGTGCAGCCCGGCCAGCCCGGTCACCTCGGGCTCGTACTCGGCGATCCCGGCCGGCCCGAGCTCGGTGACCGGGATCCCGTTCTCCCGGCCGCGCTCCGCCAGGGCGCGCAGGCGCGGGAGTTCGCCCTCCCCGGTGGCCACGATGAGCTTGCCGGTGACCTCGTACGGGACGCCCTGCTCGCGGCAGAACTCCACCATCTCGGCAGCGCCCGACGTGGCGTACTGCGCCTTGAGCGACCCCGGCCGGTAGTACACCCCGCTGTGGATGACCCCGCTGTTGCGGCCGGTCTGGTGGGCGGCGAAGTCCGGCTCCTTCTCCAGCACCGCCACCCGCACCCCGGGCCGGGCCACCGTCAACGCGTACGCCGTGGACAGCCCGACGATCCCCCCGCCGACCACCACGACGTCGAACTCCTCGGCCATGCCCGCTCCTTCGCCGATCCAGACAGCCCAGGGCCGATGCTAGGGCGCCGGGTCGGCCGGGGTGGGGACTTCCCAGGGCCAGGCCGCCTCCGTGCCCGCCTCCAGCAGCGGGATCAGCCGGAACGCGGCGTCGCTCAGGCCGCCGAAGGTGTACCGGTTCGGTCCCCCGGTGGCGTGGCCGAGCTGATAGCCCGCCAGGTTCCAGGTGTAGACGGGGACCTCTTCCGGAACGGGGCCGAAGACCGGGCGCCCCGACTGGGCCTGTTCGTCGGTGATCACCACGACGCGGTCGTGGTCCCGGTAGTGCCGCCGCACCGCGCCGGCGGTGTCGGTGCCGCCGAGGCAGCCGAACCGCCCGACCGCCCGGAGTACCGGTTCGCCCTCCTGGACGCTCACCACACGGCTGCCGGAGCCGAACTGGACCAGGTCGGCGTCGGCGGCCCGGACCTTGAGCGCCGTCCCGAAGATGGCCGCCGAGTCGGCCCGGTTGAGCTGGGTCCGTCCGCTCGGCTGGTCGAACATCGAGCCCGAGCGGTCCACCAGGACCAAGGTCCGGCCGGGGAGTTCGGGCACGTTGGCGAGCGAGTGGCGGAGCGCCAGCTCCAGGGCCGGCTTCCACCGGTTCGACGGCGCATTGCGGTACGCGGAAAGGTAGCGGAAGGGGAACTGCCGGGACCGGGCCACCTCGGCCGGGTCGCTGATCCGCCGGGCGACCTCGGCGGCCGCCTCGTCGCCGAGGCCCGCGCGGTCGAAGTTGCGCAGGTTGCGGACCAGGGCCATCGGGCCCATTGACGGGATGACGGCGGCCCAGACGGCGGCGTCCAGCGGCCCTTGCAGCCAGCCCGCCAGCGCCTCCCAGGTCATCCCGGCCGTCGCCAGCCGCTCCGCCCCGCCGGGGCCGGTGACCAGCACGTGCCGGTCGGCGACCGGCACGGCAGCCAACTCGTGCCGGGCGCACAGCATTTGGTCGTCCAGTGGTGGAGTGGCGCGGTCCGCCCGGCGTCGGCGGTCGAGGGCGTACCGGAACAGCCCGGGCTGCCAGGGCTTCGCGGGGTGCGGCGCCGGGTGAGTGAGCTCCAGGACGTCGCCGAAGCGGTAGTCCTTCGACGTGGTGTCGTACTTGAGCAGGGCCCGCCCGGTGTAGAGCCGGCGGACGGCGTCGGCGATCCCCCGCTTGACCGGGGCCGGCAGGGCACGGCCGTACCTGGTGGTCCAGTAGGCGAGCAACTCGCCAGGCTCGTCCGGGCGTTGCAGGACGGCGTCGATCGCCTGCCGGGAGTGGCCCGAGGCACCTGCCGTCAGCCGGGCCCGGGTGAACTCGGCGGCGCCCACGAGTGAGGCGGTGCGCAGCTGGGCGTCCCGGCGCAGCCAGCGGAGCAGGCCGAGCGTCCACTCGGGGTCGCTGACGGCGAGTCGGCGGACCAGCGCGGAGAACCGGTCGTCGCGCGCCTCGGCGCTCTCGTAGAACGAGCGCTGTGCGACGAAGTTGGCCGCGGCCAGCAGGAACAGCTCGGTCTTCGGCTCCCGGACGTACCCGGTGCCACCCTCGTGGGTGGGCAGTGGGGTGCCCGGCCGGTGGACGACGGGCCGGGTGACGACGGGTGGCGAAGGGAGGGCCTTCGGCCAACCCGGGTGGGACGGGTCCGCCGCGCGGAGTTCGAGTCGGAACCGGTCCGGGAGGTCGGTGCGGATCTCGGTCCTGATGTCGGTCTTGGCCTGTTGGCGGTTGAACCGCAAGGCAGATGTCCCCCTGCTGGGCTGGACGGTGGAGAGGGCAGCCCGGAGCGGTGGCCGCAGGGGGGCGCGCCACGAGGGCACTTCACCGCAGGAGCCGAGGCCGCGCATCGGGCAGGCTGTCGGAGCGTCCCCGAGATCGGAAGTGGCCGACCGGTGTGTTGGGGGTGATGCATTCTCAGGTGAAGTAACCGGAGGCCGAGCGCATCGGGGACGCAAGTCGAGACAGTAGCCGGTCGCTCCCGACCGGGCATCCGAATTAAACCGGGGCGACCAGCACCAGTCGGGCGCGTTCGGTCAACTCGCGGACCCGGCGCTCCTCCTGGAACGGCTCCAGCCGGCGGAGCAGCTCGCGGACGTACTCCCGGCTGCGCTGGGAGGAGATCCGGCCGGCCACCTCGACCGCGCGTTCGCCGGCCGCGACGGCGGCGTCCAGGTCGCCGGCCTCGGCCTCGGCCATCGCGGAGACGAACAGCCGTAAGCCGTGCGAACGCACGTAGCCCTCGGTCGGGCGGGCCAGCGCCTCGCGGGTGAACTGCCGGACCTTGCTGGGCTCGCCGAGGTCGCGGAAGCACTCGGCGGCGTCGGCGGCCAGCCGGTCGTAGGCGTAGAAGTCGATCCAGGGCGGGTCGGAGTCACCGGCGCGGGCCCGCTCCAACGCGCTCTCCGCGGCGGAGAGCGCGGTCGCGCAGGCCGGGGCGTTGCCGTTCCTGGCGTGGGCCCGGGCCTCGACCAGGTGGAAGAAGCTCATCGTCCGGGTGGTCGCCAGGCCCCGGTTCCGCTCCAGCGCGGCCTGGGCGAGGTCGACCGCCTCCTCGGCGAAGCCCCGGTAGCAGGCCTGCAGGCTCATCGAGGCGAGCACGTAGCCGCCGAGCGGCACGTCGGCCGCCGCCCGGGCCAGCCGGAGGGCCTGGATGTAGTAGCGCTGGGCCGCCTCGTGCTGGCCGGTGTCGAAGGCCATCCACCCGGCCAGCCGCGTGAGTTCGGCCGTCGCGCCGAACAGCGCCCGGCCCACCGCGTCGCTGTACGAGCCGAGCAGCAGCGGGGCCGCCTCGACCCGGAGGCACTCCGGCACCATCGACGAACGCCAGTCCCCGCCGCCGTACTTGGAGTCCCAGCGGCGGGCCTCCTGGGCCGCCTCGCGGAGTTTGGCGGCGTCCGAGTGGCCGACCCGGTAGCCGCTCAGGTCGGGTGCGGGCTCGCCCCGGGCCACCGAGCCGTCGGCCGGGGTGATCAGCCAACGGGAGACCGGCGTCGCGTACGCGGCGACCGAGAAGGTGCCCGCCAGACTGTCGCTCCACCGACCGCCGCCGGGGCCCCGGCGCAGCTCCAGGTCGACCCGCCAGAGGTCGGTGGCCGACCGGACCGCGGCCGGCACCTCCCGGGGGAAGGCCAGACCGAGTTCGGGCGCCGGGTCGGTGTCGCCGAGCCCGATCTCGTCCAGCGGCACGGGGCGGCCCAGCTTGCTGCCGATCGCGGTCGCGATCAGGTGCGGTACCGGGCCCTGCGGGATCATGCCCTTGCCGACCCAGCGGGCCACCGAGGTCTTGTCGTAACGCAGCGTCAGGCCGCGTTGGGCGCCCAGGTCGTTGACCCGCCTGGCCAGGCCCGCGTTGCTGATCTGGGCCAGGCCGAGAAGCGTGCCGAGCCGTTCGTTCGGCCCTCGTGAGCTGACGGTCATGGTTGCTGCGGCACCCCCTGGCGATGTCCGGCGGTTCTCGGGCGTGGGCGGGTCGGTCCGGCCCGTGGCCGGTGCGTCCGGGCAGTTGGCTTGATCGTGATCGGTACGGCGGCCGACCGCGGTGGCGGACGGGGTGGCGGGCCCGCTACCGGGCCCCGGCGTTCGCCACTGCTGCACCTAGCGTAGTCGTCCGGGTTCCGAGGGTTAAGAGTCCGGATTCCGGATGGCGGGATCGCGTGCCGCTCAACGAATCCCGCGCGGGGTGGCGCGCGGGCGGGTCCGGGCCACCGGGAGCGCGGCGGACCGGTGTGCTCCGGTCCGGTGCAGATGTGCGCCCGGCTGTGCTCCCTGGCCCGATCGGCAGGTCGGCGATTCGCTGGAGGCTGTGGGTCGGCCCGTCGTCGAGGACCCGGCGGGCCGGGGGACACCGCTGCCTACATCCCCGCGGGCGGTGGTGGGGTCCGGGAGGGCATGCGGATGCCCTCCCGGGCTGTGCGATGAGTTTCGGCCATCCGGCGATGTCCATGCCGACCGAACCCCATTCCCCCCACGGCGGCCCGGGCCACGGAGGGGGAGGCCCGGCCCGCCGGCCCCGCTCGGCACATGGTTCGGCAGCCAGGGGCTCGGGGAACTGCGACGCGGGCCTCTGGTGCGTGATCGCCGCGTGAAGGGCCAGGCACTTTCGCTTGGACCGGCACGTACCGCTGCCCTCAGCCACGCCCGGGGTTGACCACACCCGCACCTTGAACCCGCCCCGTGATCGGCGTCGCCCCTGCGGCGGAGCCGCACATCGGCACAGCCCCGAGCCCCTGTCTTCCGGACCGTGTGCCACCGGCGTCGCCCCTGCGGCGGAGCCGCACATCAGCACAGCCCCGAGCCCCTGTCTTCCGGACCGTGTGCCGGCGGCGTCGCCCCTGCGGCGGAGCCGCACATCGGCACAGCCCCGAGCCCCTGTCTCCCGGACCATGTGCCCGGAGCGGAGCCCCTGGCTTCCGGAGGTTCTGCCCAACTGCCGGTGTTCGGTGGCACGATGGCCTCCGTACGGCAGGTGTCGCGGTGGAGCGGAGGCACGATGCGGTGGCTCACGGGCTGGTGCCCAGGTGCACCCCTGCCGGGTGTCGGGGCGGTCCGCCCACTGGCCGCCATGACGCTGTGGCCGGGGCCGAGCCCGCTGTGGGCGGTGGGGGACTGGCGGCCGGACGAGATCCGGCTGGTGACGCTGCGCCCCGGAGCGCCGGCCGAGGTGACCACCGGGCCACCGTCGGACGTGGCCGACGAGGCGTCGGATCAGCCGGGCACCGTACGACTGGCCGTGCTCGGCCGCTGCGGGGCGTCGGACCCGGAGCTCGCGGCCGGCCTGGCCACCGCCAGGGGCGGTGCGGTGCGCCACCTCACCACCTGGCCCGGCAGCTACACGGTGGTGCTCCGCACGGGACCTCGCAGCACGGTGCTGCTCACCGACCTGGCCGGGGTGCTGCCGGTCTTCCACACGCCGTGGGCGGGCGGCACGGCGTACGCGACCGCCGCCCTCCCGCTCGCCGACCTGGTCGGGGCCCCGCTGGACACCGGGCACCTGGCCGCCCGGCTGGCCTGCCCGGAGTCGCCCGAGGCGGTCGGTTCGGGCTCGCCGTACCTGGGGGTGCAGCGGGTGGCCCCCGGACATCTGCTCGGGCTGCGGAACGGGCGCGCCCACGTCTCCGCCTACGAGCCGGAGCGCGGCGGCGCACCCTTCGAGCGCGAGGAGGCGCCCGCGGTGCGCGAGCTGACCCGCGCGCTGCTGGAGTCGGTCCGCTGCCGGGTGCGCGCCTCCGGCGGCGGCACCGACCGGCCCCGGCTCGGCGTCGACCTCTCGTACGGAACGGCCTCCGCCACCGTCGCGCTGCTCGCCGCCGCCGTACCGATCGCCCCGGCCGCACCGAGCGTCGACCACACATCGGCTGGCGGTCCATCGGCTGACCACCCGTCGGCTCCCCGGACCGGTGCGGTCAAGGGCTCCTGGGCCCGTCCGGCCGGACCGGCCCCCGCCGGGCCCGAGGCGCTGACCGCCGTGACCCTCCGGGACGCGGCGGAGAGCCCGGCCGGCACCGTGGCCGAACTGCCCAGGCTGCGGCACCTGGTGCTGCCGTCCACCCTTCCGTACGCCGAGCTGGCCGACCCCGGCGCGGGGCTGCCGGCCGGCCCGCTCACCGACGAGCCGGGGACGGCGCTGGTGGCGGCGGCCCGGATCGGCAGCCGGCTGAGCGCGGGCGGTGCGGACCACCTCACCGGCTACGGCGCCCGTCAGGTGCTGGACGGCCACCCGGCCCGGCTGGCCGATCTGGTCCGGGCCGGCCGGGCCCGGCGGCTGGCCGCTCCGGTGGCCGCGCTGACCGGGGCCGAACGGGCGGCGGCCACCGGCGTACTGGACACCCTGCGCACGCCCCTGACGGTCTGGCGCGCCGCCCACCGGCTGGCCCGCGCCCGGTACGCGGAGGCCCTGGACGACGCGGCCGTCCGGCTGACGGTCCGGCACACCCCGGCCGGGCGCAGCCTCGGCGAGGTCTCGGCGGCCGAGCTCGCCTGGTGCGTGCCGGGCCCCGCCGCCCGCTGGCTGTCCGACGACGCGCTGTCCGCCGTCGCGCTCCGGCTCCGGCTGGCGGCCCGCGGCCCGGTGCCGGCCGAACCGCCCGGTGCCCGCCGGGCCAGGTGCGCGCTGCACCGGCACGCGGCCGAGTACCGCACCCTGCTGCACGCCGCCGAGCAGCGCGGGCAGCGGCTGCACGCGCCGTTCCTGGACAACCAGGTGGTGCGCGCCGCCCGGATGCTCCCGATCGAGACCCGGCTCCAGCCCGGCGCCCGGCACGCGCTGCTGCGGGCCGTGCTGACCGGCGCCGCCCGCACCGACCTGCCGCCGGACTGGGGCCGGGCGGCCCGGCCGGACCGTCAGGGCCCGGACCGGGACGGGCTGCGGCTCGCCGCCGACGGCCTGGCCGAGCTGTTCCGCGCGCCCCTGCTGGCCGAGGCCGGGCTGATCGACCTGCCCGCCGTCCGGGCCGCCCTGGCCGAGGCCACCGACCCGGCTGCCGCGCCCCCGCCCGGCACCCTGGCCGGCCTGGCCGAGCTGGTCTCCACCGAGCTCTGGCTCCGCCGCATCCTGGCCCGTCGGCACGGCTCCTGCTGGACCGGGCTGCCCGCCCCGGAGCGGCCGGCCCTGGCCCGTCCGGCCTGAGCGGGGCGGCCGCCGCGCGCGCCTGCACCGGCCACCGGCGGCTGACGGGCCATCATGGCAGGGTGTCGAGCTCAGAGAAGGTCGCCGGGCCGGAGACGCCGGTGCCCGAGGTGCTGCCGGTGCTCGGGGAGTCGCCGAGCGCCGATCCGCCGGGAGTGCTGGCGGCCTGCGACGGTTCGGACGGGTCGCTCTGGGCGCTCGACCGGGCGATGGCCGAGGCCGAGCTGTTCGGCCTGCCGCTGTACGTCCTCGCGGTGGTCAACCCGTCCCCGACCGGCTACCCGCCGGGGATGATCGAGCTGGTCCAGGAGAGCATCGAACGCCTGTCGGCCAGCATGGCGGACGGGCTGCGCCGGGCGGTGGCCACCGTCCAGCAGGCCAGGGGCCGCCCGTACCAGGGCGAACTGGCGCTGCACGTGGTGCTCGGCAACGTGATCGAGGTCCTGCTGCGCTGCACCCGGGGCCAGCACACCCTGGTGGTCGGCACCCGGGGCAACGGCGGCTTCAGCCGCCTGCTGCTCGGCTCGGTCAGCACCGCTGCCGTGCACCACGCGGCCTGCCCGGTCCTGGTCGTGCCGGCCCCGCCGGCGCACTGACCTGGGTGTTCGCGGTCACAGCCGCCGACGGCCGGGAATCAGGTCCGGGGATGCGGGGTTCTCAGGGGCAGTCATCCCGAGAGCAGGAGAGTCACCGTCATGAAGGTCGAGATCTGGTCGGACGTCGCATGCCCCTGGTGCTTCGTCGGCAAGCGCCGCTTCGAGCAGGCCCTCGACCGGTTCGCCGGCAAGGACGGTGTCGAGGTGGTCTACCGCCCCTACCAGCTGGTGCCGGACGCGCCCGAGACCGCCACCCCGCACCGGGCCTGGCTGGCCGACCGGTACGGACCGCAGTCGGTGGCGATGGACGCCCGGGTGACCGAGCTCGGCAAGGGCGAGGGCATCGACTTCGACTTCGACACCGCGCTGCACGCCAACACCTTCCTCGGCCACCGGCTGCTGCACCTGGCCGAGAGCGAGTACGGCGCGGCAGTCCAGGGCGTGCTCAAGGAGGCGCTGCTGACCGCGCACTTCAGCCGGGGTGTGGACGTCGGCGACCGTGGGCAGCTCACCGAGATCGCGGTGGCCGCCGGGCTGGACCGGGACCGGGTGACCGGCTACCTGGCCGGTGACGAGGGTGCGGACGCCGTCCGGGCGCAGCTCGCCGAGGGCCGGGAGATCGGCATCACCGCCGTCCCCACCTTCGTCTTCGAGGGCAAGTGGGCGGTCCAGGGCGGCCAGGAGGCGGACACCTTCCTCCGGGTGCTGGAGCAGGTGGCGGCCGAGACCGCGGCCGAGCCCGACGCCCCGCACGGGGACAGCTGCGCGGACGGCGCCTGCGCCGTCTGACCGACCGTCACGGTGCCCCGGACCGCCCAGCGGCCCGGGGCACCGTCACGTCAGAGGCAGCTGAGCCGGGCGTCCGCCCAGTCGGCCAGGTTGATCAGGCCCCAGCCGTCGGCGCTCGAGGTGACGACCAGTCGGATCGAGCGCTGGCCGGTCAGGTCGGCCCGGACCGGGACGGCGGCGTCCCCGGGGCCGACCCGGTCCGAACTCCAGAGCACCCGGCCGTCGCCGCCCTCGACGCTGAACCTGACGGTGCCGACCCGGATCCCGAAGTCGTCCACCCCGGCCTTCGCCCGGAAGGTGGTGCAGGTCCGGTTCAGGTCGACGGTCACCGCGGACGGGGCGTAGACGCTCAGGCCGTGCTGGTACCGACTGCCGCCGATCGACAGGTCCGAGCGCTGCCAGAGCCAACTCCCGCCGCGCCGGACGGCGGGGCCCGGCGGCGGGTCACGGTGCGCGCCGTTCGGGCCGAACGGCAGTACGTCGGCCCAGAAGTCGGTCGGCATCATCGGGGGCACCGGCGGCGTGGGGAGCGTGGGCGTCGGGACCGGCGGCGGGGTCGGGACCGGAGGGAGCTCGACCACCGGTGGCGGCGGCGGGGTGGGCGTCGGGGTCGGCTCGGCCGGGGGTTCCGGGGTCGGCGTCGGGGAGGGCACCGGCGCTGGCTTCGGCGCGGGGGTGGGGGTGGGTGTCGGCTCAGGGGTCGGGCTGGGGGACGGCTCGGGCTCCGGGGTCGGGGTGGACTCCGGGGTGGGGCTCGGTGGCTCGGGAACGGGCAGCGGCGTGGCCGGGGCGCTGACCGCCGGGGCCGCCGCCGGCTGCTTGGGCTCCGGCGCACCGGTCAGCGCGTACGCGGCCACCGCGGCGGCGACCACCGCGATCCCGGCCGCGATCCCGGCCTTGGCCGCCGTACCCAGACCCTCCCCGGCCACCGCTCCGGCACCGCCGGAGGAGGAGCCGGAGGACGCGGCACCGGCACCGGCCAGCGCACCCGCGCCGACCGCCCCGGCACCGACGGCCGCCGCGGCCGCCGTGAAGTACCCGGCCCCGACCCAGAGCAGCACCCCGCCGGGCAGGATCGCCCGCAGTCCGGTGTTGATCTCGGTCAGCTCCAGGTAGGCCGCCGTGCAGCGGTCGCACTCCTGGACGTGCCGCCCGACCTCGGCCGAGGCGCGCTTGCGCAGCGAGCCCCGGGCGTAGGAGCCGAGCCGGTTGGCGTACGCCTCGCAGTCGCGCTCCTGACTGCCCGACACATGGGCCTGCAGGAAGGCGGCGGCCAGCCGGTCGCGGGCCCGGTGGGCCTGCACCGCCGTGGCGTTGGCGGTCTTGCCCAGCATCACCGCCACGGTCTTCGGCGACTCCCGCTCGACCTCGGTGTGCCAGAGCACCACCCGGTCGTCCTCGGGGAGTTCGGCGTAGGCCTGCATGACCATCCGCTGGTCGACCAGCGCCATCGCCCAGGCGTCCGCGCCCGGGTCGGCCAGGTCCAGGTCGATGGTGGCGGCCGAGGTCTGCGCGAACGTGCTGAAGTCGTCCACCAGTTGCTCGCGCCGCTCGCTCCGCGCCCAGGCCGCGGCGACGTTCCGCACGGCGGTCAGCAGGTACGCGCGGACCGCGAACTCCGGCCCCTTGCCCGCCCGGAGCGCCTGCAGGGTGCGGGCGAACACCTCGCCCGCCAGGTCCTCGGCGGTGAAGCTGTCCCGGCAGCAGGTCCGGGCGTAGCGGCGGACCGAGTCGGCGTGCCGCCGGTAGATCTCCTCGTACGCGGTGTCGTCCCCGGCCCGCACCTTGGCCGTCAACTCGGCGTCCGAAGGCGGCCGTTCACCGTCCACCGGATCGGCGGGCGCCGGCACCACCGGCCGGGCGGGCGGCTCGCCCTCGGCCCCGACGAACGCCTCCGGGGTCACCCCGCCGTGCCCGGCGGCCGCCTGGCCGGGCACCCGCCCGGTCAGCGACTCACGGCTCGGCGCGGCCGCCTGGTCCGGCACCTGCCCGGGGGCTCCGAGGCCATGGCCGTACTCGTTCTGCTCCTCGGCGCTCAACCTGCCCTCCCGGACACCTGGATACGGCGGACCGCAGGGGGCGCGGACATGGCCGGGCGAACGGCGCGCAACGGGACAATGGCTCCAACCACGCCCAAAGCTTGGCATAGTGCAGCCCCGGCGGAAAGCCGCTCCACTCCAGCCCACCCGATTGGGCAACTCCCGGGGACTTCCGGCAGGCTGTCGAGCCCCGTCCGCCGAGTCGGGTGCCGGGAGGTTCAGCCCGCCCGAAGCCCGTTCAGCAGGATCTGCAACAACCGCTCGGCCGGGGCGTCCTGGGATTGACCTTCGTCGCCCTCGCCCCGCGCCGGCCGCGCATGCACCGGCACCGCCGCCGTCAGCACCAGCACCACGTCCGACACCGTCACCCCCGGCCGCAACTCGCCGGCCGCCGCCGCGCGAGCGACCAACGCGGCCAGCAGGTGCAGTAACTGGCGGGGATCCGCATCCCAGACCGGCTCCGAACCACGCTGCGCCGGCACCTGCGGCAGGTCCGCCGCGTCCCGGAAGGTGGCCAGCTCGTCGGCGTACCGGAATGCCGACGGCGGCAGCAGCCGCCCGGCGCCGGAGCCGACCGCGCGGGACAGGTACCCGGCCAGCGACTCCCACGGTCCGGCGCCGCCGTACAGCGACTCCTTGGCCTGACTGGTCAGCCAGGCGACCTCCTCGGCGGCGATCCGCTGGACCAGGACCTCCTTGCTCGGGAAGCGCCGGTACACCGTGCCGACGCCGACCCCGGCCCGCCGGGCGACCTCCTCCATCGGGGCGCCGTAGCCGATCTCCCCGAACACCTGCCGGGCGGCCCGCAGCACGCTCTCCAGGTTCCGCCGGGCATCCACCCGCAGCCGCGCGGTGCCTCCCGAGTCGTCCGCCGCAGCCGACGCCGACGCCGGGGCGACCGCCCCGGGAGCGCCGGACGACTCGCGCTGGACCGGGCCGCGCTGCTCCGGCACCACGCCGTGGCCGGCCGGGCTATCGCCCGCCGACGATGGCACGGGCAGTCCGAGTAGTTGATCCTGATCTGTCATTCCAACCTCCCCCACAGGTGCCCGGCACCGGGCGCCACAGTCCGGCCGCGACACACCCCCCAGGTGCACCGCTGCGCCCGATCCCACGGGGCCGTCCCCGGTCGGGCGGCCACTGTGGACCACCCTTCCCCGGTTGGCCCTGCCGCAGTCAGATACCGCTCGGGGCGGACAACGGTCCGGCCCGACGCACAATCCGACCATAGTTCAAGGAAGTTCGCGGCAGAAGTGGACCGAAACCCCACCCTCGCGGCAAAACCGGCACTCCGACGGCGGATTCGGCCGCCGACCCGATCGCGGTCCGGCCGGATCGAACCACCCGATCCGGTACGGCCTGTGGACAAGAAGCCACCCGACAGGGCGTCATGGAGGCGTGAACCAGCTCACACCGGAAGGAGGCGCCCCCATCAGGATCCTGATCGTCGGCGGAGGATGCGCCGGGACCGCCGCCGCACTCCGCCTCCAGCAGCTGCTCAAGGCCCAACTCCGGGACGGCCGGGTGGAGATCACCCTGGTCGAACCGCAGCCCTACCTGACCTACCAGCCCCTGCTGGCGGAGGTGGCGGCGGGCTCGATCGACCCCCGGCACGTGGTCGTGCCGCTCCGCCGGGTGCTGCCGCACTGCCGGGTGCTGACCGCCCGGGTCACCGGGATCGAACACGCCGCCCGCCGGGTCCGGGTGGACGGCGCACGCCGGGGGGAGCGCGCCGAACCGGCCGAACTCCCGTACGACATCCTGGTGGTGGCGCCCGGCTCGATCTCCCGGACCACCCCCGTGCCCGGCCTGGCCGAGCACGGCTTCGGCTTCGCCACCGTCGGCGAGGCGGTCAGCCTGCGCAACCACGTGCTGGAGCAGCTCGACCTGGCCTCCACCACCCGCGACCCCGCCCTCCGGCAGGCCGCGCTGACCTTCGTCTTCGTCGGTGCGGGCTACGCGGGCGTCGGTGCACTCGCCGAACTCGAGGACATGGCCAGGTACGCCGCCAAGGGCTACCACAACGTGGCGGCCGACGACCTGCGATGGGTACTGGTCGAGGCCACCGCCCGGATCCTGCCCGAAGAGTCGCCCGAACTCGCGGCGCACACCCTGGCCGAGCTCCGCGACCGCAGCATCGACGTCCGGCTCTCCACCACCCTGGAGTCCGCCACCGACCGGGTGATGAGCCTCTCGGACGGCAGCCGGTTCGCCGCCCGCACCCTGGTCTGGACGGCCGGCGTCCGGCCCGCACCGCTGCTCCGCGACACCGACCTGCCGCTCGACCGGTCCGGCCGGGTCCGCTGCCTGCCCACGCTCCAGGCGGCCGGCCCGGACGGCACCGCCCTGCCGGACGTCTGGTCCGCCGGGGACTGCGCGGCCGTCCCCGACTCGGCGGCGGGGGCCGACGCGTACTGCGCGCCGAACGCCCAGCACGCCTTGGCCCAGGCCACCCTGCTGGCCGAGAACCTGGCCGCCATGCTCGACGGCCGGTCACCCGCCCCGTACCTGCCGGACCGGCTGAACTGCTCGACCTCGCTCGGTCTCGGCCGGGGCGTCGCGCACACCCGGCGCGGCCAGCTCACCGGCCGCCGGGCCTGGTGGCTGCACCGGGCCCGGCACCTGCGCCGGCTGCCCAGCACCGACCGGCGGATCAGGGTGCTGACGGGCTGGCTGCTGGGCGGCCTGTTCAGCCGGGAGGTGGTCTCGCTCGGGACGGTCGAGCACCCGCGGTCGGAGTTCGAGGCCGGGTTCCGCCAGTGAGGACGGCACGGGGCGGGCGGCCGGGACGCACGGCAATCGTCGTACGACTTTCGGAATCGAGCCCCGGCCTGACAGGATCAGCCCGTCCGGTTCATCACACCGAGTGTCGTGCCAGGCACACGATGTGATGATCCGTCAGATGATCTTCCCAGGTCTCCCAGCTCGCTGTCCAAAGAAACGGCCGTCGTTTGAACCTCATGCGCTGGAGCGCGCGGCTCGCCGGAGCCCCGTGGCGCGCCGCCCCGCCCACCGCGACCGGCGACCCGTTCACCGTGCCCGGCCCCCGCGAGTCGGGCCGCCCCGGACCACTGCTCGACCTGCGCGAGATCCACGAGCTGTACGACCTGCGCAGCGTCCTCGGCCGGCTGCCCGCGCCGGTCGCCGTCACCTACGGACCGCAGCACCAGCTCGGCTACGCCAACCGCGCCTACCGCGAGCTCTTCGGCGAACGCACCAACGGACTGCCCGCCAGTGAGGCGCTCCCCGAGCTGGCCGCGATGGGCGTGCTCCCGCTGATGGACCAGGCACTGCGCAGCGGTCGCCCCCGGAGCGTGAAGTCCCGCTGCATCCTCGGCCTGGGCGGCAACCGCTACTACAACGTCTCCTGCGTCCCGCTCGGCAGCGAGGCCGACCAGGACGTCGGCACGGAGGCGGGCCCCCCGATCGGCGTCCTGATCTTCGCCGCCGAGGTCACCGACCAGGTTCAGGCGGCCACCCGGCTCCGCGAGTCCGAGGGCCGCCAGCGCGCCGCCGCCGTCACCCTCCAGCGCAGCCTGCTCCCGCAGAAGCTCGAACAGCCCGACGGCCTGACCGTCGCCGCCACCTACCAGCCCGGTGGGGCCGAGGCGGCGGTCGGCGGCGACTGGTACGACGTCATCGGCCTCGGCGGTGGCCGGACCGCCCTGGTGATCGGGGACGTGATGGGCCGCGGCCTGCGCGCCGCCGCCGTGATGGGCCAGCTCCGTACGGCGGTCCGGGCCTACGCCCGCCTCGACCTCCCGCCGCACGAGGTGATGACCCTGCTCGACGGTCTCGCCATGGAGATCGACGCCAACCAGATCGCCACCTGCACCTACGCCGTCTGGGACCCGGCCCCCAGCACCCTGGTCTACGCCTCGGCCGGCCACCTCCCGCTCCTGCTCCGCTGCCCCGACGGCACGGTCCTGCGCGGCGAGGAGCAGAACGGTCCCCCGCTCGGCACCGGCGACGGCACCCACCTCTCGCACACCCTGCGCCTGCTCCCCGGCACCACCGGCGTCCTCTATACGGACGGCCTGGTCGAACGCCGGGACGAGGACATCGACCAGGGCATCGACCAGCTCGCGCACACCCTGGCCGGCGCGGTGGGAACCCCCGACGTGGTCTGCTCCCGGCTGCTGCGGGCCATGGGTGTCAGCTCCGACCACGACGACGACGTCGCGGTGCTGACCTTCCAGCTGGCGGCCGCTCCGGGTGGTGTTGACGTGGGCCCCTCGGAGGTCTAGTGTTCTTCGAGCTGCCTGACAGGGAGAAACGGACGCGCGCTCTGCACGGACGTTCCCGGGGTAGCCGATCTCCTGAAACGCCACTTCTCCACTTCTTGAGCTGGCTCGTGCTTTGTCGCGACCCAGTGCGAATTGGCGTGTGCGCATTTAAGGGATTGCGGCTGGATTCGCTTTGTGGAGCGGGGATCGGCTAAGGTTTGAAACGTCGGACAGGTCGTCAGGTCGGTTACGGCGTAAGCTTCTTGAG
>NZ_JBIWML010000047.1:0-62188 GCF_044766665.1 Kitasatospora sp. NPDC101801
CTCGGTGAGGACTCCGACGCCCTCTTCGTCTCCACCCTGCGCCGCGAGCGCGGTGAGGAGCGCGAGCTGCTCACCGGCCTCTCCCGCGCCCACGCCCGGGGCGTGACCGTCGACTGGACCGCGCTGCTGCCCGGGGTGCAGGCCCGTACCGACCTGCCGACCTACGCCTTCCAGCGTCAGCGGTACTGGATCGACCTGGTCGGGGTGGGATTCGGCGACCTCGGTTCGGCCGGTCTGGAGGCCGTCGACCACCCGATGCTGAGTGCGGCGGTGGTCTCGCCGGACTCCGGCGGTGTGGTGCTGACCGGCAGGCTGTCGCTCGACACCCAGGCCTGGATCGGCGACCACGGTGTGCTGGGCAACCTGCTGCTGCCGGGTACCGGATTCGTCGAGCTGGCGGTCCGGGCCGGTGACCAGGTGGACTGCGGCCGGGTGGAGGAACTCACCCTGGAGGCACCGCTGATCCTGGCGCCCGGCGGGGCGGTTGCCCTGCAGGTCGTGGTCGGTGCCGCCGACGGCGCCGGCGCCCGGTCGGTCTCGGTCTACTCCCGCCCCGAGGGCGGTGCCGACCAGGAGTGGACCCGGCACGCCAACGGTGTGCTGGCGCCCGAGCCGACCGCGCCCGAGTTCGAGCTGACGGCCTGGCCGCCGCCGGGCACCGACGTGATCGACGTGGCGAACGCCTACCAGCGGCTGACCGACCGGGGCTACGGCTACGGTCCGGTGTTCCAGGGCTTGAAGGCCGCCTGGCGCCGGGGTGACGACGTGTTCGCCGAGGTCGCCCTGCCCGCCCAGTCGCACGCCGAGGCGGCCCGCTTCGGGCTGCACCCGGCACTGCTGGACACCGCGATGCACGTGGACCTGCTGCTGGACGGGACGGCCGGGGACGAGGGTGAGACGCTGCTCCCGTTCTCCTGGAACGGCGTCTCCCTGCACGCCGCCGGCGCCTCCGCGCTCCGGGTGCACATCCGCCGGGTCCGGGGCGCCGAGGTCTCGGCGATCGGTGTCGCCGACACCGCAGGACAGCTGGTCGCCACCGTCGAGTCGCTGGTCTCCCGCCCGGTCTCGTCCGAGCAACTGGCGGCGAGCCAGGGCAGGTTGAACGAGATCCTGCACCGCGTCGACTGGCAGCGCAGCGCGCCGCCCGCCGCCGCACCCGACACCCTGCCGACCCTGGCCGAGCTGCTGGGCACCGAGGCCGAGGTCCCGGCGGTCGTGCTGCACCGGGTCACGTCGAGCACCGACGCCGACGTCCCGGCCGGAGTCCGGGCGGCCGTCGCCGATGCACTCGGCGCGGTCCAGAGCTGGCTGGCCGACGAGCGGTTCGACGGCTCGCGACTGGTCCTGGTGACCGAACACGCCGTGGTGGCGGGGGAGTCCGAGACGATCGCGCTGGCACAGGCCCCGGTCTGGGGTCTGGTCAGGTCGGCCATCGAGGAGAACCCGGGCCGGTTCGCCCTGCTCGACCTGGACGGCTCCGCCGAGTCCGACCGGGCCCTGGCCGCCGCCGTGGCCGCCGGGGAGCCGGAGGCCGCCCTGCGGGCCGGACAGCTCCTGGTGCCCCGACTGGCCCGGCTGGCGGTCGCCGCCGAGCCGACGCCGGCCTGGGACTCCACCGGCACGGTGCTGATCACCGGTGGGACCACCGGTCTCGGTGCCCTGGTGGCCCGTCACCTGGTGGCCGAGCACGGGGTCCGCCACCTGCTGCTGACCAGCCGACGCGGCGCGGCCGCACCCGGCGCGGCTGAACTGACCGCCGAACTGGTCGAGTTGGGCGCCGAGGTAACGATCGCCGCCGCCGACGTCGCGGACCGGGCGGCGCTGGCCGCCGTGCTGGCCACGGTGCCCGCCGAGCACCCGCTGACGGGTGTGGTGCACGCCGCCGGGGTGATGGACAACGCACTCGTCGGGTCGCTGACGGTCGATCAGTTCGACCACGTGCTCCGACCGAAGGCCGACGCCGCCTGGCACCTGCACGAGCTGACCGCAGGTCAGGACCTGACCGCCTTCGTGCTGTTCTCCTCCGCCGGTGGCCAGGTGCTGGCCGCCGGACAGGCCAACTACGCCGCCGCCAACGTCTTCCTGGACGCGCTGGCCACCCACCGCCGGGCGGCGGGCCTGCCCGCCACCGCGCTCGCCTTCGGCATGTGGGCGGTCAACACCGGCCTCGGCGACGTCACCGACGCCGACCTGGACCGGATGAGCCGGCTGGGCCTGCCCGCCCTCACCGCCGTCGAGGGCCTGGCGGCCTTCGACACGGCGGTCGGCACCGACCACCCGCAGCTGGCCGCGCTCCGGATCGACCGGACCGGTGTGCTGGCCCGGGGCGAGGGCATCCCGGCCCTGCTGCGCGGCCTCACCGGCGGCCCGGCCCGGCAGCGGGCCCAGGCCGGCGGCAAGGCCGTCGACGGCAACGCGCTGGCCGAGCGGCTGGCCGGCCTGAACGAGGCCCAACGCGACCGGCACCTGCTGGAGTTGGTCCGCACCCAGGTCGCCTCGGTGCTCGGCCACGCCGAGCTCGACGCGGTCGGCGCCGACCGGGCCTTCAAGGACCTCGGCTTCGACTCGCTGGCCGCCGTCGAACTGCGGAACTCGCTGGGCGGGGCCACCGGCCTGCGCCTGCCCGCCACCCTGGTCTTCGACTTCCCGACCTCCCGCGCGGTGGCCGACTTCCTGAAGACCAAGCTGTCCGGCGGCAGCGCGCCCAAGGCCCCGGTGGTCCGCCCGGCCGCCGCGACCGTCGCGGACGAGCCGATCGCGATCGTCTCGATCAGCTGCCGCTTCCCCGGCGGGGTCCGCTCCGCCGAGGACCTCTGGCGACTGGTGGTCGACGGGGTGGACGCGGTCTCGGAGTTCCCGACCGACCGCGGCTGGGACATCGAGTCCATCTACGACCCGGAGCCGGGCCTGGCGGGCAAGACCTACGCCCGCACCGGTGGCTTCCTGCACGACTCCAACGAGTTCGACCCGGAGTTCTTCGGCATCATGCCGCGCGAGGCCCTCGCGATGGACCCGCAGCAGCGCCTGCTGCTCCAGGGCGCCTGGGAGGCCTTCGAGTTGGCGGGCATCGACCCGCAGTCGATGCGCGGCAGCCAGACCGGCGTGTACGCCGGTGTGATGTACCACGACTACGGCACCCGCCTCCCGTACGTGCCGGAGGAGCTGACCGGCTACATCGGCAACGGCAGTGCGGCGAGCATCGCCTCCGGCCGGGTCGCGTACACGCTGGGCCTGGAGGGGCCGGCCGTCACGGTGGACACCGCCTGCTCGTCCTCGCTGGTCGCGCTGCACATGGCGGTCCAGGCGCTGCGGGCCGGCGAGATCACCATGGCGATCGCGGGTGGTGTCACCGTGATGCCGACGCCGGAGCTGTTCGTCGACTTCAGCCAGCAGCGCGGGCTGTCCGCCGACGGTCGCTGCAAGGCGTTCTCCGGTGCCGCCGACGGCACCGGCTGGTCCGAGGGCATCGGCCTGCTGCTGGTCGAGCGGCTCTCCGACGCGGAGCGCAACGGTCACCCGGTGCTCGCCGTGATCCGGGGCAGCGCGATCAACCAGGACGGCGCCTCGAACGGCCTGACCGCGCCGAACGGTCCCTCGCAGCAGCGGGTGATCCAGAAGGCGCTGGACGCCTCCGGCCTCTCCGCCGCCGACATCGACCTGGTCGAGGGTCACGGCACCGGCACCCGTCTCGGTGACCCGATCGAGGCCCAGGCGCTGCTGGCGACGTACGGCCAGGACCGGCCCGAGGACCGGCCGCTCTGGCTCGGCTCGATCAAGTCCAACATCGGCCACGCCCAGGCGGCGGCCGGGGTCAGCGGTGTGATCAAGATGGCGATGGCGGTCCGCAACGGCCTGATGCCGCGGACCCTGCACGTGGACGAGCCCTCGCCGCAGGTGGACTGGACGGCCGGCGACGTGCGCCTGCTGACCGAGGCCAGGGAGTGGCCGCAGGTCACCGGGCCGCGCCGGGCCGGTGTCTCCTCCTTCGGCCTGAGCGGCACCAACGCGCACCTGATCATCGAGCAGGCCCCGGTGCCCGCTCCGGTGGCCGAGGTGCCGGCCGGCACCGGGCTCCCGCTGGTGCCGCTGCTGTTCTCCGCGAAGAGCGCGAAGAGCCTGCCCGCCCAGGCGGCCAAGCTGCTGGACCGGATCATCGGGGACCAGGAGCTGAGCCTGCTGGACGTCGGCTTCTCGCTGGCCACCGGCCGGGCCGACCTGGACCACCGGGCCGTGGTGCTGGCCGGGGACCGCGACTCGGCGCTGGTGGCGCTCACCGCGCTGGCCGAGCAGAGCGGACACCCCACCGCCGTCACCGGCATCGCCGCTCCGGGCGGGCTGACCGCCTTCCTGTTCTCCGGCCAGGGCGCCCAGAGCCTCGGCATGGGACGTGAACTGCACGCCGCCTTCCCGGTGTTCGCGTCGGCCTTCGACGCGGCACTGGCCGAGCTGGACGGCCACCTGGACCGCCCGCTGCGCGAGGTGGTCTGGGGCGAGGACGCCGAACTGCTGAACCGGACGGTGTACACCCAGACCGCGCTGTTCGCCTACGAGGTCGCACTGTTCCGCCTGGTCGAGTCCTGGGGTCTGCTGCCCGACATCCTGGTCGGCCACTCGGTCGGCGAGCTGGCGGCGGCCCACGTGGCGGGAGTCTTCGCGCTGCCGGACGCGGCCCGACTGGTCGCCGCCCGGGGTCGGTTGATGCAGCAACTGCCTGCGGGCGGCGCGATGGTGGCGATCCAGGCCACCGAGGAGGAGATCCTCCCGCTGCTCACCGACCGGGTCAGCATCGCGGCGGTGAACGCCCCGCGCTCGGTGGTGGTCTCCGGTGACGAGGCTGAGGTCGAGGCGGTGATCGGCCGCTTCGAGGGTCGCAAGACCAACCGGCTGCGGGTCTCGCACGCCTTCCACTCGCCGCTGATGGAGCCGATGCTGGACGAGTTCCGGCAGGTCGCCGAGAGCGTCTCGTACCGGATCCCGAGCCTGCGGGTGGTCTCCAACCTGACCGGCACCGAAGCGAGTTCGGTGCAGCTCGGCTCGGCCGACTACTGGGTCCGGCACGTCCGTGAGGCGGTCCGGTTCGCCGACGGGGTCGGCTACCTGGAGCGCGAGGGTGTCACCCGGTACGTCGAGCTCGGCCCGGACGGCGTGCTGACGGCGCTGGCCGGCGGGACGCTCACCGGTGACGGCCACGTGCTGGCCGCCACCGCCCGCAAGGACCGCACCGCCCCCGAGGCGCTGCTCACGGCGATGGCCGAGCTCCAGGTGGCGGGCAACGGCCCGGACTGGGCCGCGTTCTTCGCCGGGCACGGCGCCCGGCGGGTCGACCTGCCGAGCTACGCCTTCGAGAAGCGGCACTACTGGCTGGACGTCCCGGCGCTGCCCGGCGGCGACGTGGCCGGCATCGGCCAGACGCCCGCCGAGCACCCGATGCTCAGTGCGGTGGTGGTCTCACCGGTGGACGGCGGCGTGGTGCTGACCGGTCGGCTGGCGATGGACACCCACCCGTGGCTGGCCGACCACAACGTGCTCGGCACCCTGCTGCTCCCCGGCACCGGCTACGTCGAGCTGGCGCTGCGGGCCGGCGAGGAGGTCGGCTGCGACCTGGTCGAGGAGCTGACCATCGAGGCGATCATGCCGCTCACCGCGACCGGCGGCACCGCCGTCCAGGTGGTGGTCGGCGCGGCCGACGCCTCGAACCGGCGCACCCTGGAGGTCTACTCCCGGTTCGAGAACGCGCCGGACTACGTGGACTGGACCCGGCACGTGTCCGGCTTCCTGGCCCCGTCCGAGGCGACCGCGACGGTGCCCGCAGCCTTCGACGTCACCTACGGCTCCTGGCCGCCGGCCGGCGCCGAAGAGGTCGACATCAGCGACGTCTACGACTACCTGACCAGCCAGGGCTACTACTACGGCCCGCGCTTCCGGGGCCTGAAGGCGGTCTGGCGCCGGGGCGAGGACGTCTTCGCCGAGGTCGCCCTGCCGGACGACGTCCGGGAGGAGGCGGCCGGCTTCCGGGTCCACCCGGCGCTGCTGGACGCGGCGTTGAGCGCGACCGACTTCCTTGGCGGCTACCGCCCGCAGGACATCGGCTCCTCGCACCTGCCGTTCGCCTGGACCGGTGTCTCACTGCACGCCGGCGGCGCCGCCCGGATGCGGGTGAAGCTCAACTCGACCGGCCCCGACGCGGTCCGGCTCGAACTCGCCGACTCCACCGGCCTGCCGGTCGCCACCGTCGAGCAGCTGGTGGTCCGGGCCATCACCCCGGACCGGATCGCCGCCGGTGCGGCCGCCTCCACCGGGCTCAAGCAGCACGACTCGCTGTTCCGGATCGGCTGGAGCCACCTGCCGCTCGGAGCGGCGGGCAACGCCACCGCAGCGGGCCGGGTGATCGTCGGTGACGCCGCCGGGCTGGACCTCGACCTGCCGGTGTTCGAGAGCCTGACGGCCCTCGGCAGCGCGGCCGGGGCCGGTGCGACGACGCCCGAACTGATCCTGCTGCCGGTGCCCTTGGGCACCGGGGACGTACCGACGGACGCCCGGGCGGCGCTGGACGGGGTGCTGAGCACCCTTCAGCAGTGGCTGGCCGACGACCGGTTCGCCGATACCCGCCTCATGGTGCTCACCCGGGGCGCGGTCGCGGTCGAGGAGGACGAGCGGATCAACCTCGGCCAGGCCGCGGTCTGGGGCCTGGTCCGATCCGCCCAGCAGGAGAACCCGGGCCGGATCCTGCTGGTGGACCTGGACAGCGGGAACGTGCCGGTCCAGCTCGCCGCCCTGGGCGAGCCGGAGTTGGCGGTGCGCGGCGTGGACGTCCGGGTGCCCCGGCTCGCCGGGGTCGCGGAGAGCGGCGTCCCGCCGGTCTCCCCGTGGGACCCGGAGGGCACGGTGCTGATCACCGGCGGCACCAGCGGTCTCGGCGCCCTGGTGGCCCGTCACCTGGTCGCCGAGCACGGCGTCAGGCACCTGCTGCTGACCAGCCGGCGCGGGCTCGCCTCACCCGAGGCGGCGGCCCTGGCGGCCGAGCTGACCGAGGCGGGGGCGCAGGTCACCGTCGCGGCGGCCGACGCCGCCGACCGGACGGCGCTGGAGGGCCTGCTGACGGGCGTTCCGACCGCCCACCCGCTGCGCGGCGTGGTGCACGCGGCCGGGGTGATGGACAACGCCCTGGTCGGCTCGCTGACTCCGGCGCAGCTGGACAACGTCCTGCGGCCGAAGCTCGAAGCCGGTTGGCACCTGCACGAGTTGACCAAGGAGCTCGACCTCACGGCGTTCGTGCTGTTCTCCTCCTGCGCCGGGCTGCTGGTCGGCACCGGGCAGGCGAACTACGGCGCGGCCAACCGCTTCGTCGACGCCCTCGCCGTCCACCGCCGGGAGCTGGGCCTGCCCGGCACCTCGCTGGCCTTCGGTCTGTGGACCCAGAGGACCGGCCTGGGCGGCGGCGTCACCGAGGCCGACCTGCACCGGATGAACCGGCTCGGGATGCCCGCGATGACCGGCGAAGAAGGTCTCGCGCTGTTCGACGAGGCGCTCGGCCGCAGCGAGGACGCGGTGCTGGTCCCGATCCGGCTGGACGTGCCCGCGCTGGCGGCGGTGGCGGACGAGATCTCGCCGCTCTTCCGCGAGCTGGTGCGCAGTCAGAGCCGGCGCCCGGCCCGCACCACCAAGGCCAAGGTGGCCGCGGTGGAGGCCGAGCCGGCCGGTCAGCTCTCGCTGGAGCAGCGGCTCGCCGGTCTGGGCCGGACCGAGCGGGACCGGTTCCTGCTCGACCTGGTGCGCAACCACGTCGCGGCGGTCCGCCACGACGACCCGGCGGCGATCGACGTCACCCGGGGCTTCACCGAGCTGGGTCTCGACTCGCTGGCCGCGATCGAGCTCCGCAACCGCCTGCAGACCGCGACCGGCCTGCGGCTCCCGGCCACGCTGATGTTCGACTACCCGAACCCCGGCGCGCTGGCGGAGTTCCTGCTCACCGAGCTGCTGCCCGGCATCGCGGACAGCGAGCCGGCGGAGCAGCCACAGTCGGAGCTGGACGAGGGCGAGTTCCGCCGGGCCCTGGGGGCGCTGCCGTTGGCCGCGCTCCGGGAGGCGGGCCTGCTCGACGCACTGCTGAAGCTGACCGCCCCGGCCTCGGCCCCGGCGGACGCCCCGGCCCCGGCGTCGGGAGCGGCGTCGGGAGCGGCCGCACCGGCGGCCGACATCACCACCATGGCCATCGACGACCTGGTGCGGGCCGCGCTCGCCGCCAACTCCAACTGAGACCCGCAGAGCGAAAGGTATCCCCACACCGTGGACGCGTCCGTGGACCAGATAGTCGAGGCACTCCGTAAGTCCATGCTGGACAACGAGCGCCTGCGTCAGCTGAACGGCAGCCTCACCGCGGCGGCCGTCGAACCGATCGCCATCGTCGGGATGGCCTGCCGCTACCCCGGTGGGGTGCAGACCCCGGCGGACCTCTGGCGGCTGGTGGCCGAGGGGGTCGACGCCGTGTCGGACTTCCCGGCCGACCGTGGCTGGGACCTCGACGGGGTGTACGACCCGGAGCCCGGCAAGGTCGGCAAGAGCGTCGCCCACGAGGGCGGGTTCCTGCACGACGCAGCCGAGTTCGACCCCGGCTTCTTCGGCATCGCGCCGAACGAGGCGCTCACCATCGACCCCCAGCAGCGCCTGCTGCTGGAGACCTCCTGGGAGGCGATCGAGCACGCGGGCGTCGACCCGCTCTCGCTGAAGGGCAGCCGGACCGGCGTCTACGCCGGGGTG
Organism: Kitasatospora sp. NPDC101801; assembly: GCF_044766665.1. Classification (NCBI taxonomy): domain Bacteria; kingdom Bacillati; phylum Actinomycetota; class Actinomycetes; order Kitasatosporales; family Streptomycetaceae; genus Kitasatospora; species Kitasatospora sp. NPDC101801. The sequence goes on from NZ_JBIWML010000047.1 coordinate 8,758, forward strand.
ATGTACCACGACTACGGCTTCGGCAGCAGCGACGGCAGCCTGGTGACCGGTCGGGTCGCCTACACCCTGGGGCTGGAGGGCCCTGCCGTCACGGTCGACACCGCCTGCTCCTCCTCGCTGGTCGCGCTGCACATGGCGGTCCAGGCGCTGCGGGCCGGGGAGGTGTCGCTGGCACTGGCCGGTGGCGTCACCGTGATGACCAACCCGGACATGTTCGTCTACTTCAGCACCCAGCGCGGGCTGGCCAAGGACGGGCGGTGCAAGTCCTTCTCCGAGCACGCGGACGGCACCGGCTGCTCGGAGGGCACCGGCATGCTGCTGCTGGAGCGGCTCTCCGACGCCCAGCGCAACGGGCACCGGATCCTGGCCGTGGTGCGTGGCTCGGCCACGAACCAGGACGGCGCCTCCAGCGGCCTGACCACGCCCAACGGCCCCTCCCAGCAGCGGGTCATCCGGGCCGCGCTGGCCAACGCCCAGTTGACGCCCGCTGACGTGGACACCGTCGAGGCGCACGGCACGGGCACCACACTGGGTGACCCGATCGAGGCGCAGGCGCTGCTCGCCACGTACGGCAAGGGCCGCTCGGCGGACCAGCCGCTCTGGCTGGGCTCGCTGAAGTCGAACCTGGGTCACACCCAGGCGGCGGCCGGGGTCGGCGGCATCATCAAGATGGTCGAGGCGATCCGGCACGGCGTCCTGCCCAAGTCGCTGCACTCGGCGGACCGCACCTCCAAGGTGGACTGGGAGGCGGGTGGCGTCGAGCTGCTGACCGAGGCCCGGGAGTGGCCGGAGAACGGGCGGGTGCGCCGGGCCGGCGTCTCCTCCTTCGGGCTCAGCGGCACCAACGCGCACGTCATCATCGAGCAGGCCCCGGCCGAGGTGGCCCCGGCCGCCGACGGTGTCCGACTCCCCGACGTGCCCTGGGTGTTCTCCGGCCGGACGGTGGACGCGCTGCGCGGCCAGGCGGCCAAGCTGGCCGACCACGTCGAGGCCGACCCCGAGCTCGGGATCGCGGACGTGGGCTGGTCGCTGGCCGTCACCCGCTCCGCCCTGGAGCGGCGGGCCGTGGTGGTCGGCGCGGACCGGGCCGAGCTGATCGCGGGCCTGCGGGCCGTCGCCGAGGGCGCCGAGGTGCCGGGGCAGGCCCGGGCCGGTGCGCAGGTGGCGTTCCTGTTCACGGGTCAGGGGTCGCAGCGGTTGGGGATGGGGCGTGAACTGCACGGTGCGTTCCCGGTGTTCGCTTCGGCCTTCGACGAGGTGCTGGCGGAGCTGGGCGGGTCGCTGCGGGATGTCGTCTGGGGCGACGATGTCGACGAGTTGAACCGTACGGTGAACACACAGCGGGCGCTGTTCGCGTTCGAGGTGGCGTTGTTCCGGCTGGTGGAGTCGTGGGGTGTGCGTCCCGACTTCCTGTCAGGTCACTCCGTGGGTGAGATCGCGGCCGCGCATGTGGCCGGGGTGCTGTCCCTGGCGGACGCGGCCAAGCTGGTGTCGGCCCGTGGGCGGCTGATGCAGGAACTGCCTTCGGGTGGTGCGATGGTGGCGATCGAGGCCACCGAGGAGGATGTGCTGCCGCTGCTGACCGATCAGGTGAGCATCGCGGCGGTGAACGGCCCGCGTTCGGTGGTGGTGTCGGGTGACGAGGCCACCGTCCTGGAGATCGCGGCCCGCTTCGAGCGGACCAAGCGGCTGAGTGTCTCGCACGCGTTCCACTCCCCGCTGATGGACCCGATGCTGGACGAGTTCCGTTCGGTGGTCCGTGAGTTGAGCTTCGCCGAGCCGGTGATACCGGTGGTGGCGTCGGGTTCGTTCGCGGACCCTGAGTACTGGGTGAGTCACGTCCGGGACGCGGTCCGGTTCGCGGACAACGTCCGGGAGTTGGCCGCCCGGGGCGCCTCCCGGTTCCTGGAGATCGGCCCCGACGGCATCCTGACCGGGCTGGCCCAGCAGAGCGTCGAGTCCGAGGACGCGGTGTTCGTCGCGGCGGCCCGCAAGGACCGCTCGGAGAGCACCACCCTGGTCACCGCGCTCGGCCGGCTGCACTCCGCCGGAGTGGCCGTCAGCTGGTCGGCGTTCTTCGCCGACTCGGGCGCCCGCCGGGTGGAGCTGCCGACCTACGCCTTCCAGCGCAGCCGCTACTGGGTGGACGCGCTGGCCGGGGGCAGCGCCGACGGTGACGTCGCGTCGGTGGGCCAGCAGCGGGTCGAGCACCCGCTGCTCGGGGCGGCGCTGGCGCTGCCCGACACCGAGGGCCTGGTGCTCACCGGGCGCCTGTCGCTCGACGGTCAGGGCTGGATCGCCGACCACGACGTGCTGGGCAGCATCCTGCTGCCGGGCACCGGCTTCGTCGAACTGGCGACCCGGGCGGCCGAGCAGGCCGGGGCCGACCTGCTGGAGGAGCTCACCATCCAGGCACCGCTGATCCTGCCGGAGCGCGGCGGCCTCGCCGTCCAGGTCTCGGTCGGTGCGCCGGACGTGACCGAGCGTCGCTCGCTGCGGATCTACTCGCGGGCCGAGACCGACGCCCAGGGTCCGTGGACCCTGCACGCCGAGGGTGTGCTCGGCACCGGTGCCCCGGCTCCGGCCTTCGACTTCACCGAGTGGCCGCCCGCCGGGGCCACCGCCGTGGACGTCCAGGATCTCTACTCGGTGCTGCTGGGCCAGGGGTACGCGTACGGGCCGGTGTTCCAGGGCGTCCAGGCGGCCTGGAAGCGCGGTGACGAGGTGTTCGCCACCGTCGCGCTGCCCGCCGGGTCGCACGCCGAGGCCGCCGCCTTCGGCATCCACCCCGCTCTGCTGGACGCGTCCATGCACGCGCTCAGCCTCGGTGAGGGCGGCGAGGACCAGACCCTGCTGCCGTTCTCCTGGGCGGGTGTCACCCTGCACGCGGTGGGCGCCACCGCCGTGCGGGTCCGCCTGGTGCGGCCCACCGACACCACGATCAGCATCGAGCTGGCGGACACCGACGGTGCCCCGGTGGCGACGGTCGAGTCGCTCACCTTCCGTCCGGTCACCCCCGAGCAGCTCGGCTCCGGCGGCCCGGCGCAGGCCGGTTCGCTGTTCCAACTGGTCTGGAAACCGCTCCCGTTGACCGCTCTCGGCGCTCCCGACCCGGTGGACTGGGCAAGCTTGGACCCGGACAGCCCGGTGGTGCCGGAGACCGTCCTGCTGGAGATCAGCGCGGCCACCGTCGACCTGCCGGCCGGGACCAGGGTGGCGGCCAACCAGGTGCTCGCGGTGGTCCAGGAGTGGCTGGCCGACGAGCGGTACGCCGACTCGCTGCTGGCCGTCGCCACTCACGGCGGCGTCACGGTGGTCGGCGAGCCCGGCGACCTCACCCAGACCCCGGTCTGGGGTCTGGTCCGCGCCGCGCAGGCCGAACACCCGGGCCGCTTCGTCCTGGTGGACATCGACGACCGGGCCGAGTCCCGGATCGCCCTGGCCGGTGCGCTGGCCACCGGTGAGCCCGAGCTGGCCATCCGGGCCGGCGAGGTGCTGGTGCCCCGGCTGACCGCACTGCCGGTCCCGGCCGAGGCCACCGCCCCCGAGCTGGACCCGGCGGGCACCGTGCTGATCACCGGCGGCACCGGTGGCCTGGGCGCGCTGGTGGCCCGGCACCTGGTGACCGAGTACGGCGTCCGGCACCTGCTGCTGACCAGCCGGCGCGGCCCGGCCGCACCCGGCGCGGTCGAACTGGTCGCCGAGCTCCGGGCGTTGGGCGCGGAGGTGACCGTGACCGCCGCCGACGTGGCCGAACGGGCCGCGCTGGAGGGCCTGCTGGCGGGCATTCCGGCCGCTCACCCGCTGACCGGCGTGGTGCACGTGGCCGGTGTGGTGCACAACGGTGTGATCGGCACCTGGACGCCCGAGCTGGTGGACTCCAGCCTCGCGCCCAAGGCCGACGCCGCCTGGTACCTGCACGAGCTGACCGCCGAACTGGACCTGGCGCTGTTCGTGCTGTTCTCCTCGGCCGGCGGTCTGGTGCTGGCCCAGGGACAGGCCGGGTACGCCGCCGCGAACGTCTTCCTGGACGGGCTGGCCGAGCACCGGCGGCTGGCGGGCCTGCGGGCCACCTCGCTGGCCTGGGGCGCCTGGGCGGTGGACACCGGCATGAGCCAGTACCTCGCCGAGGCCGACCTGCTCCGGATGCGCCGGCAGGGCCTGCCCGCCTTCTCAGCCACCGAGGGCCTGGCGATGCTCGACTCCGCACTGCGGGTCGGCGACACGGCCGTGGTGGTGCCGGTGCACGTGGACCCGGTCGCCCTGCGTGCCCGGGCCGACGAACTCCCGGCGCTGCTTCGCGGCTTGGTCAAGGCACCGACCCGTCGGCCGTCCCGCGCCGGGTCGCACCAGGGCGCCGGCCAGACCCTGCCGGAGCAGCTGGCGGGCGTCACCGGCGCCGAGCTGGACCGGGCCGTCCTCCAGGTGGTCAGGACCCACGCCGCCGAGATCCTCGGCCACCCGGGCCCGGACGCGATCGACCCCGACCGGGGCTTCCTGGACATCGGGTTCGACTCGCTCAGCGCGCTCGAACTGCGGAACCGGATGGTCACCGTGGCGGGCCGGAACCTGACGCCGATGCTGGTCTTCGACTACCCGTCGGCCGGCGCGCTCGCGGCCTACCTGCGGGAGCTGCTCTTCGAGACCGAGGAGCAGGGCATCGACGAGGACCTGGTGGATGCCAGCACGGACGAGCTGTTCGACATCCTCGACGCCGAACTCGGCATCTCCGGCTGACCGTTGACCCCCGAACCGGCCCCGTCCCGCTCCGGCCCGCGCCGGCTGGCCGGGCTGACGTGGCCACAGGCGGCACGGCTGGCACCGTACTCGGTGCTGGCCGTGCCGCTCGGCGCGACCGAACAGCACGGCCCGCACCTGCCGTTCACCGTGGACACCGAGGTGGCCGACGCGCTGTGCGAACGCCTGGCGGTGGCCCGGGAGTCGGTGGTGCTGGCGCCCGCGCTGCCGTACGGGTCGAGCGGCGAGCACGCCGGCTTCCCCGGCACGCTGTCGATCGGACAGCGGGCACTGGAGCTGCTGGTGGTCGAACTGGTCCGCTCCGCCGACGACTTCGCCGGGGTGGTGCTGGTCTGCGGGCACGGCGGCAACGCCGCCCCGCTGCACCGCGCGGTGGCCCGGCTGCGGGTGGAGGGCCGCCGGGCGCTCGCCTGGTGCCCGTCCGGACCGCCTGACGACAGCCACGCCGGACGCACCGAGACCTCCGCCCTGCTGGCCCTGCGCCCCGAGGCGGTCCGCACCGACCTGGCCGAGCCCGGGAACACCACCGGTCTGGCCGAGCTGCTCCCCGCCCTCCGCACCGGCGGCCTGGCCGCGGTCACCCCGAACGGCGTCCTGGGCGACCCCACCGGGGCCACCGCTGCCGAGGGGCACCGCCTGCTGGACACCTGGACGGCCACCCTGCTGGCGGCGTACGACCACTGGACCGCCACGCCCTGACGGCGGTCCGGGCGGATGGAACTCAGCTCTGGCCGGCGGAACCAGGAGCTGGGACCGACGACAGCCCGGCACGCATGCCACCAAGCCCCCGAGCGTCTGCCGGCCGGACCTCCTCGGCCGCGCGCGGAGGGCACGCCGGCGGTGCGGCGCATCGGGCGGTGACCAGAGTGCCCTCGTGGTTCTCCCTTCGATCAGCCGGACCGCCGGACGGATTCTCACTCAGGAGAAGCTCTCGCCTCACTGGGCGGGCAGGCCCGCCACCACCTGCCGCCAGGCCGGATCGAGGGCGATCGCGGACAGCTCGGGCTGGCTCAGCAGCGGGGCGTTGGTGCCGGACCGCGTGCCGCCCCCCTCGTCCTTGCCCGGATCGTTGTTCGCCGCCACCATCACCTCCGACCCGTCCGGCCACTCCAGCACCGCGCTCCAGTTCTGGTGCCCTGGGGGGTCCGCCAGCTGCCGAACCGTCAGCTTCGTGCCGTCCGGCTGCCGGGTCGCGGTGCAGGTGGGCTTCGCGCAGTTGGTGGTGGAGAGCAGCGGGGTGCGGGAGAAGGTGATGCCGACGCCGCCCCGGTCGGTGCCCTTGGTGACGGCGAAGCCGGCGGCCAGGACCCGGGAAGGCTCACCCGAGGGCCACTGCCCGCCCGGGTCCACCCGGTACGGCGCACTGAGCTTCAGGCCGGACGGAAGCTTCCCCCGCAGCAGCTCCAGCAGCCGCGCCGAGTCGGTCGGCGGCACGGACGGGGTGCTGCTCGGCACCGGGCCGGGCGAGGTGCTCGTCGCGGCCGGCGGGAGCGGGACCGGTCCGGCCTGCGGGCCGAGCTGGCTCAGCCCCAGGCCGGCCGTTCCGGTCAGCAGCACTGCGGCGATCGTCAGTTGGGCCTGCCGGATCCGGCGCAGGTGCCTGCCCCGGCCGGCGGCGCGCTGGACCAGGTCGGGGCTGTGCGGGGAGAATCCGCGCACGGCGAGGCCGAGCGCGTCGTGCAGCTCGTGGTCGGACTGCGGGTCGTGGGGCACGGTGCTCTCCGTTCGGTCGGGGTGCGGCAGGCGGCGGCGCGACGTGGTCACGCTCGGCTCAGTTCGGCGAAGTCGTGGCCGAGGACCTGCCGCAGCCGCTCTCTGGCCCGGAGGCTGCGCACCCGCACCGAGCCGACGCTCATCCCGGTCAGCTGGGCGGTCTCCTCGACCGAGCGGTCCTCCCAGTAGCGCAGCACCAGCACGGTGCGGTCCTTCGCCGACAGCTGGGCCATCGCCTCCAGCAGCGCCATCCGCAGCGCCGGGTCCTCCGCGTGACCGACCGAATCGGGCAGCGTCCCGGTGGGCGTCTCCCCGGAGCGGCGCAGCCGCCGCTGCGAGATGAAGGTCCGGGTCAGCACCGTGTGCGCGTACGCCACGGGTGGCTCCGAGCGGTCGATCCGCCGCCAGGACCGGTACATCTTCGCCAGCGTCTCCTGGACCAGGTCCTCCGCCAGGTGCCAGTCGCCGGTCAGCAGGCAGGCTGTGCGGAACAGCTGCCCGCTGTGGGCGTGTGCGAACTCCACATAGTCCGCGGGTGCTTCCCCCACCAGATGATCCTTCCGATCTCGGTTGTCACAGCACCCACGCCGCAACCCCGGTCGGACGTTACACACCCGGACGAAGAGGCTCTCCCCCGTCACTCTTCGACGCCGCCGCCGACCTGGTCGACGTCCGCAGTTGCACGGCCTGCCCCACCCGAAGGGGCGATGCGTCAGTCGGTGGGCCGCTGGACCCCGTCGCGCCCCGGCCAGTCGGCCAGGTCGGGCAGCAGCGGGGCGACCGTACGGTGCTGCAGCGCGCCCCACCAGACCCCGGCGCCGTAGGCCAGGTCGTCGGCGATCCGGACCGCCGTCCAGCGGATCGGGTCCACCGGGGGGCGGTCGCGGTACCAGTCCACCGCGTGCCGGGCGAAGGCGGCGGCGAGCAGCGGGCGGCCCGCGCGGGTCGAGGCCAGCAAGGGGACGGCCACCGGCCACCAGGAGCGGGTGACGGCGTCGGCGAGCAGCCGCCCGGCGCCGAGGTGGCCGCGGGCGGCCAGCTGGAGCGACTCGCGGGCCGGGACGCCGAACGGGGCGAGCTTGCGCGGCAGCAGCGCGGCGGTGCCGGCGGCGATCGCCACCCCGGCCGCCGGGCGGCCGAGGGCGAGGGCGGCCCAGGCCGCCGCGCTCCAGAACGAGACCTTCACCGGGGCGACCGCCCGGCCGTGCCGCAGGGCCAGCGGCGCAGCCGAAGTCCCGTACCCGAAGCGCTGCTCGGCCCAGGCCCGCCAGTCGGGGCGCGGCTCGTGCCGGACCACGGCGCCGGGTTCGTACCGCACCAGGCCGGTGCCGGCCGCCAGCCGCCAGATCAGGTCGACGTCCTCGCCGAACCGCATCCGCTCGTCGAAGCCGCCGAGCTCGCGCAGCGCGGAGGTGCGCAGCACCAGGGCGGCGGACGGCAGGTAGCTGACCCGGCTGCCCGGGCGGACCACGCCACCGGCCGGCCCGAGGTCGAGCGGGGAGCGGACCTGTTCGTACCGGGCCAGCAGCGAGCTGCCCCGGGTGCTGCGCACCCGGGGGGCCACCGCGACCACGGCCGGGTCCTCGAAGTGCCGGAGCAGCGGTTCGAGCCAGCCAGGTTCGGGGGTGACGTCCGCGTCCAGGAAGGCCACCAGCTCCGTACCGGCCTTCCACCAGCCGGAGTTGCGGGCGGCGGCGGGGCCCCGGGAGTGTTCGTGGCGGACCGCTGCGCCCGGGATCGGCAGCTTCGAACCGTCGTCCACCACCAGCAACTTGGCGGTGTCCGCGACGGCGGCCGACAGCCCGTCCAGGCCGCCCGGCTGGTCCCGGACCGGGACCACCACCGTGACGTCCTGGGCGGTGAGCCGGGCGGACCGGTGCACCGGGTGGGCGATCCCGGCCCGGACCAGCCGGGCGGCGAGGCGGCGGTGGGCGGCGACCGGTGCGACCGGCGCGCCGGCCAGCCAGCCGCCGATCAGGTCGGCGGCCTGGGTGGAGAGCCGGAGCACCCGGTACGGCGAGCCGCCCAGCAGGGTCCGGCCGTCCTCCCAGAGCTGCACGCTCTGATCGGGCGTCAGGTGGAGCTGCGCCGTGCTCGGCGGGGCGCTCATGCGGTGAAGCCGCCGTCCGCGTGGACCACCGTGCCGGTGATCGCGGAGGAGTCGGGGTGGCAGAGCCAGCAGACGGCGGCGGCCACCTCGGCCGGGTCGAGCAGCCGCTCGGTCAGCTGGTGCCGCGCGAACTCCTCGACGTCGGCGAGGTCGTAGAGCGCCGCGCTGGCGTCCAGCATCGGGGTGCGGGTCGAGCCGGGGGAGACCGCGGTGGCGGTGACGCCGGTGCCGCGCAGGTCGGTGGCCAGGCCGCGGACCAGGCCCACCACCGCGTGCTTGGCGGCGTTGTAGGCGGCCAGGTGCCAGAGGCCGCGGTGCCCGGCGGCCGAGGCCAGCGCGACGAACCGGCCGGTGCGCGGCTGCGGGCGGCGGAGCAGGGCGGGTACGGCGGCGGCGGCCAGGTTGGCCACACCGCGTACGCCGATGTCGAGCAGCACGTCCCACTCGGTGTCGGTGGTCTCCCAGAGCGGCCGTCCGCCGGCGATCACGGCCGCCGCCGCCACCGCCGCGTCCAGACCGCCGAACCGGTGCTCGGCCTCCGCGACGGCGGCCCGGAGCGCGGTCACGTCGCGGACGTCGGCGACCACCGGGACGACCGACTCGGGCCAGCGGTCGGCCAGTTCGAGCAGTTGCTGCTTGCTGCCCAGCGGGTAGCCGACACCGGGCAGGTCCTCGCAGACGTCCACGGCGACCACCCGCCAGCCCTGGCCGGCGAGTCGGGTGACGACGGCGGCCCCGATCCCGCGCGCCGCGCCGGTGACCAGAGCGACTCCGGGGGTCAGGTCGGTGTTCAGCACTGGTCGTCCTCCCGGGTGAGGTGAGCGAGGTAGCCGTGCTCTCGGAGGTAGCCGAGCAGTTCGTCCGCGGCCGCCGCCGGGTCGGCCGGGGTGACCACCCGGGCGGCCGTGCGGGGGCGGTCGGTCGCGGTCAGGGCCCGGATCCGGGCCAGCGGGTCGGCACCCACCGGGGCGGGCAGCACCAGCGGCCGGGGCCGGTACGGCCGGGCCGGGCCGAACAGGACCGGCCGCCGGGGCGCCGGCACGGTCACCGCGGCGACCGGGATCTCCGCCGTCCGGGCGGCCAGCAGGGCGGGCAGCGCGGCCCGGCGCAGTCGGGCGCTGCCGGGCTCCACCGAGCAGACGGCGGGCAGCGGCACCGTCAGCCGTTCGCGCTGCCGGCCGTCGATCCGTCGGACGGCCGTCAACTCGCCGTCCCGGAGCTCCAGTTCGGTGAGGCCGAGGGCCTGGGCGGCGCCCAGCCGGGCGGCCAGGAAGGCCGGGGTGGCGCCGGTGCCCCGGCCGGTGGAGCGGCTCCCGCAGACCAGCAGGGCGGGGACCGCGCCGTGCGCGGCCAGCCCGGCGACCAGCGCACGGGCCTTCGCGTCGCTGTCGGCCTGACCCCGGTGGTCGACCCGGAGCACCCGCTGCACCCCGCAGGCCAGCGCCTGGCGGAGCACCTCCGCCGCGTCGGCCGGGCCGACGGTGACGGCCAGGGTGCGGCCGCCGAGCGCCCCGGCGAGTCGCAGGGCGTGCTCCAGTGCGGCCCGGTCGGCCCCGCCGAGCGGATCGGCGGGGCTCAACGCGGCTACCACGAGCGGCTGTTCGGCCATGTCGGTCAGCCCTTTCGGAACACGACGCCGAGGCCGCCGTCCGGGTAGGTCCAGGAGATCGCGCCCTCGGCGTCGCAGACCTGGTAGCAGGCGCCGCACTCGAAGCACTGCTCGAAGTTGAACAGGATGCCCCCGTCCGCCGTCGGCACGAACAGCTTGGCCGGGCAGACGTGCAGGCAGGACCGGACGGTGCAGGAGTCGCACACGGCGGTGTCGACCGTGATGTGGGCCCGCTCGGAGACCCGGAACTCGGTGCCGCCCATCCGGTCGTCGAAGGAGATCTCGCGGTAGTCCTCGGCCGGCTGACCGGTCATCGGATACCTCCAGGGGAGTGGAGAGGCGGTCAACCGAACGCCCTCATTCCGGTGATCGCGTCGGCCAGCAGCCGTCGCGGGCTGACGCCGTGCCGGCGGACCGCCGTGCGCAGCAGGCGGCGTAACCCCGGCTTGGGGCGGGGGTTGTCCACCTCGAACAGACCCTGGGCGAGGTCGCAGATCAGGCCGGGGTACTGGCGCTGCATCCGTTCGGAGAGGACCAGCCCGGGGACCTTGCGGAGCTTGCGGTGGTCGGCCAGCACGAAGGACTGCTCGAGCGCCCGGCGGTAGCCCGCCAGACCGGCCTGTGAGGTGTCCCCGGCGCCGATCGCGGCGGCGGCCGCGCGGCCGGCGTACATCCCGGCGCCGATCGCGAAGTTGACGCCCTCCAGCCAGATCCCGGCGGCCAGGCACATCCCGGCGGCGTCCCCGGCCACCAGGAAGCCGTCCCCGGCCAGCTCGGGCAGGTGGTCGTAGCCGCCCTCGGGGATCAGGTGCGCGGCGTACTCGACCTGCCGTCCGCCGCGCACCAGCGGGGCGATCGCCGGGTGTGCCTTGAGGTCGGCGAGCAGCTCCTCGGGGCGGACCTCGGCGGCGGCCAGGTCGGGCAGGCCGACCACCACGCCGAGGCTGACCGACTCCAGGTTGGTGTAGAGGAAGCCGCCGCCCGGGATGCCCCGGGTGCAGCCGAGGATCTCGATGTCCTGGCCGTCCCGCCCGGTCAGCCCGAACCGCTGCTCGATGACGTCGCGCGGCAGCGCCAGCGTCTCCTTCACCCCGAGCGTGAGGTGGCGGGCGTTGTCCTGCCGGGGGTGCAGCCCGGCCTCCTTGGCCAGGAAGGAGTTGACGCCGTCACAGGCGATCACCACCCGGGCGGTCAGGTCGCCGTCGGGGCGGTCGGTCCGGACCCCGACCACCGTGCCCGCCGTGGTCCGCAGCAGCCCGGTGGCCACCGTGGCGGGCACCAGGACCGCCCCGGCCGCGACGGCGTGGCCGGCCAGCCAGCCGTCCAGGTCGGAGCGGTGCGCGGTGGCGCCGTTGTACGGGGCGGTGCCCCAGCGCTGGCTGCGGAAGTCCACGGTCAGGGCCTGATCCGCCGTCATGACCATGGTCGAGCGGCGGGTGACCCAGCGCTCGACCGGCATCTCGTCCCACCACTGCGGCACCAGCTCGTCCAGGATCCGGCCGTAGACCACCCCGCCGTAGACGTTCTTCGAACCGGGGAACGGGCCGCGCTCCAGCAGCGCCACCGAGCAGCCCGCCCGGGCGGCGGCCAGCGCGGCGGCCGACCCGGCCGGGCCCGCGCCGACCACCAGCACGTCGAAGTCGCGCTGCGCCGGCAGCTCCTGACGGAGCACCGAGGCCGAGGCGGGGCCGGCGTACGAGGGAGCGGTGACATCAGTCACGGGGGGCCTCCGGGGTCAGCCGACGGGCCAGCTCGGCGAGCACGGTCGGGGCGTCGGCGACGACCGCGAGGTCGGCCAGCGCGGTCATCGGGCAGTGCGGGTCGGTGTTCACGCTGACCAGGTGGGTGGGGCGGCCGAGGCCGCCGACGTGCTGGGCGGCGCCGGAGATGCCGAAGGCGAGGTAGAGCTCGGGCGAGACCACCACGCCGGTGGTGCCGATCTGGCGCTCCTCGCCGGTCCAGCCGGCGTCGGTGACCACCCGGGTGGCGCCGACGGCGGCGCCGAGCGCGGTTCCGACCTGCTCCAGCAGGGCGATCGCGGCCGGGCCGGTCAGCTCGCCGGTGCCCAGGCCGGCGCCCGCCGCCACGATCCGGGCGGCCTGGTCGAGCTGCTCCTGCCCCGGCGGTGCGGTGAGCAGCGCGGACTGCTCGGCGTCCGGGCCCACCGACCGGTCCGGCGGCGGGAGTTCGATGATCTCGGGGGCCTCGGGCAGCGCCTCGGCCCCGCGCAGGCCGGGCTCCAGGGTGGCGACGAACGGACCGAGCACGGCGGCGTCCATCAGGGTCCGGCCGTCCGCCCCGATCAGGTCGGCGCCGCCGCTGTGCACCGCGAGGGCGCTGGCCAGCAGCGGCCGGTCCAGGGCGACCGCCAGCCGGGGGGCCAGGTCGCGGCCGTCCGGCGAGGCGGGCAGCAGGACGATCCGACGGTCGGTCAGCAGCGGTGCCAGCGCGGTGGCCAGCGCTCCCGGCGGCCGGGTGCCGGTCTCCACCGTCCAGACCCGGGTGGCGGTGGTCAGCAGGCCGGCCGCCGCCTTGGTGTCCTCCCCGGCGAGCAGGACCAGGCCGCCCGCCTCGGCCACCGCCTCGTCGGCCCCGTGCGGCAGCGTGCCGCCCCGGACCAGCAGGACGGCGATCGGCTCGGTGTCGTTCACAGCGCGCTCCCCACTCGGTGTCCCTCGATCACGGCGGCGTGCGCCCGGCGCGGTGCCAGGCAGTCGCCGACCCGGTGGACCTCGAACGGTGCGTCCCGCAGGGCGTGCCAGAGCTCGTCCTGCGGGGACTGGTGCACCGCGCAGACCACCCAGTCGACCACGGTGGTGGCCATCGCCCCGGTGGTGTGGGTGAGCAGGCCGACCTCGACCCGCTCGCCGTCCGGTGCGGTCCCGGCCGACATCACCACCTCGTCGGTGGTCTGCCGGATGCCCTTGGCATTGGCCCGGACGGTGAAGGTCTCCAGGTCGAGGGTGACGCCCAGGTCCTGGCCGACCACCATGCCGGGGGTGGAGATCCGGACCCGGCAGCCCCGGTCGGCGAGCAGCTCGGCGACCGAGGTGGCCTGGTGGAAGCCGAGTTCGTCGACCACCAGCACCTCGCCCTCGGGGGCGGCCCGGCCGGTCAGCACGTCCCGGACGTCCACCACCCGGGTCAGGCCGCCCGCCCAGTGCGGTGGTTGCGGCCGGGCGCCGGTGGCCAGCACGACCGCGTTCGGCAGTTCGGCGGCCAGTGACTCCGCGGTGGCCTCCAGGCCGGTCCTGATCTCCACTCCCAGCCGGCGGCACTCGGCCGCCAGGTTGCGCACCACGTCCAGGAACTCGGCCCGCACCGGCACGCTCGCGGCCTCGGCCACCTGCCCGCCGGTGGCCGGCTCGCGTTCGAACAGGGTGACCAGGTGACCGCGCCGGGCCGCGCTGGCGGCCGCCTGCAGACCGGCCGGACCGCCGCCGACCACCAGCACCCGGCGGCCGCGCCGCCCGGGCATCGGCAGCGGCACCGACTCCCGGCCGGCCCGGGGGTTCTCGATGCAGCCGAGCCAGCGGTTCAGGCCCATCCGGCCCACGCACTCCTGGTTGCAGGACAGGCAGCTGCGGATGTCGGAGGCGCGCCCGGCCCGGGCCTTGGCCAGGAAGTCGGGGTCGGCGATCTGGCCCCGGACCACCCCGACCAGGTCGCAGTGGCCCTCGGCCAGTGCCCGTTCGGCCTGCGCCGGGTCCTTGATCCGGCCCACCCCGATCACCGGCAGGCTGACCGCCCGGCGGATCGCGTTGGAGATGAACAGCGCGTACCCGGCCGGCACCGCCATCGAGGCCTCGATCAGGTACAGCGTCGAAGTGGCCACCCCGATCGAGGTGTTGATGTAGTCGACCTGGCCGCTCGCCTCCACCAGCCGGGCCACCTCGACCGCCTCGTCCAGGGTGATGCCGCCCTTGATCAGCTCGTCGCCGCAGAGCCGGACGCCGAGCGCCCGGTCCGGGCCGATCGCCGTCCGGACGGCCGCCACCAGCTCCAGCAGCAGCCGGGCCCGGTGGGCCAGCGGGCCGCCGTACCCGTCGGTGCGCAGGTTGGTGGCGGGGGAGAGGAAGCCGCGCACGATGGAGGAGTGCGAGCACTGCAGCTCGACCCCGTCGAAGCCGCCGGCCACGCAGTTCGCGGCCACCGTGGCGTACCCGGCGACCACCTCGGCGATCTCGGCGGCGTCGATCGCCTTCGGCACCTCGCGGAACAGCGGGTCGGGGACGGCGCTCGGCGCCCAGACCGGCAGCCGGGAGTACATCGAGGACGCCTGTCCGCCGTTGTGGTTGAGCTGGGCCAGGATCGGCACGCCGTGCGCGTGCACCGCCTCGGTGATCCGCCGGTACCCGGCCACCGCCTCCTGGTGGAAGCCGTGGATCAGCTTCTCGTACGGCCAGTCGGTCGGGTGGGTGGAGTGCTCCTCGGTGATGATCATCCCGGCGCCGCCGGCCGCCCGGGCGGCGTAGTACGCGGCGTGCTGCCCGCTCGGCAGGCCGTCCTCCGCGTAGTTGGTCAGGTGGGCCGAGAAGACCACCCGGTTGGCCAGGGTCAGCGGGCCGACCCGCAGCGGGGAGAACAGGTGGCGGTAGCCGGTCATCGGTGGCTCCCTTCGGGGCCGGCCAGCCGGAGCGCGGCCCGGCGGCCCTCCAGCACGGCCTGGTACACCGTGCGCGGCGCGACGCAGTCGCCGGCCACCGGCAGGTCGGGGCGGTCGGCGGACAGCGAGCGCTCCGGCAGCCGGTGGCCGCAGTCGACCAGCACCGCGCACTCGGCCCGCTCCTTGCGGCCGGTCACCACGTCCTCCAGCAGGGCGTACCCGTCGTGCAGTTCGAGCACCGTGCGGCGCTTGTACAGGGTCACCCCGGCCTGCTGGAGCCGGGTGTTGGCGGCGGCCAGGTCGCCGGTCAGGGCCAGCTGGGTGCCGACCACCTGATCCTGCGTCACGATCGAGGTGGGCCGGCCGGCCGCCGCGAGCAGCTCGGCGACCGCGACCCCGACGGCGTCGCCGACCGGGTCGAAGACCAGCACCGGGCCCGGTGGCAGGGACTGGGCGGTCGGGTCGGCGGCCAGCTCGGCCGGGCGGACCACGGTGCCGCCGAGCCGGTCGAACCCGTGCGGTCCCGGCACCGAGCCGGTGGCCAGCAGGACCTCCCGGCCGGCCGCCCGGGCGGCGTCGAGCTGCGCTCCGGTCAGCCGGGTGCCGGTGGTGGCGGTGACGCCGAGCCGGTCGGTCTCCGCGACCAGCCAGTCGGCCAGCAGGCCGAGCCGCTCCCGGCCCGGCAGCGCGCCGGCCGCCCGCAGTGAGCCGCCCGGCTCGGTGTCCTGTTCGGTGAGTTCCACGGTGTGGCCGCGCAGCGCGAGCACCCGGGCGGCCTCCAGGCCGGCCGGGCCGCCACCGACCACCAGCACGTCGAGCGGCCGGGCGTCGCGGCCCGTCACCGGCTGGTCCCCGGTCTCGTGGCCGGCCGCCGGTTCGCCGATGCAGCTGACGATCGGGTTGCGGTTGTCCCGGACCCGGCAGCGCTGGTTGCACAGCACGCAGGGCCTGATCCGCTCGGGGTGGCCGGCCCGCAGCAGGGCGACCAGTTCGGGTTCGGCGATCTGTGCCCTGGTCATCTCGACCAGGTCGGCGGCTCCGTCGTCGAGGGCCCACTGGGCCTGGCCGACCTCGACCACCGAGCCCTGCAGGACGACCGGGACGGCGCCCGCCACCGCGGTCCTGACGGTGCGGCAGAGGTCGAGGTTGAAGCCGGGCGGGGTGTGCCCGTCCGGCCGGGTGGCTGCGAGGTTCATCGCGGAGCCCCGGACCACCACCAGGTAGTCCACCAGCGGGGCGAGACCGGCCGCCAGGTCCGCCCCCTGCTCGGGGGTGATCCCGGCCCAGGGGGCGAGTTCGTCGCAGCTCAGCCGCAGTCCGAGCACCCGGCCGGCGCCGATCGCGGCCCTGGTCGCGGCCAGCACCTCGCGCAGCAGCCGGGCCCGGTCGGTGCCGTGCCCGTCGGTTCGCAGGTTGGTCAGGCCGGAGAGGAACTGCCGCAGCAGGCTGTGCTGTCCGGCGTCGATCTCCACCCCGTCCAGCCCGGCCGCCGCGGCCAGCCCGGCGGCCGCCGCGAAGTCCGCTACCAGCGGGCCGAGTTCGGCGGCCTCCAGCTCGGCCGGCAGCTCCCGGCTGACCACGTCGGCCACCCGGGAGGGGGCCCGCAGCACGCGTTGCGAGTACGCCGAGGACCCCTGCCCGCCCGCGTGCCCGAGACCGGCCAGCACCAGCGTGCCGTACGGGCGGCAGGCCGCGGCCACCGCCCGCCAGCCGTCCGGGCAGTCGGCGGCCAGCGGGGCCCGCTCGTACGGCCAGTCCTCGGCGGTGACGCTCGCGGTCTCGGTGACGATCAGTCCGGCGCCGCCGGCCGCCCGGCGCCGGTAGTAGGCGACGTGCCGGTCGGAGAGCGCCCGGCGGTGGCCCAGGTTGGTCTCGTGCGGACCGAACAGCACCCGGCTGGGCGCGGTCCGGCCGGCCAGCGTGATCGGGTCGGTGAGCAGCATCGGCTACCGTCCGGCGGCGGTGAGGCCGGCCAACGGGCTGGTGTCGCAGGCCCGGTCGGGCAGACCGGCGGCCGGCGGGGCCCAGCCGATCTGCACCGGCACCGGGCCCCGGCCCCGCCGCGAGTGGTCGCCGCTGGGCCGGGGGACGCTGCCGGGCCCGAGCGCCGCCAGCGCGGTCTCGCCGTGGCCCTTGACGCACTCCGGATCCGGCGCGTCCATCGGCAGGCCGGTGAAGAACTTCGCGGCCATGCAGCCGCCCCGGCAGGAGTCGAAGGCGGAGCAGGACCCGCAGGCCCCGGCGCTCTGCGGCTCGCGCAGCTGGGCGAACAGCGGTGCATTGCGCCAGACTTCGGCGAATCCGCCGGGGGAGCGCACGTTGCCGGCCAGGAAGTTGTCGTGGATCGCGAACGGGCAGGCGTAGACGTCGCCGACCGGGTCGATCAGGCAGACCACCCGGCCGGCCCCGCACAGGTTGAGGCCGGGCAGCGGGGTCGAGCCCAGTGCGTTGAGGTGGAAGAACGAGTCCCCGGTCAGCACCCGCTCGCCGTTGGCCACCAGCCAGTGGTAGAGGGAGCGCTGCTGTTCGGCGGTGGGGTGCAGCTCGTTCCAGACCTCGGCGCCGCGACCGGCCGGGCGGAGCCGGGTGAGCCGCAGCTGGGCGCCGTAGCGGTCGGCGATTTCAGCGAACTCGTCAAGTTGGTCACAATTCTGACGGGTGACCACCACGCTCAGTTTGAAGTCCCGGAAGCCCGCCCCGGCCAGGTTGTCCATCGCGGTGATCGCGGTCCGGTACGAGCCGGCCCCGCGGACCGCGTCGTTGACCTCGGCGGTGGCGCCGTCGATCGAGATCTGTACGTCCACATAGTCACTGCCCGCGAGCAGCCGGGCCCGCTCCGGCGTGATCCGGACCCCATTGGTGGAGAACTTGACTCCGACTTGACGATCCGTCGCGTAGTCGACCAGCTCCCAGAAATCCGGCCGGACGGTCGGTTCGCCACCGCCGATGTTCACGTAGAAGACCTGCATGCGCTGCAATTCGTCCAGGACGGACCGGCACTCGGCGGTGCTCAGCTCCCGGGGGTCGCGCCGGCCGGAGGAGGACAGGCAGTGCACGCAGGCGAGGTTGCAGGCGTAGGTGAGCTCCCAGGTGAGGCAGATGGGGGCGTCCAGCCCGTGCTGGAACTGGTCGACGAGCTTCATCCGGGTACTCCCTGGTGAGTGGGTGATCTCTCAGCGCGGCTGGATCGTGCCGGCCTCGGCCAGTCCGGCGAGGGCGGTGAGGTAGGCCCGCCGTTGCCCGGCCGGCACGCCCGCCTGGTCCAGTGCGCCGTGGACATCCGGGTTCAAGATCAGCGCACGCACGGTTTTTACCAACTCGGGAGACTTGAGAAAGGAGAGTCGGCGGGTCGAGAAATCGTAGGCGAGTGCACCGAAAGGCTCGGGTCGCAGGGCGACGCTCGGTGCGCACTGATAGGGCAGGTCCGGATCGAATGACGACACTTTTCCTCGGATCAGTAGACGCCGCACATACCGTCGATGGAGATCTCCTCGACCAGCAGGTCCTCCTCCGGGAGGAATTCGAACTCGTCGTCCTCGGAGGGGTCCGGCAGGAATTCCGCCATGATTTTCTCCTCTGTGTGGGCGGCCCGGACATCCCGGCCCTGATGTTCACGCTAATCGCGGGGGAGCCTTGGTCGGCACCCCTGTCCGGTGGCTTAGGGGTGTCCTCCGGGTCGGCCCCGCGGTGCTTACTCCGCCAGGGTGTGGAAGCCCCGGCGGAAATAGACCGCAGGGACTGTTTCGCGCATCCGGACCTCCCTGACCCGGCCGACCAGGATGGTGTGGTCGCCCCCGGGATGCCGCGCGTAGGCGTCGCACTCCAGCGTCACGGCGGCCGAGTCCAGCACCGGCTGGCCCTTCTCGTTCGGCCGGAAGTCGCTGTCCGAGAACTTGTCCACGCCCCGGGTGGCGAACCGGACCGCGAGGTCGGTGTGCTCCGGCGCGAGCACGTGGATCACCCAGGACTCCGCCGCCAGGAAGGCGGGGTGGCACTGGGCGTTGTCGGCGAGGCAGACCAGCACCAGGGCCGGGTCGGCCGAGAGCGAGCAGAACGAGCTCGCGGTGAAGCCCCACCACCGCCCCTGCCGGTCGGTGGTGGTCACGATGGTGACCCCGCTCGGGAAGGCGGCCAGCGCCTCCCGGAACGTGGTCGGTGCTGCGTCGGTCGGTGCGGCGGCGGTCGCCACGGTGGTCATCCGAGACCTCCCTCGTCTGCGGCCGGACACGCGGCCGAGCTCGACGTTAGGGGTCTCGGTAATCGAACTCGCCCCCTAGCGGCCCCCCTTCGGACCCCTGCTGTCCCAGGCGGCCCGGACGCCCGGACGGTCGAACGCCCGGGCCGGCGCGGCTGCGCGCCCGGCCCGGGCGTGGTGGTGCCTGGTGCTGCTCTGGTCGTGCGGTCGGCCACCGCCCCCGGGGCCGTCCGCTCACCGCGTCCGTGCGGATCCGCGGTGTCGCGCCGGAGGGCTAGTGCCAGCCGTCGTCCGGACCTTGCGGGATGACCGTCGGGCTCGGCGACGCGGTGGTGGTGACGGCGGTGACCGCGGCGTCGGACAGGGTGCTCATTCCGCCGTGTCCTATCGCCAGAGAGAAGGTGGGCACCGCTACCGCTACCGCCGCGGCGAGTGTGATGCCCCTGATGGCCATCTTTGTCCTCATGGAAAGCTGCATTTCATCCCCCATACAGAGACTGGCTGACTACTTGCTCAGACTCGTCGCCTTCCGGGTCTGTGCTCTCGGTGGCGACAACGCATAGGCTGCCGACGATCGCATGCCTGTGCCAAGCCGAACCCGATGGCGTAAAGTTGCCTGGCAACAACTTCGCAGGGTTGGGGGGAGACTCGGATGGGCGAGGGGGTGCACGGATACTTGGATTTCGCGGAGTTGGATGATCTGAGTGCTGCTGCGTACGGTCATGCCGTCGAGTTAGGGCGTTTCGACAAGAGTGATATCGCCGGGCGGCTGTCGGTCGACGAGTCCGAACTGGACCGGGTCGAGCAGGTGTTGTTGCTGCTGAAGCTGCTCCAGCCGATGCCCGGACACCCGTCGGTGCTGGTCCCGGTGGGGCCGGACGTGGCGGCGGCGGACTTGGTCGGCGGTGCCGAGAACCAGATCCGCGATCTCCAGCAGGCCGTCACCGACGTCCGCTCCAAGCTGTTGTCGTTGACCCCTCTCTACTTCGAGGGCCGCCGGCTGCGGAACCGGCTGGAGGCCTTCGACGTGATCAACGACCTGAGCGTCATCCGGTCGATGCTCGACAGTCTGGGCAAGAACTGTCGGCACGAGCTGCTGACCGTCCAACCCGGCGGACCGCGTCCGGCGTTCGTGCTCTCCTCGGCCCGGGACTCGCACGGCCGGATGCTGGAGCGCGGGGTGCACATCAGGACGATCTACCAGCACACCGCCCGTAGTGACCTGGCGACCAAGTCGTTCGTCCGGGACGTCACCGCGCTGGGTGCGGAGTTCAGGACCGCCGACGAGGTGATCGACCGGATCCTGATCTACGACCGGGAGACGGTGGTGCTGGCCCGCCGCACCGAGACCGGCGGGGCGCCCGCCGCGGCGATCGTCCGGGAGTCCACCCTGGTGGAGTTCGTCTGCAAGGTCTTCGAGTACCTCTGGGACGGGGCGACCCCCTTCATCCCGGAGACCGCGAAGGCCGAGGCCATCACCGACGACCTCAAGCAGTCGGTGCTGCGGCTGATGGCCAAGGGCTACAAGGACGAGATGGTGGCGCGCCGACTGGGCATGTCGGTGCGCACCTGCCGCCGGCACATCTCCGAGATCACCGAGGAGCTGGAGGCGACCAGCCGGTTCCAGGCCGGCTTCAACGTCGCGATGTCCGGCATCCTGGACCAGTTCAAGGACGAGTTCTGACGCCCGGTCGGCCGACCGGGCGTCAGACACTGTCGCCCAGCGCGTCGGTGATCGCCTCCACGGTGTCCCGGTCGAGCATGCTGGTCAGCTCGGCGTCGTCCAGCTCGCCGAACCCGGCGTCGTAGACGGCGGCGCTGATCCGGTAGCCGTTGCCCAGCAGGAAGGTCCGGAACGCCCACTCCGCCCCGGTGCCGGGGCTGCCGTCCGGCCGGTACACCCGGACCGGCTTGCCGTCCGGGCCGAAGCCGAACTCGGTGAAGCTGAACTGCATGCCCTGGCCGATCGCCTTGCTGTACGCCTCCTTGAGCGTCCAGAGCCGGACCAGACTGGGGTTGCGCTCCTGCTCGGGCAGCGAGGCCAGCGACACCAGCTCGTACGGGGTGCAGACGTGCCGGCCCAGGCCGCGGCCGTACATCGGCCGGTCGGCCCGCTCGGCGTCCACCCCGATCAGGCCCCGGGTGGTGAGGCCGACCAGCAGCAGGTCGTCGGTGTGGCTCAGGCTGATGTCCACCTGGTCGCAGCCGCGCAGGTACGGCCGCCCGGTCGGCCCGTAGCCGAGCTCCAGGGTGTCCGGGTCGGCCCGCAGCACGGCGGCGCCGGCCCGCTTGAGCAGCACCCGGGACGCGGCGTACCGGTCGCGCACCGAGGGGTGGGCCAGGTCGAGGTAGCGGGACCAGTCCCGGCCGAGCACCGCGCGCAGTTCGTGCGCGGCGGGCAGCTCGGGCTGGAGGTCGCCGAGTTCGGCGTACACCAGGGCGGTGCCGTGCCGGGCCAGGTCGGCCCGGACCAGGTCCCAGGTCTGGTCGCCGGCGACCTCGACGGGTTCGCCGAGTGGGGGCCCGGTAGGGGTGGCTCCGGGGCGGGTCATGCTGCTTCCTCCACGACTGCGTAGATCTCCCGGAGGTTGCGGGCCGCCAGGACGGTGGGGACGGGGAGCCGGCGCCCGGTGCCGGACTCCAGCAGGGTGACGAGTCGGAGCAGGTTCATCGAGTCCCAGCCCGGCAGCGTCGCCAGCTCGGTCTCCGCGTCCTGGTCGGTCAGCTCCAGATCGAGTTCCGTACGGACCAGGCGGAGGAATCCGTCGAGGCTATCGAGCCCAGGCATCTGTCGGCCATCCTAGATCAAGTGTGACATGGACATGAGAAGGGGGTTCCGGTGCGCACTCGAGTCCGTGCCGGAAGAGCACCCCGTCCTCGGTCCGCGCGGTCTCGGTGAACCCGAGCTCCGGGTAGAAGAGCTCCGCGCGGTGGTTCTTGGCGGTCGGGCGGAAGCGGGCCAGGACGGCCGGCAGACCGGCGGCCCGACCCTCCGTCAGCAGGGCGGTCAGCACCGCCTGTTCGATGCCCCGGGTGAGCACCCGGCAGCTCAGCCAGACGTTCTCCAGCAGCAGCCCCTCCAGGGTGTGCCGGCCGAGCACCGCGCCGACCAGGCCGTTGCTGCCGAACCGGTCGGCGGCCCGGATCGCCAGCAGCAGCCGGCCGGCGTCCTCGGCCACCGCGGCCGGGTCACCCGGTTGCAGCCGGTGCCCGGTCAGGTTGAACTGGTTGGTCCGCTGTGTGAGTTGCACCAGCCGTGGGTACTCGTGCGGCTCGGCCGGGCCGAGCCGCACCGCCACCCCGAGCTGGTGCAGGAAGTCGGCGTGCGAACCGCTGCGCTCGCGCAGCCGGTGCCGTTCGCCCTCCAGCCGGTACTGCTCCGGTCTGGCCCGGTCCTCGTCGGTCAGCCGGAGCACGTCGAACCAGCCGTCCGCCAGCAGCCGTTCGGTGTGCAGCGCGGGCTCGCCGTCCAGCGGCAGGACGGCCACCTCGGGCAGGCCGAACCGGACCTGGGCGCGCTCGCCCGGCGAGTCGTCGGCGAACACCAGCGCGTCGGTGCCGATCCCCAGGTTCCCGGCGATCTCGGCCAGATGACCGTCCTTCGGCAGCCAGTCGGCGTGCACCTGGGCGAAGTCCGGCTCGCGGAGCAGCAGATCGGGGTGCGAGCGGAGCGTCTCCAGCACCGGCTCGCGGTCGTTCTTGCTGCTCACCGCGAGCAGCACGCCCTGCGAGGCGAGCTGGCGGACGGTGCGCTGGAAGCCGCCGAACGCCTCGCCGCGCAGCGTGTCGGCGGCGGCGATGCCGTCCGGCCCGTCCTCGCCGAGCACGCCGTCCCAGAGCGTGTTGTCCAGGTCCAGCACCAGGCACTTGCGGGTCAGCCCGGTCAGCGACCTGGCCAGGTGGCCCACCTCGCGGGCGTACCCGGCCAGCACCGGTGCGGTCCAGCGGACCTGGGCGTAGCAGGCCATCCTGGCGTCCTCGACCGGACCGGTGCGGGCGGTCAGCGGGTCCAGGTCGAGCACCACCAGCGAGCGGTGCCGCTCGGTCAGCCGGAGCAGCCGGGCGTTGAACTCCCGCCAGACCGCGCCCAGCCGGGCCCGGGAGGCGTGGTCGACCAGCTGGCCGGTGTGCCGGCGCAGCAGCGGCAGGGTGTTCAGTACCAGCAGGCCGGGAGTGATCCGCTCGTGCTCGGCGGCCAGCCCGGCGATCCGCTCCAGCACCCGGTCGGCGGCCTCGGCCAGGTCCTCGACCCGCCAGGGCGAGGGCAGTTCGGCGAACACCGTCTCGGCGTCCAGCAGGCAGAGCGACAGGTCGGGCCGCTCCAGCAGCAGCTGGCCGGCCGGGTCGGTGAGGTCGCGCAGCCAGCCGCCGTGGTCGCCGACCAGCGGGCGCACCAGCAGGCCGTGCCGGGCGAGTTCGGCGGTGAGCGGATCGACCAGGCCGGCCACGGTGGACTGGCCGGTGATCGCGACGGTGACCACCCGGGTGGCCGGATGGTGGTGCAGCACCTCGTCCTGGTCGAGCCCGCCGAGCAGCCGGCCGGCCCGGTCCAGCAGCGCGTCCCGGTCGGCCGGACCGGCCTCGTCCAGCAGCTCGGCGAGCAGGGCGGGCACGCGGTGGTACGCCGCGGCCAGCTCCCCGACGGCCCGCAGGCCGCGCAGCCGTTCCATCGGTGTGGTGGTCATCTCCCCGCCTCTCAGACCTTCTCCAGGGCGAAGCCCGCCTTGATCCACTTACTGGACTCCACGGTCACCGCCAGCGCTCGCTGACCAGTCTTCAGGTCCGGCAGCAGACGGGCCAGTTGGAGGAACGGAAGGGCGTTGCCGGTGTTCCCGGTCTCGGCCACGCAGCTGACCTCGTGCACGCCGGGGACGGCCAGCCGCTCCACGATCCGGGTGGTCATCCGCTCGGAGAGCTGCGGCGGCAGCAGGTGGTCGAGCTCCTCGACCTCCCAGCCGACCTGCTCCAGCAGCTCCCAGAAGATCTCCACGGCCATCACCGGGACCTGCTCCTCGATCGCCTTGTAGTCCTCGCGGAGCAGCGGCCGGTCCTGGTCGCGGTCGGTGAGGCCGTACCAGTCCACGGTCTGGCCGGCCGGGCGGCCCAGGCCGGTCAGGCTGTTGAGCACGGCGCGCACGGCGACCCGCTCGCCGACCGGCTCGGCGGTCAGCACGGCGGCGCCCGCGCCGTCGCCGAACAGCAGGTAGTTGACCAGCTCGTCGGTCGGGATCCGGGCCAGCTCGCGGTCGAAGTCCAGGTGCCGGTGGGTCACGTCGCCCCCGATCACCAGCCCGGCCCGGCGGCCCGAGGCGATCAGCGTCCGGCCGAGGTCGAGCGCCTGGACGGCGCCCGAGCAGCCGGCCTGCAGCTGGTAGACCGGCAGGTA
This sequence comes from Kitasatospora sp. NPDC101801, assembly GCF_044766665.1. NCBI lineage: Bacteria > Bacillati > Actinomycetota > Actinomycetes > Kitasatosporales > Streptomycetaceae > Kitasatospora > Kitasatospora sp. NPDC101801. Next base: position 33,135 of record NZ_JBIWML010000047.1, read on the forward strand.
GTCCAGGCCGAGCCGGTCGGCCACCTGGCTGGCGGTGGTCGGCAGCAGGGTGTCGGGGGTGGTGGTGGAGAGGATCAGGAACTCGATGTCCGGCGGCTCCAGGGCGGCCGAGTCGAGCGCCTCGGCGGCGGCCTGCGCGCACAGGTCGGCCAGCGACCAGCGGACCTCGCCGGTGCCCAGGTCGCGGCCGAAGTGGCGGGACCTGGTGCCGACGAAGATGTCGATCCACTCCTCGCTGACCCCGAGCAGCTTGCCGAGCACGGTGTTGTCCACCGGGTCCCCGGGCAGCGCGGTGCCGACCGAGGCGAGGTAGGCGGTGGCGGCTCCGGTCATGACACCCTCGCCAGGGCGAGTTCGCGCAGGAAGTCCGCCAGCGAACCCACGGTCCGCAGCGCGGGCAGCAGTTGACGGATCGACACCTCGCCGAGGTGCGGCAGCGCCTCCTGGACCACGTCCTTGAGCTGCATGATCATCACGGAGTCGAATCCCAGGTCCTCGTAGAAGCGGGTCGAAGGCACCACCCGGTCCGGCCGGTACTGGCCGACGGTGACCACGGCCTCGATCACGGCGGCCAGCACCGGGTCGGCCGATTCGGTGGCCGGTGCTGCGGCCGGGGCGGGCGCGGGGGCGGCCGGCCGCTCCACCGGCGCCGGGGTGACGGCGCGGTCGTCCCGGCGGCTCCAGTACCGGTTCTCGGCGGAGAACACGTACGGGCGGAGCCGCTCCACGGTGCGGTACTCGGCCGGGTAGAGCGCGGCCCACTCCGGGTCGAGACCGGCCCGGTAGAGCGTGGCGACCAGTTCGGCCAGCTGTCGGCCGTCCGCCTCGGGGCCGGGCACCGGGTGCAGGTGCTCGGTGCCCGGGGCCAGCCCGGCCCGGCGGGCCAGCGGCAGCAGGGTGGGCCGGGGGCCGATCTCCACCAGGTGGGTCGGCGCGACCTCGGTGGCCAGTGCGGTCAGCGCGGCGCCGAACAGCACCGGCTCGGTGGCCTGGCCGGCCCAGTACCCGGCGTCCAGCGGCTCGTCGTGCAGCAGCCGGCCGTAGCGGGTGGAGGCCATCGGCAGCCGGGGCGCGGCGGGCCGCAGCCCGTCGGCCAGCGCGCGCAGCCCGGTGGCGACCGGGGTCATCCGGGGGGAGTGGAAGGCCCGGGTGACGTCCAGCCGGCGGGTCCGCAGGCCCTGCCCGGCCAGCCGCCGGTCGGCCCGGTCCAGTGCGTCCAGCGGGCCCGAGACGACGCTGTCGGCAGGCGAGTTGACCGCCGCCAGGGCCAGCGTCGGCTCGGCCGCCAGCAGCTCGGCCAGCGCCTCGGGGCCGGCCCCGACCGCGAGCATGCCGCCACCGGCGGGCAGGTTGCGCGTCAACGCGGCGCGGGCGGCGACCAGTTCGGCAGCCTGTGGCAGGTCGAGCGCCCCGGCGGCGACCGCAGCCGCGTACTCGCCCAGGCTGTGGCCGAGCACGGCGGCGGGCTGCACGCCGAGCTCGCCGAGGGTGCGGGTCAGCGCGTAGCCGACCGCGAACAGCGCGGTCTGCGCGTCACCGGTGTCGAACCCGGCCGGGTCGCCGCGCAGGATCAGCTCCCGGGTGGAGCGGCCGGTGTGCCGGGTGAGCGCGGCGTCCGCCTCGCCCAGGAAGTGCCGGTAGGCGGCCGAGTCCCGGTACAGACCGGCGGTCATCGCCGGGTACTGGCTGCCCTGGCCGGTGTAGACGAAGGCCACCACCGGCCTGGTCCAGGAGCGGTGCGCGGGGGTGCCCGCGTCGACGCCGTGCGTGGCGGCGAGCCGGAGCCGCTCGGCCAGTTCGGTGGTGTCACGGGCGGTGACCGCGAAGCGGTAGGGCAGCCCGGTCTTCACCCGGTTGCTGCTGAAGCCGAGCGAGGCCGCCCCGGTGCGCGGCCGCCGGGCGAACGCCTCGGCCTGGTCGGCCAGGTTGCGGCGGAGCGCGTCCGGGGTGTCACCGGTGACGGTGAACACGCCCACCGGCTCGGTCTCGCCGGCCGGGCGGGCGGCCCGGCGCGGGGTGCGCGGCGGTCCGGCCAGCACCATGTGCGCGTTGGTGCCGCCCATCCCGATGCTGCTCACACCGGCCAGGATCTCCCCGGCGGGCAGTCGCATGGGCGACTTCAGCAGGCGCAACCCGCGCTCGGCGAGCCGGAGTTGGGCGTTCTCCCGGTCGGCGTGCCGACTGGCCGGGACGATCCGGTGGTGCAGCGCCAGCGCCACCTTGATCAGCCCGGCGATCCCGGCCGCGCCCTCGGTGTGCCCGATGTTGCCCTTCACCGAGCCCACCGCGCAGGTCTTCTCCCGGGGCACCGCGTGCACCCCGCCGAGCGCCGCGCACTCGATCGCGTCGCCGAGCGCGGTGCCGGTGCCGTGCGCCTCCACGAAGGTGATCTTGTCGGCGGTCACCCCGGCCCGGCGGTAGGCGGCCTCCAGCACCTTCTGCTGGGACCACCGGTTGGGCGCGGTCACCCCGTTGCTGCGACCGTCCTGGTTGACCGCCGAGCCCCGGATCACCGCGTAGATCCGCTGGCCGTCGGCGACCGCGTCCTCCAACCGGCGCAGCACCACCAGGCCGAGGCCGTCGCTGCGCCCGATCCCGTCGGCGTCCGCGCTGAACGGCTTGCACCGCCCGTCCGGGGAGCCGAGGCCGAGCTGGCTGTACATCAGACCGAGGGCGGGGGTGAGCACCAGGTTCACCCCGCCGGCCAGCGCGGTGTCGCACTCGCCGGCGAGCAGCGCGTTGGCGGCCAGGTGCACGGCGACCAGCGAGGAGGAGCAGGCGGTGTCCACCGCCAGGCTCGGGCCGGTCAGGTTCAGGTGGTACGAGATCCGGTTCGCGGTCATCCCGGCCGCGCTGCCGGCGCCCAGCTGCGGGGTGACCCGGGACGGGTCGCCCATCCGGAGCCGGCCCCACTCGCCGCCCATCACGCCGATGAACACTCCGGTGTCGGTACCGGCCAGCGCACCGGGCGCCTGCCCGGAGTCCTCCAGCGCCCGCCAGGCGCACTGCAGCAGCAGCCGCTGCTGCGGGTCCATCGCGGCCGCCTCGCGCGGGGAGAGCGCGAAGAAGTCGTTGTCGAAGCCGTCCGCGCCCGCGACGAAGCCGCCCCGGTTGATCCCGGCCCGCGCCGACTCCGGGACGCTGTCGGGGAGTTCGTCCGTCTCCCAGCGCTGCGGCGGCACCTCGCCGACGCTCTCGCCGCCCCGCATCAGCAGGTCCCAGTACGCCTCGGCGTCGGGTGCGCCGGGGAAGGCGCAGTCCAGGCCGACGATAGCGATGCCGCTCATCAGAACCGGACCTCCGGCGACTCGGGTGCCTCGCCCCGGGCGCGCCCGGCGGCCGCCGGGATGGCCGTCGTGAGGTAGCCGACCAGGCTGTCCAGGGTGGGGTGGTCCCAGAGCAGGGTGGGCTCCACCATCAGCCCGAACTCGTCCTCCAGGTCGCCGCAGAGGCTCAGCGCGCCGACCGAGTCCAGGCCGTACTCGGCCAGCGGGACGGTCGGGTCGATGGTCAGCGGGTCGCGGTGCTGGTAGAGCGAGACGCGCTCCAGCAGCCAGTCGCGGGCCGCGGTGGCGGGGTCGGCCGTCTGCCAGGTGGCGGGAGTGGTCATGGCTGGTCTCCTTCGGGTCCGCGGCCGGTCAGCCGGGCAGGGGCGTGTTGTACAGGTCGTAGCTGCGCCGGTCGCTGAACCGCAGTTGGACCTCGTGCAGCAGCCGGGTGTCGCACTCCGGCGGCAGGTCGGCGACCGGGGTGCCGAGCCGCCGGGCCACCCGGTGCAGGGCCGCCGCCGCCCAGCTCGGGTCGGCCAGGAACGGATCGGCGCCGTCCCGGTTGTGCCACCAGACCCCGAGCACCGCGGCCGCCGCGAGCAGCAGCGCGTACCGGTCGACCAAGGCGAAGCAGGCCGCTCCGCTGGGCGAGGTCCGTTCGGCCGGCTCCAGCGCCAGCACCCGCTGCCGCAGGTCCGCCAGCTCCTCGGTGAGCTGCCCGGCCAGGGTGCGCAGTGCCCGCTCGACCGGGGTCCGGCCGCCGATCCGGGCGGCGATCGCCACCAGCGAGCCGCTCAGGCTGTCCCGGCCGCCGGCCAGGCTGAGCGCCTCGTTGCGCAGCGGCGGCAGTTCGCCGCCGAGCTTGAACAGCTCGGCGGGGGCCTCGGGTTCGACCAGCCAGGACCTGGCGGCCAGCCGGGGCAGCTGCGGGATGACGGTCGCCTGGCAGGCGACCGTCCCCGCGTGGCCGAGGCTGAGCACGGGGACGTCCCGGACGTGCTTCTGGAAGATCCCGAAGTTGCCCTCCCTGGTGTAGACCCGGGCGCCGAGCACGATCGACAGGTCGTGCATGGTGTCGTTGAGCACCCGGGGCATCAGGTACTTCAGGGCCGCCGAGTACACGCTGGTCTGCTCCGGCAGCAGGTGCAGCGCGCGGGTCGCGGCGACCGAAAGGCTGTCGAAGAGCAGCAGGTTGACGAAGGCTCCGGTCATCGCCCGGTCGGTCCTGACCGGGTCGAGCCAGGACGACTCGGCGAGCTCGGCGCCCCGGTCGTGGTCGAACTGGACGGCGGTGCGCAGGCTGGTGTCCACCGCGGCGAGCGCCGCCGCCGCGATCACCGTCCGGCTGATCTGGAAGGACCGCAGGGCCAGCGTGACGCCGCCGCCGACCGGGCCGAGCAGCGCACTCTCCGGCACCGGGCACTTGAGGAACTCGACCCCGGTCCACCGGCAGCCGCGCAGCCCGACCGCCAGGTGCCGGGGGCCGATGGTGGCCTTTCCGGCGGGCAGCCGGGTCGGGTCGAGCAGCAGGACGGACTGGCTGCGGCTGCCGCCGGTCCGGTCGGTCTCGCAGAACAGCACCAGGGCGGCGGCCCGGTCGAGGTTGTTGATCATCGGCTTCTTGCCGCTGAGCAGAAAGGTTTCACCCTGGGTCTGCGCGGTCACCCCGCTGCGGACGTAGTCGTTGCTGTGCGCCGTCTGGTGCTGGGCGATGGCGGCCTTCGCGCCGCCGAGCAGCCGGTCCGCGAGCCAGCGCTGCTGCTCCTCGGTGCCGGCCAGCCAGACGTCGGAGGCGGCCATGAAGGTGTGCATCCCGTAGCCCATGCCCAGCCCGACGTCCCGGCGGAACACCGGGCGCATCACCCGGACCAGGGTCTCCAGCGAGTCCAGCCGGCCGCCGAGCCGGACCGGGACGTACTCGGCGTTCAGGCCGGCCCGGTCGAGCAGTTCCTCCCCGGCGGCGAACGGCACCGCCGTCCGGTCGGCGGCCAGCAGGGCGCCGTAGCCGGTCGGGTTGGCCGGCTCGGTCGGGTCGCCGAGCAGCTCCTCCAGGGCGGCGATCCTGGCCTCGGCCGACCCCGTCAGGGCGCCGGGCAGCGTGTCCGTGCTCACCACGGCCGACCCCCTCCGGCCGGCTCGGCCTCCAGCAGGTCCTCGCCCAGCAGTGCGTCGGTGGCCCGCACCCTGGCCCGTACCGCCGGGTCCAACACCTCGACCTCGCCGCGCAGTTCGCTGGCCAGGAAGAGCTTGCGCATCAGGTTGCGCTGCACCTTCCCGCTGGTGGTGCGGCGGACCACGCCGGGGCGGACCAGCAGCACGTTGCCGACCGGGATGCTGAACTCCCGGCTCAGCTCGGTCTGGATCTCGTGCACCAGGGCGCGCAGGTCGAGACCGGCCGGCAGACCGCCCCGGGCCGCCCGCAACTCGTGCACCAGCACCAGCTGTTCGCGCTCGACGTCCACCGAGAAGGCCGCGCCGACCCCGCCGCCGAGCGCCGGGCTGAGGCCGCGGGCCGCCCACTCGATGTCCTGCGGGTAGATGTTGCGGCCGTTGAGGATGATCACTTCCTTGCTGCGCCCGGTGATGTAGAGCTCGCCCCGGTGCAGGAAGCCGAGGTCGCCGGTGCGCAGGAAGCCGCGCTCGCCGTTCTCCAGACCGGCCCGGAACACCGACTCGGTCTCGGCCGGGCGCCGCCAGTAGCCCTGCGCCACGCTGTCGCCGCGCAGCCAGATCTCGCCGACCGCGCCCTCCGGCTGCTCCAGACCGACCACCGGCTCGACGATCCGCAGGTCGTAGTCGAGCACCTGACCGCTGCTCACCAGGGTCCGGGTCGGCTGGTCGGCGACCGGCTCGGCCACCTGGTCCAGCTCCAACGCGGCGGCGTCCACCGACAGTTCGGCGAACGGGGTGAGCGGCACGCCGCCGGAGACCACCAGGGTGGCCTCGGCCAGCCCGTAGCAGGGGTAGAGCGCCTCGGCCCGCAGCCCGGCCGGGGCGAACCGCTCGGCGAACGCCCGGAGCGTGTCGGCCCGTACCGGCTCCGCCCCGTTCAGCGCCAACCGCCAGTGCGAGAGGTCGAGTTCGGCGATCTGCTGGTCGGTCACCCGGCGCAGGCAGAGGTCGTAGCAGAAGTTCGGGCCACCGCCCGCGGTGACCCGGTACTCGTCGATCGCCTGCAGCCAGCGGGCCGGCCGGCGGACGAAGGAGGTCGGCGACATCTGGATCGACATGCTGCCGAGGAACAGCGGGTGCAGCAGGTGGGCGATGAAGCCCATGTCGTGGAAGTGCGGCAGCCAGCCGCCGAACCGGTCCTCGGAGCTGGTCCGGAAGACGTTCTGCAGCGCGCTCTGGTTGGCCAGCAGGTTGCGGTGCGAGACCATCACGCCGCGCGGGTCGGCGACCGAGCCCGAGGTGTACTGCAGGAAGGCCAGGTCCTCCGGGCCGCCGCGGCGCTCCTGCCAGGCGTCGGCGTCGCCCAGCCCGGGGACGTCGCTGGCCAGGCAGGCGACGTTCCGCCGGCCGGTCCGGGACAGCCAGAGCGCGATGTCCGGCGCGCTCGCGGTCTCGGTCAGCACCAGCCGGGCGCCGGTGTCCTGGATCACCGCCGAGGTACGGTCGATCCGCAGGCCCCGCCCCTCGCCGCCCGGCAGCGGCACCGGGACGGCCACCGCCCCGGCGTACAGGCAGGCCACGAAGGCCTTCAGGAACTCGGTGGTGGAGGAGTACAGCAGCAGCACCGGTTCGCCCTCGGCGCGCTGGAGTTGCAGCAGCGAGGCGATCCGTCGGGCCTCCCGGTCCAGTTCGCCGTAGGTCAGCCGGTCGGCCCTGGCGCCGTCCGCGCCGTCCTGCAGGAAGACGTGGACGTCGTGGTCGGCCAGGTCGGCGGTGCGCGTGCGGACCAGATCGGTGAAGGTGTCGAAGCCAGACATGGGAATCCCCTCGCAGCAGCAGCAGGCGCTTCGGCGGGGCCCGGACGACGGGCCCGACATACCGTCAGATCATCCGGTCGACAGCTAAAGGCCCGCTTGCGCGGACGGGAGTAGCTGCCGTGCAACTTCTGGTCACCGGGCCGTGCGCCGGACCGTGCTTAGACTGGATTCCGGTTCGAAGTTGACTACATTCCCGCCGTTCGGCCGAATTGTCGGCGCTCTTTGTCATGCGGGAAAACGGGGGATCCAATGACGCTGATCGACCGTGAAGCAGAACTCGCCGCAATGGATTCCGCACTGGCCGGCACCGCTGCCGGCCAGGCCCGGATCGTCCTGGTCGAAGGGGCGGTGGGGTGCGGGAAGAGCGAACTCGCCGATGCCGTCGCGGATCGGGCCGAGGCCGCCGGGGCCACGGTGCTGCGCGCCCTGGGCTCGGCGGCGGAGCGCGAACTCCCGCTCGGAATCCTGCGCCAGCTGACCGCCTGCACGCCGCCCGGCGTGCTGCCCGAACTCACCGGCGAGCCGGGCCGCGCGAACGTCGGCGCGATGCAGGCCTTCTCCGCCGCCGCCGCCGAACTCGCCGCCATGGCACCGGTGGTGATCGTGGTGGACGACGTGCACCACGCCGACGACCAGTCCTGCGCCTACCTGCTGCATCTGGCCCGCAGCACCCGCTGGGCGCGCATCCTGCTGGTGCTCACCGAGTCGGTGCACGAGCGCGGCGACGACCCGGTGTTCGGCACCGAGCTGCTCCGTCGCCCGAACTTCCAGCGGATCAGGCTGGAGCGGCTGAACGAGGCCGCGGTGGCCCGGCTGGTGGCCGAGCAGCTCGGCCCGGACGCGGCCGGACGGCTGGCCGGCCGGTTCGCCGCGGCCACCGGCGGCAACCCGCTGCTGCTGCGCGCGATGGTCGAGGAGCACCGGGTCACCGGCGCCCAGGAGCCCGAGGTCGGCGGCGCGTACGCGCAGGCCGTGCTCACCTGCCTCTACCGCTGTGGCCAGGCGGTCCGCGAACTCGCCGAGGTGCTGGCGGTGCTGGACGAGCTGGCCACCCCCGAACGCGCCGCCCGGCTGCTCGACCTGCCGCTGGCCACCGTGAACCGCGGCGTCCAGGCACTCAGCGCCGCGGGCATCCTGGACGGCGCACGGTTCCGCTACCCCGCCGCCCGGGCCGCCGTCCTCGAGTGGACGGACGACGCCGCGCGCTCCGAACTGCACCGGCGGGCCGCCGAACTCGCCCACCGGAGCGGGGTGGCCGCCTCCTCGGTGGCCGCCCAGCTGCTCGCCGCGGACCGCACCGACCTGCCCTGGGCGGTGCCGGTGCTGCACGAGGCGGCCGAACAGCTGCTGGCCGACGGCGCGGTCGAACGGGCCTGCGCCTGCCTGGAACTGGCCGACCGCAGCGGTGCCGACGACGAGCAGCGGGCCCAGTTCCGCACCATGCTGGCCGCGATCGCCGCGCGCTCCGACCCGGGTGCCGCCGAGCGGCACCTGACCGGACCGCTGGAGCTGCTCCGGGCGGGCTCGCTCGCCCCGGCCCGGCTGGCCGCGCTGGCCCGGCTGCTGGCCACCCAGGGCCGGATCGACGAGGCGGCCGAGGTGCTGGAGCGGATCACCGCGCAGGACCCCGCCGCCCAGGACGGTCCGCCCAGGCCCGGCCAGGGCGGCCGGTGGGCCGACCCGCTGGACGGCCTGTCCGCCTTCCCGCGCTGGGCCGCCGCTCCGCCGGTGGAGCCGGGCGGGGTGCCGAGGCCGGTCAGGTCGGGCTCGCCGACCACGCTCTGGACCATCCCCGAGTACGCCGTCGACGGGTCGTCAGGAGCGGCCGCCGAGCTGTTCCTGCGCGGCGCGACGCTCTCCGAGGCCACCGTGGCCCCGATCGGCCAGGCGGTCCGGGCGCTGCTGCTCACCGAGGGCCCGGCCAGGGCGATGCCCTGGTGCCACCTCTACACCGAGGCGGCGATCCGGGCCGGGGCGCCCGGCTGGCAGGCGGCGTTCACCGCGCTGGGTGCCGAAGTCCTGCTCCGGCAGGGCGATCTGACCGGGGCGGAGAGCCGGGCCGCGGCCGCGATGGACCTGCTGCCCGAGCGCGGTGGCAGCGTGTTCGCGGCCGGCGTCTCGGCCACCCTGATCCGGGCCTGCACCGCGATGGGACGGCACGACGCGGCGGCCCGGGAGCTGGCGCGACCGCTGCCCGAGGGGCTGGCCGGCAGCTTCCAGGGGCTGGCCCACCTGCGGGCCCGGGGTCAGTACCACCTGGCCACCAACCGGTTCCACGCCGCGCTCGGCGACTTCCTGCAGATCGGCCGCACCATGCGCCGGTGGGGGCTGGACCGGCCGCTGCTGCTGCCGTGGCGGATCGGCGCCGCCGAGGCGCTGATCCAGCTCGGCGAGGCGCACCAGGCGGCCCGGTTCATCACCGACCAGCTCGGCTCCAAGGACGCCGCGCACCCCTGGGTGCACGGCATCTCGCTCCGGCTGAAGGCGGCCCTGAGCGAGCCCAAGGAGCGCCAGGTGCTGCTGGCCCGCGCGGTGGACGAGCTGCGCACGGTCGGCGACACCTACGAACTGGTGCTGGCGATGGCCGACTTCGGGCAGGTGCTGAAGGAGACCGGGGACGGCAACCGGGCCAACATGGTGAACCGCCGGGCCTGGCACCTGGCCGACGAGTGCGGGGCGCACGCCCTGCGCGAGCGGATCCTGCCCGGTCACACCGCGACGCCCGGCGTACCGGAGGGCGGCCGCACCGACGTCGGGTACGCCGAACTCGACGCCCGGCTCAGCGAGTCCGAGAAGCGGGTGGCGATGCTCGCGGTGCACGGACACACCAACCGGGAGATCGCGATGAAGCTCTACATCACGATCAGCACGGTCGAGCAGCACCTCACCCGGGTCTACCGGAAGCTGAACATCACCCGCCGGCAGCAGTTGCCGGTGGACCTGCACCTGCTCGGAGCCGCCGAGCACGCGTGACGGACCCGTCAGGAGCCGGACAGTGGCAAGAGAATGGCAAGAACGCCTCGTGTCCATGTCAGACATGGCCGGGATGGGACGATTCCCGGCCGTGAGGTGGGGAAGTGTGTCCTCCGGGGCCGGATCGCATTGTGGGCGGGCCGCCCGTTCGAGAGGCTTGGTGACAGACCCGAGCCGATCCAGGGAGGCACACCATGGCAACGCCGTTCCAGCTGTCCGACCCGGCCGTGCCCGAACTGCTCCGGGCCCGGATGTTGGACCGGGTGGAGGAACGGCTGCGCGGCCTGCTGGCCACCGAGCACTCCGCCACCCGGGGGGCCGACCCACGGGCCGTCACCCCGATCCGGGCGCTGGCCGACCAGGTCACCGCGGGCGGTGAACGCACCAGGGCCACCCTGCTGCTGACCGGCTACCTGGCGGCCGGCGGCAGCCCGGCCGGCGCCCAGGTGGTCGACGTGGCGGCGGCCCTGGAGCTGCTCGACACCTGCCACCTGATCCGGGGCGACGTCCGCGAGAACGTCCCGCTCCGGCGGGGCATCCCGACCCCGCACGTCGGCCACGCCGCCGAGCACGAGCGGAACGGCTGGCGCGGCGAGTCCCGCCGGTTCGGCGAGGCCACCGCGACCCTGGCGGGCGACCTGGCGGTGGCCTACGCCGACCGGCTGGTGGGCGGCCTGACCGGCCAGGCCCGGGAGATCTGGGACCAGTTGCGGATCGCCCGGGTGCTCGGCGCCCACGCCGAGGCGGCCACCAGGACCGAGTACCTGGACGACCCCTGGCCGCTGGGCTGTCTGGAGGGCTGCACCCCGGGCTGCGCGGCGGGCTGGTACGCGGTCCGCGAGCCGCTGCTGCTCGGCGCCGCGCTGGCCGGGCGGCCGGACCTGACGGACGAGTACGGCGACTACGCGAGCCGGCTGCACGCGGCCTGGCGGCTGCGCGGCTTCCTGGACAGCGGGGCGGCGAGCGACTGGCACGCCCGGATGCTCTGCGAGATCCTGCTCGGCCGGGAGGAGAAGGACCGCACCGAGGACCTCATCATGCGGCTGGTGAACGAGGCGGACCGGGCGGTCGCCGAAGCCCCGCTGCGGTCCGGCTGGCACCGCGAACTGGTGAACCTGGCCGCGCGGTTGGGGCTGGCGAGTGCCTGGTGAGCGCGGCGGCGAGGAGATCCGGCGTTCGGGCCACTGCGAAAGTACCTGACCGCCTGCGCACGGATCACCCGGTTCGAGGCCGGCGTCGCGGCTCCGCGAGCCCCTGAGGGTGCCCCGAGTGCCCGGAGTGCGGTGGCCGGGGTGCTCCCGGGCGGAGCCGGGCGAGCCAGCTCCGGAGCGCGTCCGCCCGCAGGCCGCCGTGCGCGTCCCGGGGCAGTGAACCCGCCAGCTCCAGCCGGGTGGGCAGGAACGCCTCGGCCAGCCCACGGGCCGTCAGGTGCCGGCGCAGCTCGGGCAGTCCGGGCGGGTCGGCCCCCGCCGCCGGGACCACCACCGCACAGGTCAGCTCGCCGTGCTCCGGGTCCGGGTAGCCGACCACGGCGGCCTCCCGGACCGCCGGGTGCGCCAGCAGCCCGTCCTCCAGCTCGGCCACCGGAACGAGGAAGATCGCACCGGTCCGGTGGCCGGCCCACTGCACCACCTGGACGCCGCCGAGGCCGTCGGCCCTGGCCAGGTCGCCGGTGTCCAGCCAGCCCTGGTCCTGCTCCCAAGGGAGCCGGAGCGTCTCGGCGCCGTGCGGCCAGCAGGCCAGGCAGACCGCGGGGCCGCGCACCCGGAGCCGTTCGACGACCGGGCCGCCCGGGGCCCTGGGCAGCTCCGACAGCGGGGAGAGCTCCAGGCCGGGCAGCGGGCGGCCGTCGCTCTCGGCGCTCCGCTCGGCCGGGGTCTCGCCCCGGGCCACCGTGCCGAGGCCGACCTCGGGCGAGCCCCAGACGGCGACCGCCGGTGCGCCGAGCGCGACCGGCAGTTCGGCCAGCAGCCCGGCCGGCGTCCTGGTCCGCCCGCCGGAGAGCAGCAGCCGCAGGGCGGCCGGCCGCCGGGGCGCGCGGCGCTGGGCGGCCAGCACCTCGGCCCAGTACACCGGCGCCGCGTACGCCCGGGTCACCCCGGCCTGCTCCAGCAGGTCCAGGCAGCTGTCCGGGTCCCAGACGTCCTGGAACACCGCCGTGCCGCCGAGCGCCACCGGCCAGTACACGCCGAACAGCAGCGAGGCGAGCGAGGTCAGCGGCAGCGCGGAGTAGCTCACCTCGCCGGGCAGCGGGCCCAGGCCGGGCGACTGCTGCTGCGAACGCAGGCCCGCGTACAGGGTGTTGGGGGTGTGCAGGGTCGAGGTGAAGCTGTCGCCCAGGCCCATCACGGTGACCGCCAGCGCGGTCCGGTCCGGAGCGGCCACGAACGGGCCTCCGGGGTCGGGGAGTTGCTCGTGCGGGGTGCGCAGGAAGTACTCGGCGAAGTCCACCGCGCCGGTCGCCGCGGCGTCGCCGATCACCACCCGGTGCCGCAGCCACGGCAGCCGGTGGGCCAGCTCGGCCAGTGCCTCGGCGTGGCCGAAGCCCTCCCAGGCGTCCGGCACCACGCAGAGCCGGACCCGCAGGTCGCCGAGCACCCGCTCCAGACCGTGCGCCCGCTGGGTGGGCAGGACCGGCACCGCCACCGCGCCGATCCGCAGGCAGGCCAGGGTCAGCGCGGACGCCTCCCACCAGCTGGGCAGCTGGAAGGCGACCGGATCGCCCGGGCCCAGGCCGAGCGAGCGCAGCGCCCCGGCGAACCGGTCCACGTACCGGGCCAGTTGGCCGTGGTCGAGGGTGACGATCCGGTGCCCGGCCGGGCGGTGGGCGCGGTGCGAGACGATCGCGGGCCGGTCGGGTGCCGCCGCCGCCGTCTGGTACAGGTCGTGCAGGAAGGTCTCGTCGCGCCACCACCCGGCCACCCGGTGGTCGGCGGCGAGCCCGGGCGGCGGTGCGGCGGCGGCGAACAGGGCGGCCGGGCCGGCCGCCCTGTTCGCCGGTGTGCGCCGGTCGGCGGGTGCCGACGGCGTCGGGGGGGTGAACCCGGCCCCCGTCATGACCAGCGGCCGATCGACCAGGCGACCTGGACCCGGGAGGCGCAGCCGAGCCGCCGCATCACCTGGCGGACGTGGTTGACCACGGTCCACTCGGAGAGCGTCAGCCGGGCCGCGATCTGCCGGTTGGTCAGCCCCTCCGCGACCAGCATCGCCACCTGCAACTGGCGGGCCGTCAGCGGCTGTCCGCCCGCCGGGCCCGGCGCGGCGGCCCGCCGGGCCGGGTCCGGCGCGGCCAGTGCCTCGGCCACGGCGGCGGCCGGGGAGAGCCGCCGCCCCTCGGCCCAGGCGACCGCGAAGCCGTGCGGACGGAGCCGGTCCCGCAGCCCGTCCAGGGCGTCGTCCAGAGCGGCCCGGCGCCGTCCGTCCGGTGCGGTGCCCAGCTCGTCCCGCAGCGTTTCGGCGGCGGCCAGCAGTCCGGCGGCGCGCGGCTGCTGGACCGGGGCGGCCCGCAGCAGATGGAGCGCGAAGTCCTCCAGCGCGGCGGGCAGTTCGGTCCGCTCGCCGACCGTCCCGTAGATCCGCAGGCCCTCCCGCAGGGCCGGGCCGGCCGTGGCCGGGTCCTCGGCGCAGCGGGCCAGCACCCCGAGCGCCCCGGCCAGCGCCCGGCCGTCGCCGATCCGCCGGGCGGCGGCCACCGCGCGGTCGAGCAGCTCGACGGCCCGCGCCCGCTCGCCCCGGGCCAGCAGGATCCGGGCCAGCTCGGTGCCGGCCTCGACGGCCGCCCCGGCGGCGCCGAGCTGTTCCAGGGTCTCCAGCGCCGGGCCGAGCGCCGCCTCGGCCCCGGCCGGGTCGTCCAGCCGGCCCAGCGCGGCCCCGAGCCGGGCCGCCAGCAGGGCGTTCAGTCGGCGGTCGCCCAGCGGCCGGCCCGCCGCCAGCGCCGCCCGCTGCCTGCGGACCGCCCCGGCCGGGTCGCCGAGCGCCGCCGCGAAGGCCCCGGCCAGGTCCAGCAGCCGGGCCCGGACCGGCTCCGGCACCGCCTCGCCGGCCGCCCGGTCGGCCCGGGCCAGCCCCTCGCGCAGATGACCCCGGGTCAGCCAGGGCAGCCGGCAGGCGAGCAGCACGGCGGCCGTCGCCTCGGGCTCACCGCGCTCCCGCAGCCGGTCCAGCGCCGCCAACACATTGGCGTGCTCGGCCTGGACCACATCGAGCCAGCGGCTCTGCTCGGTGCCGGCCAGCCGGGGTTCGGCGACGGCCAGCAGCCGGCGGCACTCCGCCGTCTGCCGGTCCAGCGCGGCCGGCTCCCGGCCCTCCTCGGCCAGCGCGGCCCTGGCGTACGAGCGGACCGGCTCCGGCACGGTGAGCCGGGGCTGCCCCGGCGGGGTGGGCAGCTGGGCCACCAGACCCCGGTCCAGCAGGACGTCCAGCGCGCCGTCGGCCGGTCCGAGCGACTCGGCCGTGGCGGCGGTGAACCCACCCGGGAAGCAGGCCAGTTCGCCGAGCAGCGCGCGGGACTCCGGGGTCAGCCCCCGGCAGCTCCAAGCGGCCAGCGCGGTCAGCGAGCGGTGCCGCTCGGGGGTGTCGAACGGGCCGCCGCCCAGCGTGACGCCCCGGCGGCGGAGCCGGTCCAGCAGGTCGGCCGGGCTGTGCAAACGCAGCTGACGGGCAGCCAGTTCCAGCGCCAGCGGCAGTCCTTCGAGCAGTCCGCAGAGCTCGGCCACCGCCCGGGCGTTCCCGGCCGTGAGGGCGAAGCCGGGGTTGGCCTCGCGGGCCCGGCGGACGAACAGCTCGACGGAGGCCAGCTCCCGCAGCTCCTCGGGGTCGTCGCCCACCGGTGGCACCGGCAGCGGCGCCACCGGGAAGAGCCGCTCGCCGTAGACGCCCAGCGGCTGCTGACCGGTCGCCAGCACCACCAGCCGGTCGTCCCGGTGCAGCAGCTCGGCGACGGCGGTGCCGAGGGGCGCGCCGTGCTGGTCGCAGCCGTCCAGCAGCAGCAGGCGCCGGCCGTCCGGGCCCGGGGTCCGCACCGCCCCGGCGGCGCTCGCCACGGCCTCGGCCGCCGCTGCCGCGGGCGACCCGGCCTCGCTCAGGTCCGCGTACCCGGGCTCGCCGAACAGCTCGGCCAGCTCCGGCCGGACGGCCCGGACCAGCCGGCTCTTGCCGACCCCGCCCGGGCCGGTGAGGGTGAGCAGCCGGACCGACGGGTCGCGCAACCGCCCGACCAGCGCCAGCCGTTCCCACTCCCGCCCGACCAGCCCGACGGCCTGCCACGTCCCGACCGCCGCCTGCGTGCGCGTCATGGTCCCCCCTGTCCGAAGTCCACCCTCCAGACTGCCCGCTGCCGCTAAAGGCCGGCTTCAGTGCGTCAGGTCGACGTGCGGCGGGTCGACGTGGGACGGGTCGGCTCGGGACCGGCCGGCCCGGGTCAGACCAGCGCGGGGGTGAGCGGAGCGGGGCTGCGCAGGCGCCAGACCCCCGGGCGGATCTCCAGGCAGCCGCCCGGGTCGTCGTCCGGGTCGTGCAGCCGGCGCAGGGCGCGCCTGGCGTGTGCCTCCAGGCGGCGGTCGCGCAGCGACTGGGCGATCTCCAGGCACTCGGTGAACCGGGACCGGGCCGCGCTCGGACCGTCCGCCAGCAGCGCGGCCAGCGCCATCGCCCGCAGCACGTGGTAGCGCTCCCGGGGCAGGCCGGCGGGCAGCCCGTCGAGCGCCGCCGTCAGCAGCGCGGTGGCCTCCGCGACCTCGCCGCCGTCCAGCCAGAGGTCGGCCAGCCCGACCAGCGCCCGGCTCCGCGCGACCTGGTCCCCGGCGGCCTCCGCCACCCGCCGGGCCCCCTCGTAGCGGTCCCTGGCCTCGGCCGTCCGCCGGTGCTGCCAGGCGAGGTCGCCGAGCGAGCCGAGCAGCCGGGCCTCGCCGGAGCGGTCACCGAGCTGCCGGGCGGCGTCCAGGGCCAGGGTGTGGGTCCGCTCCCAGGCCCGCCAGCGGGCGTGCGACTCCAGGTGACCGGTGAGCGCGGTCGCCAGCCGGACGGTCTGCTCCCAGAGCCCGGCCAGGTACGCCTGCCTGACCACCTGGGTGAGCGGTCCGAGCTCCCGGGCGAACCAGTCGGACGGTGCGTCACTGCCGGGGGTCCGGACCATCCGGACGCCGGGCTGACGCGGGTTCAGCACGGCGTCCGCCTCCTCGGTGACCCGTACGTAGGCGTCGCACAGCCGTCTGGTGGCCGCCCGTACGGTGTCCTCGCCCTCCTCCTCGGCGAGCCGTTCGGCGGCCAGTAACCGGAGCAGCTCCGGCAGCCGGTACCTGCCGGGCCGCGGCCCCTCGTGGTCGGCGGCCAGCAGGTGGTCGTCGGCCAGCGCGTCCAGCAGCCGGGCGGTGCCGACCGGGGTGCGCCGGTCGTGCGGGTCGAGGCCGAGCACCGCGCTGACCGCCCACGGCTCGAAGTGCGCGGGCAGCAGGGACAGCAGCCGGAAGGTCCGCCGCTCGTTCCGGCCGGTGTCCTGATAGGCCGACAGCAGCCTCTCCCGGACGTCGAGTCCGCCGATCCGGAGCTCGGACAGCCGGGAGCGTCGGTCACGCAGCCGGGTGGCCAGCGACTCGGCGGACCAGTGCGGCCGGGCGTTCAGCTGCGCGGTGCCGACCCGGATGGCCAGCGGCAGCCCGCCGCAGAGCTCCAGCAGTTCGGCCACCGCGGCTGGGTGCTCGGCGGCCCGGGCGGGGCCCGCGGCCGCCTCGAACACGGCCAGCGCCGCCGAGGGGTCGAGCACGTCCAGCACCAGCGGGTGCACCCCGTCCAGCCCGGCGGGCAGCCGGCGGCCGGTGACGATCGCGCTGCTGCCCGCCGAGGTGGGCAGCAGCGGACGCAGCTGGGCCTCCGAGCTGACGTTGTCCAGCACCAGCAACAGCCGTCGTCCGGCCAGCAGTTGCTGCAGCGCCTCCTGCAGGTCGGCCGGGTCGGCGCCGACCGGCACCGGGGCGCCCGCCCGGCGCAGCAGCGCCGAGATGGCCGCGGCCGGTTCGAGCCGCCGGCCCGGCTCGGGCCGCAGGTCGAGGAAGAGCTGCCCGTGCGGGAAGGCGTCCGCGCTGTGGTGGGCGGCGGCCACCGCGAGGGCGGTCTTGCCCACCCCGGGCTGGCCCGCCAGTGCCACGAAGGCCCCGGGCGGGGCGGCCCGCAACAGCCGGTCGATCTCCGCGAGTTCGTCGCCCCGCCCGGTGAACGCCGGGTCGGCGGGTGGCAGGCCGAGCACCACCGGCGGCTCGGTGGCCGGACCCCGGACGGCGGCCGGCGGGCCGGTCGGCGCGGGGACGGCCAGCCGCTGGTCACCGGCCAGGATGCGCTGGTGCAGCAGCTGCACCGGTGCGCCCGGCTCGATCGCCAGCTCGTTCACCAGAGTGCGCCGCAGCGCGCTGTACGCCCGGAGCGCCTCGGCCTGCCGGCCGGCCCGGTACAGGGCCAGCATCAGCTGACCGTGCAGCTCCTCGCGGAGCGGGAACTCCTCGACCAGAGAACGGAGTTCGGGGATCAGGTCACGGTGCCGGCCGAGCTGGAGGTCGGCCAGGATGCGCTGCTCCAGGGCGGCGTTCCTGGCCTCCACCAGGCGGACCGCCGCGGCGTCCAGCAGCGGCCCGTGCGGGGTGTCGCCGAGCAGCGGCCCGCGCCAGAGCGCCAGCGCCCGGCCCTGCAGCTGGGCGGCGGCGGCGTGGTCGCCCGACTCCAGCGCCTCCCGGCCGCGCTGGTAGAGGCCCTCGAAGGTGGTCAGGTCGAGCTGGTCGGCGTCGATCCTGATCCGGTAGCCCCGGGGCTGGGTGAGCAGCACGGCGGCGCCGTCCTCGGGGGCGGCCCGCCGGAAGATCTTGCGCAGCTGGGAGACGTAGACCTGGAGGGTGGTGGTCGCGGTGCGCGGTGGGTCGTCCTGCCAGAGCTCGTCGATCAGGCTGTCGACCGAGACCGTCCCGTTCGCGTTGACCAGCAGGGCGCCGAGCACCCCCCGGACCTTCGCCGCGCCCGGCGTGTACGAGACACCCGGCCCGGCCGCCCCCTCGATCTCCAACGGTCCCAGAATCCTGAACCTCAGTCCGCTCATGCCCACGCCTCGTTTCGCCCGGCGCGTGCCCGGCACGACGCAGCTCTCCCGATGATCCGCTCGTTGCGCTCGCTCACTTCCGCCCCCGTGGCCCGGTCCTTGGTGTCGGTGGATCCTCCGACGTCCGGGCCAGGTCGGTCGGAGAACTGGTGGTCGGTCAGAAGTCCTGGACGACGGTGGTGCGGGCTTCGGCCACGGCTCTCCGGTGCTGGGTCAGGGTCAGCGTCACCGGGACGGCGGGCCGTCCGGCCGCGTCCCGGCCGAGCTGGCCGGGCACCACCGCGCAGCGCAGCGGCAGGTCGGTGTCGGCGTAGCCGCTGACGTGGATGTCGGTGGCCACCAGGGTGGACCGGTCGGGCGCGAGGCCGAAGGCCCGGGACGCCGCCAGCAGCGAGGACTGGCGCAGCGACTCGAGCAGCAGGGTGCCGGACACGTGCGGTCCGCCGCCGCTGCCCAGCACCGGGTGGTCGGCGCGGCTCAGCACCCAGGTGCTCAACTGGCCCCGGGAGCTCTCGGTCGGTTCGCTGATCACCACGTTCTGCGGCGCCGCCCGGCCGACCGCCGCGGCGGACACCGGCCAGGTCGGGCCGTCCGGCTCGTCCGCCAGCTCGGGCGTGGCGCGGACCGCCCAACTGCTGTGCTCCTGATGGCTGCGGTGCAGCACCGGCGGGACGAACACCAGGGCCGCGCTGCCGGTCGCGCACGGCACGTCGTCGATCTGGACGGACAGGTGGAAGTCCAGTCCGCGCGGCACGCCGTGCACCGCGTTGGCCGGGGTGGCCCGGATGTCGGTGGTCATCCTGGCCGGACGGGACTCCACCCGCCAGGCCGTCAGATCGGTCAGCTCCAGGCTGAACCGGTAGAACAGGCCCCGGCGTCGGGCGGGCACCCCGAAGTACTGGTGGCCGACGAACTCGCCGATCTCCCGGATCGCCTCGGTGGTCAGCTGGTGGTCGTGGAAGTGGCCGGATCCGTCGTTGAACAGCGGGTGCCGGAGCGGTATCTCGCCGGCCAGCACGAACCGTTCCTCGCCGTTGCTGGGCGCGTCGAGCAGGTAGTGGTCCCAGGACGGCGGGCAGTGGATCAGGTGCCGGATGTCGTGGCCCGTGCCCAACTCCGCGGTGGCGGCCCTCTCGCCCCTCATGCGTCCTCCTCTGCTGCGGCGCCGTGCCTCGACCGGGTCGGCTGCCGACCGCCCGTCCGCCAGCGTCGCCGCACCGGCCGGGCGGGGGCCAGCACGGCACGGTGGCAGCAAGTTGACTGGCCAGAACTGCGGGTCAGGGCCTCAGCGGCGCTTTAGCGGCCCTCAGGGGACGGGCCGCACAGTGGAGTCCGTCGGCAGCGCCCGGAAATTCCCCCTCCTGGCCGCTTCCGCCCTAGGGCCCGCTCCACGGGTTGCCCCCGATCCGTGGAGCAGGGCCGCCCGGGCCCGCGCCGTGCGCCCCGGAGCCGTCCGGGCCGGGACCGTCCGTGCCGGGGCCCCGGCGCAGCCGGTCGTCCAGTCCGACCAGGTGCGCGACCTGCGCCCGGGAGACGATGCCGAGCTTGCGGAAGATCCGGCTCAGGTAGGTCTCCACCGTCTTCGCACTGACACCCATCCGGCCCGCGATCTGCTGGTTGGTGCACCCCTCGCTGACCAGCCCCGCCACCTGCACCTCCCGCCGGCTGAGCTCGGCCAGCCCCGGCCCCGGCTCCGGCGTCTGCACCTGCGTCGGCCCCGGCCCGGGGGCGGCGCGCACGAGGTCGGTCGGCCCGGCGTCGGCCAGTCCGGCGTCGGCGAGCTGGGCGTCCGTCAGCCCGGTGGGCCCGGCACCACCGGGCCGCCCGGCCGGGACGGCAGCGGTCGGGGCCGGGACGGCGCCGAGGACCCGCAGCGTCTCCGCCACCCGGCGCTGCCAGAGCCGGCCCAGACCCGCCGCCGCCCGCCCGGCGGCGGTCGCCGCCCGGTATGCCCCGGGGAGGTCCCGCCCGGCCAGCCTGATCCGGCTGTGCCAGAGCAGCGCGTCCACCGCCAGCGGCGGGCTGTCGAACCGCCGTCCGGCCGCCACCGCCAGCACCGCCCGGTCGGCCGCCCCCGCCAGGTCACCGGCCTCCCAGCGGGCCCGGGACAGCCCAAGCGCTGTGCGGCCGAGCAACTGCCACTGCCCGGTGTCGAGCACCGCCTCGAAGGTCCGGCCGAGCAGGGCCTCGGCCCGGTGCCGCCGCCCGAGGTAGAACTCGGCGTCGGTCAGCCAGCGCACCGACTCCAGCCGGTGCAACGGCAGTTCCTGCCCCGCCAGCTGTTCGGCGGCCGCCCCCGCCACCTCCGCCGCCTCGGCGAACCGCTCGTCGACGGCGTGCGCGGCGGCCAGCAGGGCCAGCGCGTGCGCCTGGGCGGCCGGGTCGCCCGACCGGACGGCGCGGACGTACCCGTGCTCGGCCCACTGCGCGGCGGTCCGCCCGCCGACCGGGTCGCCGACCTCCAGGGCCAGGGCGGCCCAGGCGAGTTCGACGTCCTCGGCGGCGGCCAGCAGCTCCCGCGCGGCGGCCCACCGGCCCAGCCCGCGCAGTGCCGAGGACTCCGCCTCGGCCGCCGGGCCGCCCGCCGGGGCCCGGCCGCCGCCGGTCGCCCGGGCCCGGGCGTACACCGTCAGGGCCTCCTCGCCCCGGCCGGCCAGCGTCAGTGCCTGCCCCAACCCGAGTGCCTGCTCGGCCTGTTCGGCCGGTGCGCCGGGCCCGGCAGCCCAGCGGCGCAGCCGCCGGACCGCCGCCGCCGGGGCGCGGTGGAGGTCAGCGGTCGCCCCGGCCAGCAGCAGCTGACGGTCCGCCGGCCCGAGCGAGGGGGCCCGCTCCAGCTGGGCCGCCAGCAGCCCGGCCGGGGCGCCGGTCCGGCGGAGCGCCGAGAGGGCCCGCCCGGCCGCCCCGTACTGCCAGCCGGCCCGGCTGCCGCGCAGCAGCAGGGTCCGCACCACCGGGTGCCGGAACCGGAAGCCGGAGCCGTCCGGCTCCGGCCGGAGCAGCGCCTCGGCCTGCAACTCGTCGATGGACAGCAGCACTTGGGACAGCGGAAGCCCGGCCACCTCGGCCACCGGCTGCGGGGTGACGGCGCCGCCGAGGGTGGCCGCCGCCCAGGCGGTGCGCCAGGCGGGGCCGGAGAGCGGGCCGAAGTCCAGGGCCACCGGGCCGCCGCCCGGGGCCGGCGGCGCGGTCGCCAGCTCGAAGCTGCCGACCGGTTCCCGGCCCGGGCCGGTCGCGGCGCAGGCCCGGAGCAGCCCGGGCACCCCGGCCGCGTCCCGGAGCAGCAGCTGACGGTCCACCGGATCGAGTTCGGGGCCGAGCAGCGCGCCCGCCTCGTGCGCCGCCAGCGGTCCCAACTCCAGGTGCTGCCAGGGCTGTCCACCGCCGGTGCCGCGCAGCACGGCCAGCCGGTTCGCGGCGGGGGAGTCCCGGTGGGCCAGCACGGTCAGCAGCCGGCCCCTGGGCGGGTGCCGCACCAGGTGGTCGAGCAGCTCCAGGGTCAGCGGGTCGGCCCGGTGGGCGTCGTCCAGCACCAGCAGCAGCCCGGGGCCGTCCGCCAGCAGCTCCAGCGCACTGCGCACCGCCCGGATCAGCCAGTACTCGTCCCCCGGGGCGACCGCCGCACCCGCGCCGCCCAGCGCCGGGAACACCCGGCCGAGCCGGAGCGCCAGCGGGGTCGGCAACTCGACCTCGCCGGAGCCGAGCCGGTCGTCCAGCGCGTCCACCACCAGCTCGAACGGCGTGCCGGGGCCGGTCCGCCCGGCCCGGCCGACGGCCACCCGCCAGCCCTCCGCCCCGGCCAGCGCCGCCAGTTCGGCCAGCAGCCGGGTCTTGCCGATCCAGGGCTCGCCGCCGACCGAGACGATCCGAGCCCGGCCGTCCGCGCCGGTGGAGCGGGTGAGGCGCAGGGCCTGTTCCAGCAGCTGCAGTTCCCCCCGTCGCCCCACCAGGGCGTCGCGGTCCGGCTCGGTAGTCATGGCAGGAAGCGTGTCCGGGAAGCCCCGGACACGCCAAGGCTCCGACGCTGTCCGGTACCGGTGTGGCAGCAAGTCACCAGAGCGGTTCGCGCTGTTCGGGGCGCCGTCCGCACCGTGTGGGGGAGAACCCCGACTGGTCCGGGGCGTTTCCGGCCGCCATCCTCGGGAGTCATGGCCATCGAATCCGGGGAACTCGCACCTCCCGTCCAGGGCACGGCCAACGAGCCGTTCCACGTACCCACCGAAGCCACCGAGAACGCCCCCGAGCGCTCCCGCCGGGTGCGCTGGGGCTACGCCGCCGGCTCCCTGGTGACCGGCACCGTCAACACGCTGCCTGGGCTGCTCCTGCTGCCGTACCTGACCGACACCCTCGGGGTGGGCGCGGCGCTGGCCGGACTGATCGTGCTGCTCCCCAAGGTGTGGAGCGCGGTGCTCAACCCGCTGGCCGGGCGGCTCACCGACCGCACCACCGGGCGCTGGGGTGCCCGCCGTCCGTACGTGCTGTTCGGCGGTCTGGCGGTAGCGTTCTTCCTGGCCGTGACCTTCGCCGGGTTCGCGGGCGGCTCGGCCGGGGTCTGGCTGACGGCGGGTGGATTCCTGCTCACCGCAACGGCGTTCGGCTTCTTCCAGGTCCCGTACGCGGCCATCCCGGCCGACATCACGCACCGTACCGAGGACCGGATCAGGCTGGTCGGCGGCCGGGTCGCGGTGATCGGGCTGGCCGCGCTGGTGGCCGGCGCGGTCGGCCCGGCCGTGGTGGAGGCGGCGGGCGGCGGCATCGCCGGACACCGCTGGGCCGGGCTGTTCGGGGCCGGGGTGGTGCTGGTCGGGGCCCTCGCGGCCTTCCTGGGCACCGCGCGGGCCAGGAGCCGCCAGGTGCTGTCGAGCGAGCCCAGCCTGCGCCGCCAGCTCGCGGTCGCCCGGGCCAACGGACCGTTCCGGGTGCTGTTCGCCTGCGCGGTGGTGCAGACCCTGGCCACCGGCTGCTTCCTGGCCGGCGCACCGTACTTCGCCCGGCACGTGATCGGCGACCCGACCGCCACCGGCGTCGCGGTGGCCGCGTACGTGGCCCCCAACCTGCTCGCCGTCGGCCTCTGGTCCAAGCTGGCGGCCCGGCTGGGCAACCGGGCCGGCTACACCATCGCCAACCTGCTCTTCCTGGCCGGCTGCCTGACCCTGCTGGCCGCGCCGGCGCTGCCGGTGGCGCTGGCGCTGCTGCTCTGGGGCGTGGCGGGCGCCGGTCACGCCGGGCAGCTGCTCTGCGCGTACGCGATGCTCCCCGAGTACATCGCCCGGGACACCGCCCGGACCGGCCGTCAGCAGGCCGGGGTGTTCTCCGGGGTGTTCGCCACCGGCGAGGTGCTCGGGCTGGCGCTCGGCTCGTTCGCCTACGGGATGGTGCTCCAGCTGTTCGGCTACGTCTCCTCGGACACCGGCCACGCCGCCGCCCAGTCCGCCGGTGCCGAACTGGGCGTGCTGCTGGGCGTCACCGTGCTCCCGGCCCTGGCCACCGCCGTCCTGCTCTTCCTGCACCTGCGCCGACCCCCCCGTCGGCGGCCCCGGGAGGCGGGCGGATCGGCTCGCCTAGTGCGTCCATCGACATCGGGCGATGACAGCTCTGGGCCCGGTCCATGACCGAACGTCAGACGCGCGGTCCAGCCTGGAGCGCGCGAAGCCGGCCGGGGCCGACGGGCCGGGCCGGCCGGCCCGCCGACCAGCCGGGGGTCGACGACCAGGGTGGTGGACCAGGGCCGCCGCACCGACCGTGAGGTGCTGGCCGTGCTCGCCTGGCTGCCGCAGGGCGGTGAGCACGGCTACCGCCTGGCACCCTGTCCGCCCCTGCTGGCCGCCTGGCGGGAGTACGCAGAGGTCCGGCTGACCGAGGCCCTCGAAGCCGCCTTCGGCGGGGCGCCCGCAGGCGTGCGGCTGACCGCGCAGGTGGTCCGGGGCGACACCGGCCCGGCGCTGGTGCACACCGCCGACCACCCGGGTGACCTGCTGGTCCGGGGCGCCGGTGGCGGCAGTTGGCTGCGGCGGGGGCTGCGGCCCTCGGTGACGGCGTACTGCGTCCGGCGGGCCGCCTGCCCGACCCTGGTGGTGCCCGAGCCGGGGCTCAGCGTGAGCTGGCGGCCCTGCACCGCCGTGGCCCCTGGCACCTGCCGACCGCCCCGACCCCGGTCACCTGACGCCTGCCGGAACGGGCTCCGATCAGGCGACCGCGCCGAGGATCGGAGCCCAGACGGCCCCGGTGAGTGCGGTCACCACCTGCTGCTCGGTGAGCGGGGGGGCGCTCCGGGTCGGCTTCGGCGTGTCCGGGCCGGCGCCGACCGTGCTGTTCCACTCCACCAACTGGAGCTGTGCGCCGGTCGACTTCACCGTCACCGTCACCGTCCAGCGGTTGGGGGTGTCGGCACCGGCCGGCTGTGCGGCCGCGATCCGCTCGGACATCACCAGGGCTCCGCCGGGGAGCGCGGCGCTGCTCGGCAGTTCGCGCAGCGTGCAGGTGTCGCCCGCAGGACGCTTGGGCGTCCGGTCGCAGCTCAGACCGTCGCCGTCCCGGAGCGGCAGCTTGAGCCGCACGGCCGAGACGCCGATGGCGGCGGCGCCTCGGCCGTCGTCGACGACCATGCCGGCGTTGGCGACCATCCCGGCGTTCGGGTCGGAGGGGTTGTTGCTCTGTCCGGTCACCTGGCTGAACCGGCCCCCGGGGAGGGTGGCCTGCAGGGCCGCGATCATCTGGGCGTCGCTGATCGCGGAACGGGGCATCGCCAGCGCCACCATCTCCAGATCGGATCCGCCGGAGCCGAGCCCGGTCGACGTGGCGGGGATCGCCAGGCAGGCCGCGGCGACCACGGCGCACCCGCCGATCCCGGCGACGATACCGGCGCTGCGCCGCCGCCGACGGCTGCGGCCGCGCGCGACGGCTCCGTTCAGGAGCGCGTCGAGATCGGGTTCGAGGGAGTCGGTCGTGCGGTCCACGGCGTGGGCGAAGTCTGTTTCGAACGGCATGCTGATCTCACCATTTCTGTCGTCGATGGGGACTCTGCGACGGGGTCGCTCAGTGCGACACCAGGTCGGACAGGCTGTCGCCGAGCAGCACCCGCAACCTGCCGAGCGCCCGGGTGCCCTGGGAGCGGACCGCCCCGCTGCTCAGCTTGAGCATCCGGGCGGTCTCCTCGATGCTGCGGTCTTCCCAGTAGCGCAGCAGCAGCACCGCCCGGTCGCGGGGCGGCAGTTGGCCGAGCCCGTCCAGCAGGGTGAGCCGCAGTGCGGCGTCCGGGCCGGCGGCCGCGTGGTCGGGCAGGTTCCCGACCGGGCGCTCGCCGGTGCTGCGCCGACGGCGCAGGGTCAGGAAGGTGCGGACCAGGACCGTCTGGGCGTAGGCCGCCGGGCTGTCCGCCCTGGCCACCCGGTTCCAGTGCACGTACACCCGGCTGAGGGTCTCCTGGACCAGGTCCTCGGCGAGATGCGTGTCGCCGGCCGCGAGAACGTACGCCGACCGGTACAGCGCCTTCGCTCGGTCGGCCACGAACTCCAGGTACGCGTCCTCCTGTGCTGATTTCACTCGACCCCGCCCTGTCCTGTCGTGCAGTGTTCCCCGTGCATACCCCTGATGACTACGTGGCAGGACGGAGTGTCGCGCGGTCCGCGCGCTTTTCTCGAATACGGGCACCGGCCCGTCAACGCTCCGTCAGGGAACGGGCCGGCGGCGTCAAGGATCCGTACGGGCCGGGAACCGGCCCGTACGGGCGCCGCCAGGATCAGGGGACCCGTACTCAGCAGGAGGTCCGTTCGATGTCCGGTGTCACCACGGCGCAGCAGTCGGCGATTGAGGAGCCCCCGGTTACCGGCGCGCGGCCGGAGCCGGAGCGCGACAGGTTGACCGCGCTCGGGGGCCTGGCCGCGCTCTCGCTCGACGCCATGGCCTCGGTGGCGTACGGCCCCGAGTCGATCGTGCTGGTGCTGGCCGCCGCAGGCTCGTACGGCCTCGGCTTCACGCTGCCGGTGACGGTCACGATCGCCGTGCTGCTCGCCGTGCTGGTCGCCTCCTACCGCCAGGTGATCGCGGCCTTCCCGGACGGCGGCGGCTCGTACGCGGTGGCCAAGGCGCACCTCGGCCGGCGCACCGCGCTGACCGCGGCGGCCTCGCTGGTGATCGACTACATCCTGAACGTCGCGGTCTCGGTGACCGCCGGGGTGGCCGCGCTGACCTCGGCCTTCCCCGCGCTGTACGACCAGCGGGTGTGGCTCTGCCTCGGGGTGCTGGCGCTGGTGACAGTGGTCAACCTGCGGGGGATCGCCGAGTCGGCGCGCTGGTTCATGGCGCCCACGGCGGTGTTCGTGGTCTCGATCCTGGCGATCGTGGTGGTCGGCCTGTTCCGGGACGGCCCGGTGAGCACCGAGGCCGCCGCCGGGCACGCCTCCGCGCTGGCGGGCAACGCCACCGCCGTCGGCGCGCTGCTGCTGCTCAAGGCGTTCGCGGCCGGCTGCTCGGCGCTGACCGGCGTGGAGGCGGTGGCCAACGCCGTCCCCTCGTTCCGGACCCCGCGCGCCAGACGTGCCCAGCACACCGAGGTCGCGCTCGGCGCCCTGCTGGGCGTGATGCTGATCGGGCTGGCCGTGCTGATCGGCCGGTTCCAGCTCCAGCCGGTGGAGGGCGTCACCGTGCTGGCCCAGCTGGCGGACGCCTCGCTCGGCCACGGCTTCGGCTTCTACGTGGTGCAGTTCGCCACCGTGGTCCTGCTCGGTCTGGCGGCCAACACCTCGTTCGGCGGTCTGCCGGTGCTGATGCGCCTGCTGGCCCGGGACAACCACCTGCCGCACGTGTTCGCGCTGCGCGCCGACCACCAGGTGCACCGGCACGGCGTGCTGTTCCTGGCGCTGGTCTCGGCCGCGCTGCTGGTCGGTTCCGGCGGCGACGTCAACCGCCTGGTGCCGCTGTTCGCGATCGGGGTCTTCGTCGGCTTCACGATCTGTCAGGTCGGCATGGTCAGGCACTGGTGCCGCGAGCAGGGCCCGGGTTGGCGCGGCAAGGCGCTGTTGAACGGCTTCGGGGCGCTGCTCACCGGAGTCGCGGCCGTGGTGGTCACCGGCACCAAGTTCACCGAGGGCGCCTGGGGCGTCTGTCTGGCGCTGCCGCTGCTGGTGCTGCTCTTCGAGGCGGTCCACCGCAGCTACGCCCGGATCGGCACCCGGCTGGAGCTGGGCCGGATCCCCGGTCCGGTCACTCGGCAGCGCTCGCTGGTGGTGGTCCCGGTGCACGCGATCACCCGGCTGACCCGGGACGCGCTGAGCGCCGCCGTCTCGCTCGGCGACGAGGTGCTCGCGGTCACCGTGGTGCACACCGTGCCCGACGCGGAGGACCGGGAGAGCGCCGAGGCGCTCCGCCGCGACTGGGAACTCTGGCACCCCGGTGTCCCGCTGCTGGAGATCCCCGACGCGCACCGCCGGATCGGCCGCCCGCTGGTCGGCTTCGTCAACGAGCTCGGCTCCGAGCACGCCTACGACCGGATCACCGTCCTGATCCCCGAGGTCGAGCCGACCCGGCTGTGGGAGCGGGCGCTGCAGAACCAGCGCGGGGCGGTCATCGACCGCGCGCTGCGCCGGCACACCGACGCGGTCGTCTGCCGGCTCCGGCTGCGGATGTAATCAGGTGATACAAGCACTATGAGGCATTCGTTCCGGATATCTTGACGATCCCTTAACGCCGCTCCTGACGGGCCCTTGACACCCTCGAAGACCCCGCCCGACCTGCGCAAACAGCAGGTCCGGCGGGGTCTTCGGCGTGCTGCGGCCGATCGGTCGCCAGCCTTACGCTCGCCCGTGTGTTCAATCTGCCCCAGGCGCTGAAGCGTCTCGTGATCGGCCGGGCCATGCGCAGTGAGGAGCTGGGCGAGACCCTGCTGCCCAAGCGGCTGGCGCTGCCGATCTTCGCTTCCGACCCGCTCTCCTCGGTGGCGTACGCCACCCAGGAGATCCTGTTGGTGCTCACCGTCGGCGGCACCGCCTTCCTCTACCTCACCCCCTGGGTCGCGGCGGGCGTCGTCGCGCTGATGGTGGTCGTGGTGCTGTCGTACCGTCAGGTGGTGCACGCCTACCCCAGCGGCGGCGGGTCCTACGAGGTGGCCTCGAAGAACCTGGGGCCGAACGCCGGCCTGGTGGTGGCGGCCTCGCTGCTGGTCGACTACGTGATGACGGTGGCGGTCTCGGTCGCCTCCGGGGTGGCGAACATCATCTCCGCGCTGCCCAGCCTGGCCGACCACCGGGTGGTGCTGGCGGTCGGTTTCGTGGCGGTGCTGACGGCGATGAACCTGCGCGGCGTCCGGGAGTCCGGCAACGCCTTCGCCGCGCCGACCTACCTGTTCATCGGCGCGATCCTGCTGATGATCGTCACCGGCCTGGTCCGGCTGGCGCTCGGGGACGCCCCCGTCGCGGAGAGCGCCCACTACGGGGTCCGGCCCGAGCACGGCAAGGACGCGCTGGCCGGGGTCGCCCTGCTGATGCTCAGCCTGCGGGCGTTCGCCTCCGGCTGCACCGCGCTGACCGGCGTCGAGGCGATCTCCAACGGGGTGCCCGCGTTCCGCGCGCCGAAGTCGAAGAACGCCGCGAGCACGATGGCCGTGATGGGCATCACCGCGATCGTGATGTTCTCCGGCATCACCGCGCTCGCGCTGATCGCGGGCGTCCACATCACCGAGGACGCCTGCCAGTTGACCGGCTACGCCGACTGCGCCACGACGCCGCAGCAGACCGTGATCGCCCAGCTCGCGGCGGCGATCTTCGGCGGCGACCACAGCATCCCGTTCTACCTGATCCAGGCGGCCACCGCGCT
>NZ_JBIWML010000048.1:0-61224 GCF_044766665.1 Kitasatospora sp. NPDC101801
ACGACGGCGCAGCTCAGGCGGGTAGGAAGAGGGACGTGCCATGACTCGAATCCTTACACGAAATCGAGCCTCTACCGAACCCGGGGCGGTTCACACCAAGCTTTGGCCCGGGCGCACCACACTGGCGGACGCACGCCGTCCGCGGCCGGGTGGTCGAGATCGCCGTCGCCCCCGACCCGACACTGGGCCGTCGAGGCCGCACGCCTCAAAGCCGCCCGGTGCTGCACTCGGTCGGCGGGTGCCCTGCTCGACCTGACGCACCGAGCTGTAGGAGACCTGCGCGAGGCCCGCGAGCTCTCGCTGGGTGACACCTCGGAGGAGGCGCCTGGTCTGAGCTGAGACCATGTCGGCATGTCGAGAGTGCTGCATCTCCTGGGCGCTGCGGCCCCGCCCGTGCTGCATTTCCCTGTCGTCGTCGCCTCGGCACAGGCGCGTGGCTGGACGGTCTGCGTCGGGCTCACACCGACTGCCGCCGACTGGCTGGGGGACGAGCTCGAGGCTCTGGCCGAGCTGACCGGCCACCCGGTGAAGAGCCGGTGCCGGCGCCCGGGCGAGCGTGACAGCTGGCCGCCCGCTGACGTCGCACTGTTGGCGCCGGCCACGCTGAACTCCGTCAACTCGGTGGCGCTCGGGCTCACCCCGTCATGGCCGATCGGCTACGCGGTCGAGGCGCTCGGACGGCGCGCGCCGCTGGCGGTGATGCCCTGTTTGAAGGACACCATGGCCGCACACCCGCAGTTCGACCGGAGCGTGCGGACTCTCCGCGATGCGGGTGCTCATGTCCTGCTCGGGCTCGGCGAGTTCGTACCGCACGCCTCCAGGCAGGCCCCGCCGTACCCGTGGGAGACGGCGCTCGGCGCTCTCGACACCATGTGAGCTGAGCTGGGTACGTCCGAGCGCGGCCTACGCACCCGGCTGCGGCTGCCGCAGGTGGCTCACGTCGAGGGTGCGCTGTCGGTAGCCCGAAGGGGTGGGTGGTGACCTGAGGTCCGAGGCACCCACCCCCGCAGTGACCGCCGTCAGCCGATCGTGGCCGCGTACGAGGTCTGCGCGGCGAAACCCCAACTCGGTGCGGCGTCCCACGGGTTGGCGAGCACGTCGTCCGTGGCGTAGGCGTAGCCCGCGCCGCGGGTGAAGGCGGTGTCGAGGGTGGTGCGCATCTGCGGGGCGCCGGGCACGCCGTAGACGAGGTGCCAGAAGGCGGTGCCGCTGGGGTCGAAGGTCGCGCCCGAGTAGTAGCCGGCGGTGAGGTTGAAGACGTTGCCGCCGAGCCAGCCCGCGCCGGTGTAGTCGGCGTAGGTCCCCTCGTAGGTCACGAAGGTGTCGGCGGTGCGGTGGCCGGGCTCCAGGTAGCAGTCGGCGATCGCGGTGCCCGGGTTGTCCACCACCAGCTCCTGGGCCGCCGGGTCGAGTGCGTCGACCGTGGACTGCACGTACTGACGCAGCGCCAGGTAGTAGTCCCGCGAGCTGTTCCCGGGCCCGCAGTCCCGGCTGACCACGTCGAAGAAGATGCCGTCCACGTGCAGCTTGCCGTCGGCGGTCTTCAGGTAGTTGTCGACGGACGCCTTCACGTCGGCCGGCGGGCGGGTGGCGTTGTCGGTGTGGACGTAGCCGAGCACCTTGGTCTTGGCTCCGGTCGCCGTGGTCCTCCCGCGCAGGGTGTCGGCCTGCGCCTGCCAGGTGGCGTTGAACGGGGTGTCCCCGTTCCCCGGGTTGAGCACCACCACCGACGCGGCGGGCGACGCGGCCTGCAGCCCGGTCAGCATCGGGTCCTCCGGCCACACATAGGCCGGCACGGCGATCTCCAGCCCCCGGCTGTCGGCCGCGGCACCCGAGACCCCGGACGTCAGAGCCAGCACCGAGCTGAAGGCCAGGGCCAGCAGGCCCTTGCTGTGCATACGCATGAAAATCCCCCCAGTCGTCAGCGATGATCATCACCGCTCGCCCCGGATGCTATCCGCACTCCCCAACAGGAAGGAAAACATCTGACGACCCGACAGCACCCAACGGAAACGGCACGCTCAGCCGAACTCCGCCCCCGACCCCAAGCTCCTGCGCCGGCGCGCCCGGACGACCAAGGCGCCGCCCACCAGGGCGACCACACCGGCACCGGCCGCGACCGCTGCCATCGGCCAGACCCCGCCGTCGTCCGGCGCCCAGGCGAGACGGCTCGAGGCACAACCGGCCAGCGGTTGGTCCGCCACCGTCCGCACGCAGGCGGTGGTCACCAACTTGTCGGTGTGGGCGGTGTTCTCGGCCACCCCGGCGGTCAGGGTGAGCGTGACGTCGCGACGGGGCGGCAGGTCGGCGGTCCAGGTGACCTGGGTGGCGCCGAGCTGTCCGCCCTGGTCGGCGGAGCGGGCTTCGAGTGCGGGCGGGAGCAGTTGGGAGATCTCGGCCCCGGCGATGGGCCGGTCGCTGTCGTTGCGCACCTTGACGGTGTAGGTGAGGGTGCCGCCCGCCTGCGCCTCGGCCCGGCCCGCGTCGATCGACACCGCCACCAGCGCAGGTGGCGGCGCCGGGGCCTCGGCGGAAGCGACAGTGGCCAGGCTGCACCATGCGGCCACCGGTACTGCGGCGACCACCAGAGTGGTCCTCCATCGTGCGTTCGAACTGGCCAATGCCTCGACCTCCAGATGCCCGTGCCGCACCGGTCGTGCCGACGCGTCTCTGCAACTCTGCGGGGACGGGAGCGCGTTGCGTACCAGCCGGTGGCCGCGCCCCCGCCAGGTCATTCCTTCGGGGTATCGCCGTGCCGCCGCTTGGCGGCGTCGGGGCGCGTGTACGGGTATGCGCGCGGGCCCGGAACGGCTGGTGCCGTTCCGGGCCCGCGCGGCCTCCGGGAAGTACCCGCCGTCAGATCCGGCCCCGCCTCCTGCGCTTGGCCGCGAGGACGACGCACCCGAGTCCGACCGCGAGCAGGACGGCTGCGGCTGCGGCTGCCAGGGTCACGGCGGCGCCGGTGTACGGGAGGGGCTTGGGCGACGGCTGGACCTTGCCGGTGTTCAGCGGACCGCCGTCGGGGCCGTTGGTCCCGGGCTTGTTGCTGTTGTTGCCCTGGTCCGGGTCGGGGGTGTCGGAGGAGGTGGTGGCGATGTTGTCGACGCCCTTCCCGCTGCCCGCGTACCCGGGGTCGAGCTTGACCAGGATGCGGTGGACCGCCTTCTCCCCCGGCGCCAGTCGTGCGGTCGGGCCGCAGGTGACGGTCCGTCCGTTGGCGGCGCAGCCGTCCGGCGAGGAGACGAACGACAGCGCGGCCGGGAGCGGGTCGGTGACCCGGGTGTTGACCGCCGTGGACGGGCCCTGGTTGGTGGTGGTGAGCGTGTAGGTGAACGTGTCGCCCGGGTCGACCTTGGTCTTGCCGGCCGGGTATGCGGCGGACTTGGTCAGTGCGAGGTCCGCGGTGGGGGTTCCGATCCGGAGCGTGAAAGTGTCCTCGTCGTTGTCGGGGAACCGGTCGGCGGGGTCGGTGACCCGGATCTTGCCGGTCAGGGTCTGGCCGCCCACCGCGTCCGGGGACACCCGCAGGCCGAACCCGGTGTCCACGTAGCCGTCCGACGCCGCCCGGTTCCCGGACCGGGGCAGGGGCAGGATGCCTGCGGGGAGCTTGCAGGTCGCGTGATGCGGGGTGTCCGCCGTGCAGTGGCCGGGCAGCGCCTGGGCGAAGGAGAGCTGATCGGGCAGGGTCACCGCGAAGGTGGCCTCACCGTTGTGGGTCGACGGCCCGTGGTTCCTGATCCGGCCGGTCAGGTCCACCGTCTCGCCGGGTACCGCGGTCTCCCGGGCCAGGAGCGCCTGCGCCGCCAGGTCGCGCTTGTGGGCGGCGGGCCGTCCGCCGTCCGGCAGGGGGGCGGTGTCGTTGTCGTTGGCGCGGTTGGGGTCGATGTTGTCCGCGTGCACCACGGCTCGGTTGACGACGTCGGTGCCGTCGCCCGCGTAGGAGGGGTCCAGTCGGGCGGTGAGGACGTAGGTGAACTTCTCCCCCACCTTCAGCCGCCCCTTGGCCGGACAGGTAACCGTCCTGGTCGTGGTATTCACGGTGCAGCCAGCCGGCTGGGAGGAGACGTAGGTCAGCGCCGCCGGCAGCTGGTCGGTGAGGACCACCTGGTAACCGTCGGACGACGGGCCGTTGTTGGTGACGGTGATCGTGTAGTCGACGGTCTCACCGGGGGCGACCGCGCTGCCCTTCGACGACTTGTCGACGGCGAGGTCGGCCTGACCGTGGGCGGGCTTTCCGCCGGGCAGCCCGGCGGCGGCCGAGGAGTTGTTCGACAGGTCCGGATCCGGGGTCGCGGCCGAGACCTTGGCGATGTTGCCGATGTCCGAACCGTCGCCCTCGTAGTCCTGGTCCAGCCTGACGGTGAAGGTGAACGTCCTCGTCCCCTTGGCCGCCAGGATCGGAAGGGCCGGGCAGGTCACGTCCTGACCGACCGCGGTGCACCCGTCGGCCGAGGACACGAAGGCCAGGGGCGCGGGGAGCGCGTCGGTGGTCTTCACGTCCGACGCCTGGGCCGGGCCGTTGTTGGTAACGGTGACCGTGTACTCGAAGGTCTCGCCCGGCGCGACCTGCTTGGTCCCGACCGGCTTCTTGGTGATCGCGACGTCCGCCTTGGCGGGGTTCGGGCCGGGGCCGGGGAGGGTGCCGGTCGCCGCGTCGGAGGTGTTGTTGGTCAGGTCGGGGTCGGTGGTGTCCGTGGCGACCTTCGCCTGGTTGCGCACGTCACTGCCGTCCCCGGTGTACGCCGGGTCGAGCTGGACGGTGATCGTGTAGGTCTTCGATGCCTTGGCCGCCAGGGTGGCCAGCTTGGGGCAGGTGACGTCCTGACCGGTGGCGGTGCAACTGTCGCTCGCCGAAACGAACTTCAGCGCAGACGGCAGGGCGTCGGTGACGACCAGGCCCTTGGCGTCCGAGGGGCCGTTGTTGGTGACGGTGATCGTGTAGTCGAACGACTCACCGGCGCCGACCGGGGTGGCCGAGGCGGGCTTCTTGGTGATCGCCACGTCCGCCTTCACCGGCGCGGGCGGGTTGGGGCCGGGGCCGGGGAGGGTGCCGGTTGCTCCGTCGGAGGTGTTGTTGGTCGGGTCGGGGTCGGTGGTGTCCGTGGCGACCTTCGCCTGGTTGCGCACGTCCGTTCCGTCGCCCGTGTAGGCGGGGTCGAGCTGCACGGTGATGGTGTAGGTCTTCGACGCCTTCGCGGCCAGGGTGGCCAGCTTGGGGCAGGTGACGTCCTGACCGGTGGCGGTGCAACTGTCGCTCGCCGAAACGAACTTCAGCGCAGACGGCAGGGCGTCGGTGACGACCAGGCCCTTGGCGTCGGACGGCCCGTTGTTGGTGACGGTGATCGTGTAGTCGAACGACTCACCAGGAGCAACCGGTGTCGAGGAGGTCGGCTTCTTGGTGATCGCCACATCCGCCTTCACGGGGGCAGGCGGGTTCGGACCAGGGCCCGGACCCGGCAGACCGCCGGTCGACGCGTCAGAGGTGTTGTTAGTCGGGTCCGGGTCGGTGGTGTCCGTGGCGACCTTCGCCTGGTTGCGGACGTCCGTCCCGTCACCGGCGTAGGCCGGGTCGAGCTGCACGGTGATGGTGTAGGTCTTCGACGCCTTCGCCGCCAACGTGGCCAGCTTCGGGCAGGTGACGTCCTGACCACTGGTCGTGCAACCGTCACTCGCCGAAACGAAGTTCACCATCGCCGGCAGCGCATCCGTCACCACCACGCCCTTGGCGTCCGACGGACCGTTGTTCGTCACCGTGACGGTGTAGTCGAACGACTCACCAGCCGCGACCGGAGTGGTGCTCGCGGCCTTCTTGGTGATCGCGACATCTGCCTTCACAGGGGCAGGCGGGTTCGGACCCGGCCCCGGACCAGGCAGACCACCGGTCGCCGCATCTGACGTGTTGTTGCTCTGGTCAGGGTCGGCACTGTCGGTCGCGACCTTCGCCTGGTTCCGCACGTCGCTGCCGTCACCGCTGTACGCCGGGTCGAGCTGAACCGTGATCGTGTAGGTCTTCGACGCCTTCGCCGCCAACGTGGCCAGCTTCGGGCAGGACACGTTCTGGCCCGAAGCCGTGCAACCGTCGCTCGCCGAAACGAACTTCAACATCGCCGGCAGCGCATCCGTCACCACCACACCCTTGGCGTCCGACGGACCGTTGTTCGTCACCGTGACGGTGTAGTCGAACGACTCACCAGCCGCGACCGGAGTGGTGCTCGCGGCCTTCTTGGTGATGGCAACATCTGCCTTCACCGGTGCCGGCGGATTCGGACCCGGACCCGGGAGTGTCCCCGTGGACGCATCCGAGGTGTTGTTGCTCTGGTCCGGGTCGGCCGTATCCGTGGCGACCTTCGCCTGGTTCCGCACATCCGTACCGTCGCCGGTGTAGGCCGGGTCGAGCTGCACGGTGATGGTGTACGTCTTCGATGCTGTGGCCGCCAGGGTGGCCAGCTTCGGGCAGGTGACGTCCTGACCCACAGCCGTGCAACCGTCGCTCGCCGAAACGAACTTCAGCACGGCGGGCAGCGCGTCGGTAATCGTTAGGCCCTTGGCGTCCGAGGGGCCGTTGTTGGTGACCGTGATCGTGTAGTCGAACGACTCGCCGGGAGCGACCGGAGTGTCACCCACGGGCTTCTTGGTGATCGCGACGTCGGCCTTCGCCGGGTTCGGACCCGGTCCCGGGAGGGTGCCGGTCGACGCGTCGGAGGTGTTGTTGGTCGGGTCCGGGTCGGTGGTGTCGGTCGCGACCTTCGCCTGGTTGCGCACGTCACTGCCGTCGCCGGCGTAGGCCGGGTCGAGCTGGACCGTGACCGTGTACGTCTTGAACGCCTTCGCCGCCAACGTGGCCAGCTTCGGGCAGGTGACGTCCTGACCAGTGGCAATGCAACCGTCGCTCGCCGAAACGAACTTCAACATCGACGGCAGCGCATCCGTCACCACTAGACCCTTCGCCTCCGAAGGCCCGTTGTTGGTCACCGTGATCGTGTAGTCGAACGACTCACCAGCACCGATCGGAGTGGCCGACGCCGGCCTCTTCGTGATCGCCACGTCAGCCTTCACCGGCGCAGGCGGGTTCGGGCCAGGGCCCGGACCGGGCAGACCACCAGTGGAAGCATCCGACGTGTTGTTGCTCTGGTCCGGGTCGGCACTGTCCGTCGCGACCTTCGCCTGGTTCCGCACATCCGTACCGTCGCCGGAGTAGGCGGGGTCGAGCTGCACCGTGATCGTGTACGTCTTCGAGGCCTTCGCCGCCAACGTGGCCAGCTTCGGACACGACACATCCTGCCCAGCCGCCGTGCAACCGTCGCTCGCCGAAACGAACTTCAGCATCGCCGGAAGGGCGTCGGTGACCACCAGGCCGTTGGCGTCCGACGGACCGTTGTTGGTGACGGTGATCGTGTAGTCAAACGACTCACCAGGAGCAACGGGAGTGGTGCGCGCGGCCTTCTTCGTGATCGCCACGTCCGCCTTCACCGGCGCGGGCGGGTTCGGACCCGGACCAGGACCAGGCAGACCACCAGTGGAAGCATCCGACGTGTTGTTGCTCTGGTCAGGGTCGGCACTGTCCGTCGCGACCTTCGCCTGATTCTTCACGTCACTGCCGTCACCCGCATACGCCGGGTCCAGCTGCACCACCAGTCTGTAGGTGGTGGAGGCCTTCGCCGCAAGCGTCGCGACCTTCGGGCAGGACACGTCCTGACCAGTGGCGACACAGCCGGTCGGGTCGGACGAGACGTACTTCAGCATGGACGGAAGCACGTCGCTGACGACCAGTCCGGACGCCTGTGACGGCCCGTTGTTCGTCACCGTGATCTCGTACGTAACCGTCTCGCCAGGGGCGACCGGGGTGTCGCCTACGGGCTTCTTGGTGACCACGGCGTCTGCCTTCACAGGCGCGGGCGGGTTCGGACCCGGCCCCGGACCCGGCAGACCACCGGTCGCCGCATCGGACGTGTTGTTGCTCTGGTCAGGGTCGGCCGTGTCGGTCGCGACCTTCGCCTGGTTCCGCACGTCGCTGCCGTCACCGCTGTACGCCGGGTCGAGCTGCACCTTGAGGGTGTACGTCTTCGACGCCTTGGCCGCCAAAGTGGCCACCTTCGGGCAGGAGACATCCTGCCCAGCAGCAGTGCAACTGTCACTCGCCGAAACGAACTTCAACATCGCCGGCAGAGCGTCAGTGACCGCCAAGCCCTTCGCGTCGGACGGCCCGTTGTTGGTCACGGTGATCGTGTAGTCGAACGACTCACCAGGAGCAACCGGAGTGGTGCTCGCGGGCTTCTTCGTGATGGCGACGTCCGCCTTCACCGGCGCGGGCGGGTTCGGACCCGGCCCCGGACCAGGCAGACCACCGGTCGCCGCATCCGACGTGTTGTTACTCGGATCAGGGTCAGGACTGTCGGACGCTACCTTCGCCTGGTTGCGCACGTCGCTGCCGTCACCGCTGTACGCCGGGTCGAGCTGCACCTTGAGGGTGTAAGTCTTCGACGCCTTGGCCGCCAAAGTCGCCACCTTCGGGCAGGAGACCTCCTGACCCGTGGCGGTGCAACCGTCGCTCGCCGAAACGAACTTCAACATCGCGGGCAGGGCATCCGTCACCACCACACCGCTGGCGTCCGACGGACCGCTGTTCGTCACCGTCACCGTGTAGTCGAACGACTCACCGGCAGCCACCAATGCACTGCCCACAGCCTTCTTCGTGACCGCGACATCTGCCTTCACCGGCGCGGGCGGGTTCGGACCAGGACCGGGACCAGGCAGACCACCGGTGGTCGCGTCGGAGGTGTTGTTGGTCGGATCGGGGTCGGCGGTGTCGGTCGCGACCTTCGCCTGGTTGCGCACGTCGTTGCCGTCACCGCTGTAGGCGGGGTCGAGCTGCACGGTGATGGTGTAGGTCTTCGACGCCTTGGCCGCCAGGGTGGCCAGCTTCGGGCAGGAGACATCCTGCCCAGCAGCAGTGCAACTGTCACTCGCCGAAACGAACTTCAGCATCGCGGGCAGAGCGTCAGTGACCGCCAAGCCCTTCGCGTCGGACGGCCCGTTGTTGGTCACGGTGATCGTGTAGTCGAACGACTCACCAGGAGCAACCGGAGTGGTGCTCGCGGGCTTCTTGGTGATCGCCACGTCCGCCTTCACCGGCGCGGGCGGGTTCGGACCAGGACCGGGACCAGGCAGACCACCAGTGGTCGCGGCGGAGGTGTTGTTCTTCGGGTCCGGGTCGGCGCTGTCGGTCGCGACCTTCGCCTGGTTGCGCACGTCGCTGCCGTCACCACTGTAGGCCGGGTCGAGCTGGACCGTGATCGTGTACGTCCTCGACGCCTTGGCCGCCAGGGTGGCCAGCTTCGGGCAGGACACGTCCTGACCGGTCGCCGTGCAACCGTCGCTCGCCGAAACGAACTTCAACATCGCCGGCAGCGCATCCGTCACCACCACACCGCTGGCGTCCGACGGACCGTTGTTCGTCACCGCGATCTCGTACGTGAACGTCTCACCCGGAGCGACCGGAGTGACCGACGCCGGCTTCTTCGTGATCGCGACATCCGCCTTCACGGGCGCAGGCGGGTTCGGGCCAGGGCCCGGCCCCGGCAGACCGCCGGTGGTCGCGTCGGAGGTGTTGTTGTTCTGGTCGGGGTCGGCCGTATCTGTCGCAACCTTCGCCTGGTTCTTCACGTCGCTGCCGTCAGCCGCATACGCCGGGGCGAGCTGCACCGTGATCGTGTACGTCTTCGACGCCTTCACCGGCAACGTGGCCAGCTTCGGACAGGACACGTCCTGACCCACAGCCGTGCAACCGTCGCTCGCCGAAACGAACTTCAGCATCGACGGCAGCGCATCCGTCACCACCAGACCCTTCGCCTCCGAAGGCCCGTTGTTCGTGACGGTGACCGTGTAGTCGAACGACTCACCCGGTGCCACCGGAGTGGTGTTCGCGGGCTTCTTGGTGATCGCGACATCTGCCTTCACAGGGGCAGGCGGGTTCGGACCAGGGCCCGGACCAGGCAGACCACCAGTGGTCGCGTCCGACGTGTTGTTGCTCTGGTCCGGGTCGGCGCTGTCGGTCGCGACCTTCGCCTGATTCCGCACGTCACTGCCGTCACCGCTGTACGCCGGGTCGAGCTGCACCGTGATCGTGTACGTCTTCGAGGCCTTCGCCGCCAACGCGGCCAGCTTCGGACACGACACGTCCTGACCGGCAGCAGTGCAACCATCGCTCGCCGAAACGAACTTCAGCATCGACGGCAGCGCATCCGTCACCACCAGACCCTTCGCCTCCGAAGGCCCGTTGTTCGTGACGGTGACCGTGTAGTCGAACGACTCACCAGGAGCAACCGGAGTGGTGCTCGCGGCCTTCTTGGTGATGGCAACATCTGCCTTCACCGGTGCCGGCGGATTCGGACCCGGACCCGGACCCGG
Source organism: Kitasatospora sp. NPDC101801 (assembly GCF_044766665.1). Lineage (NCBI taxonomy): Bacteria > Bacillati > Actinomycetota > Actinomycetes > Kitasatosporales > Streptomycetaceae > Kitasatospora > Kitasatospora sp. NPDC101801. Next base: position 10,408 of record NZ_JBIWML010000048.1, read on the forward strand.
CAGACCACCGGTCGCCGCATCCGACGTGTTGTTACTCGGATCGGGGTCGGCACTTTCCGTCGCGACCTTCGCCTGGTTCCGCACATCGCTACCGTCACCCGCATACCCCGGGGCGAGCTGGACGGTAATGGTGTACGTCTTCGAGGCCTTCGCCGCCAACGTGGCCAGCTTCGGGCAGGACACGTCCTGACCGGTCGCCGTGCAACCATCGCTCGCCGACACGAACTTCAACATCGACGGCAGAGCGTCGGTGACCGCGAGGTCCTTGGCATCGGACGGCCCGTTGTTGGTGACGGTGACCGTGTAGTCAAACGACTCACCCGGTGCCACCGGAGTGGTCCTGGCGGGCTTCTTCGTGATCGCCACATCGGCCTTCACAGGCGCGGGCGGGTTCGGACCCGGCCCCGGACCAGGCAGACCACCAGTGGTCGCGTCGGAGGTGTTGTTGCTCTGTTCAGGGTCAGCCGTGTCCGTCGCGACCTTCGCCTGGTTCCGCACGTCACTGCCGTCGCCCGCATAGGCCGGGTCGAGCTGGACGGTAATGGTGTAAGTCTTCGACGCCTTGGCCGCCAGGGTGGCCAGCTTCGGGCAGGAGACATCCTGCCCCACAGCCGTGCAACTGTCACTCGCCGAAACGAACTTCAGCATCGACGGCAGCGCATCCGTCACCAGCACACCCTTGGCGTCCGACGGACCGTTGTTCGTCACTGTGACGGTGTAGTCGAACGACTCACCAGGAGCAACCGGAGTGGTACTCGCGGGCTTCTTCGTGATCGCCACGTCCGCCTTCACCGGCGCGGGCGGGTTCGGACCAGGACCCGGCAGGGTGCCGGTGGAGGAGTCCGAGGTGTTGTTGCTCTGGTCCGGGTCGGCACTGTCCGTGGCGACCTTCGCCTGGTTGCGGACGTCCGTCCCGTCGCCTGTGTAGGCGGAGTCGAGCTGCACCTTGATCGTGTAGGTCTTCGACGCCTTCGCGGCCAACGTGGCCGACTTCGGGCAGGACACGTTCTGGCCGGTCGCCGTGCAACTGTCGCTCGCCGAGACGAACTTCAACACGGGCGGCAGTGCATCGGTGACGACCAGGCCGTTGGCGTCCGACGGACCGTTGTTCGTGACGGTGATCGTGTAGTCGAACGACTCACCAGCAGCGACCGGAGTGGCCGACGCCGGCTGCTTCGTGATCGCCACATCCGCCTTCACCGGCGCGGGCGGGTTCGGACCAGGGCCCGGACCCGGCAGACCACCAGTGGAAGCATCCGACGTGTTGTTGCTCTGGTCAGGGTCAGCCGTGTCCGTCGCGACCTTCGCCTGATTGCGCACGTCACTGCCGTCACCCGCATACGCCGGGTCGAGCTGAACCGTGACCGTGTACGTCTTCGACGCCTTCGCCGCCAACGTGGCCAGCTTCGGGCAGGACACGTTCTGGCCGGTCGCCGTGCAACTGTCGCTCGCTGAAACGAACTTCAGCATCGACGGCAGCGCATCCGTCACCACCAGACCCTTCGCCTCCGAAGGCCCGTTGTTCGTCACTGCGATCTCGTAGGTGAACGTCTCGCCCGGTGAGACCGGGGTGGCCGAGGCCGGCTTCTTCGTGATCGCCACGTCCGCCTTCACAGGGGCAGGCGGGTTCGGACCAGGGCCCGGACCCGGCAGACCACCAGTGGAAGCATCCGACGTGTTGTTGCTCTGGTCAGGGTCAGCCGTGTCCGTCGCGACCTTCGCCTGGTTCCGCACGTCACTGCCGTCGCCGCTGTAGGCGGGATCGAGCTGCACGGTGATGGTGTAGGTCTTCGAGGTCTTCGCCGCCAGGGTGGCCAGCTTCGGGCAGGACACGTTCTGGCCGGTCGCGGTGCAACTGTCGCTCGCTGAAACGAACTTCAGCATCGCCGGCAGCGCATCCGTCACCACCAGGCCCTTGGCGTCCGACGGACCGTTGTTCGTGACGGTGACCGTGTAGTCGAACGACTCACCAGCGGCGACCGGAGTGACCGAGGCCGGCTTCTTCGTGATCGCCGCGTCCGCCTTGGCCGGGTTCGGACCCGGGCCGGGGAGAGTGCCGGTGGACGCGTCCGAGGTGTTGTTGCTCTGGTCCGGGTCGGCCGTGTCCGTGGCGACCTTCGCCTGGTTCCGCACATCCGTCCCGTCGCCCGCGTAGGCGGGGTCGAGCTGCACCTTGATCGTGTAGGTCTTCGACGCCTTCGCGGCCAACGTGGCCAGCTTCGGGCAGGACACGTTCTGGCCCGAAGCCGTGCAACTGTCGCTCGCCGAAACGAACTTCAGCGGAGACGGCAGGGCGTCGGTCACGACCAGGCCGTTGGCGTCCGACGGACCGTTGTTCGTGACAGTGACCGTGTAGTCGAACGACTCACCAGCGGCGACCGGAGTGGTCGAGGCCGGCTTCTTCGTGATGGCGACGTCCGCCTTCACCGGCGCGGGCGGGTTCGGCCCAGGCCCCGGACCCGGCAGACCACCAGTGGTCGCGCCGGAGGTGTTGTTGGTCAGGTCAGGGTCGGCCGTGTCCGTCGCGACCTTCGCCTGGTTCCGCACATCCGCCCCGTCACCGGCGTAAGCCGGGTCCAGCTGCACCTTGACCGTGTACGTCTTCGACGCCTTCGCCGCCAACGTGGCCAGCTTCGGGCAGGACACGTCCTGGCCCACAGCCGTGCAACCGTCGCTCGCCGACACGAACTTCAGCATCGACGGCAACGCATCCGTCACCACCAGGCCCTTGGCATCCGACGGACCGACGTTCGTCACCGTGATCGCGTAGTCGAACGACTCACCAGGAGCAACCGGAGTGGTGCTCGCGGGCTTCTTCGTGATCGCCACATCCGCCTTCACCGGCGCGGGCGGGTTCGGACCAGGGCCCGGCAGGGTGCCGGTGGAGGAGTCCGAGGTGTTGTTGCTCTGGTCCGGGTCGGCACTGTCCGTGGCGACCTTCGCCTGGTTCCGCACGTCGGTTCCGTCACCGGTGTAGGCCGGGTCGAGCTGCACCTTGACCGTGTACGTCTTCGACGTCTGCGCCGCCAACGTGGCCAGCTTCGGGCAGGACACGTTCTGGCCCACGGCCGTGCAACCGTCGCTCGCAGAAACAAACTTCAACGCAGCGGGCAGCGAATCCGTGACCACCAGACCCGAAGCCTGCGACGGACCGTTGTTCGTGACGGTCACCGTGTAGTCGTACGTCTCACCGGGCACGACCGGAGCCGTCGAAGCGGGCTTCTTCGTGATCGCCACATCGGCCTTCACCGGCGCGGGCGGGTTCGGACCCGGCCCCGGACCGGGCAGACCGCCGGTCGACGCATCCGAGGTGTTGTTCGACGGGTCCGGGTCAGTGGTGTCCGACTTCACCGACGCCTGGTTCCTGATGTCCGAACCGTCACCCGTGTAGGCCTGATCCAGCTGCACCGTGATCTTGACGGTCCTCGTCGCACCCGGGTTCAGCGTCGCGACCGGAGGGCAGGTCACCACCTGCCCCGAAGCCGTGCACCCCGAGTCGGCGGAGACGAACTTCAACCCGACGGGCAGGGTGTCCGTGACCACCACGTTCGTCGCCTGCGACGGGCCGGCGTTCGCCACGACGAGGTCGTACACCAGGTTCCCACCGGGCGGGACGGACGTGGTGCCCTCGGCCTTCTTCGTGATCGACAGGTCGGCTGAGCCCGTGGTCGTGGTCGTCACCGAGAAGTCAGCCGTGTTGTTCGTCGCGAGCGGGTCCTCGCCGTTCACCACTGCGGCGTTGCCGCCCGACAGCACCGTGCCGAGCGGCGCGGCCGGATCGACCACCACCGAGATGGGGAACGAGGCCGTGGCGCCCTTCTTGAGCCCGGCCGGGATGTTGCACGTCACGGACTTCTTGTCCGCCGCCACCGTGCAACCCGAAGGCTGCGTCGCGGCGGCGGTCGTGCGGCCCGGCAGCGTGAACGTCACCGTCGACACCGAGGTGGTGTCCGACGGGCCGCCGTTCGTCACCATCCCGGTCACGGTGCCCGCCGTGCCCGGGGTTACGGGAGAGGCCGGCGAGGTCACCGACATCGCCAGGTCGTTGGAGCCCTTGGCCGTCGTGGACAGCGGCACGGCCGCCGTGTTGTTCGCCGTGTTCGGATCGTCCGCGGAGGCCACCACCGCCGAACCGCCCGTGAGCGCGGTCGCGACCGGGGCGTTCGAGTCGACGACCAGCGGGATCGCGAACATGGCCTTGGCGTCCTTGGCCAGGCCCGCCGCGATGGTGCAGGTGACCGACTTGCCGTCAGCGGCCGCAGTGCAGCCGGACGGGAGGGGCGCACCGAGCGTCGTGCGCTGCGGCAGCGTGAACGTCACGGTCGCCGCGGACACGGTCGTCGACGGACCGCTGTTGGTCACGGTCAGCGTTGCCGTGGAGGTGCCGCCGGGCGCCACCGGGTTCGGGGCGGTCGCCGCGGTCATCACCAGGTCGCTGGAGCGCACCAGGACCCTGGCGCTCGGGCAGGTGGACGGGGTCGAGGGGTCCGTACACAGCTTGTTCTCGTTGGTCGTGTCCGAGGTCACCGCCGTCACGGCGTTGAGGAAGTCGCCCTCTTGGGTGCCCTTCATCGTGACCTTCAAGGTCGCGGTGGCGCCGTTGGCCAGGGCGCCGACCGTCCACAGGCCGGTGGTCCTGTTGTACTTGCCCGCCGAGTCGTCCGAGACGTAGGTGAGACCGGCCGGCAGTTGGTCGGTGAGCACGACGTTGGCCGCCGCGTTCGGGCCGTCGTTCTTCACCGCGACGGTGAACACCACCTGATCACCGATCAGCACCGCCGACTTGTCCACGGTCTTGGTCACCGTCAGCCCCGCCAGCGGCCCGATCAGCAGCGGCGCCACCTTCGACAGGGTGGTGAGACCGTCTCCGGTGAAGTCGTTGGTGGCGGTGCCCAGCGTCGCCGTGCTCTTCACCTTCGCCTGGAAGGTGAACGTGTACGACCCTCCGGCGGGCAGCGTGATGAACGTGCCCCAGCCCAACTGGGAGCCGGTCACCGCCGGTTCGTGCAGATCCGTGCCCCTGGTCGAGCCGGCGACGTAGTCCAGGCGGCTGTCCAGCGTGTCGTTGAAACCGAACGTGGTCACCGGGTAGGCGTTGTCCTTGTTGGTCAGCTTCACCGTATAGGTGACGGTGTCGCCCGGCTTCGCCTTGCCCGGCGCCACCGTCTTCTCCGTCAGGATCGGCTTCACGTCCGCCGGGCGGAAGTAGGTGACGAAGCTGATCGTCGTCGACGCGCCCGGCTCCAGCGAGTACGGCCACGAGATGGCCATACCGCTGTCGACGTTGTTCGTGCAGTCACAGGTGTTCGGCAGCGCCTTGCCGGTCTGGATATGGCCCTTGACTGTGCTGTAGCCCCCCTCCGAGTAGGAGCTGCCCGGGGTGAGCGGCACGAACATCATCGCCTGTCCGGTGCCGTTGGCGTTCTTCACGCACGCAATGCCATTGCCCATGCCCGGCGCCGCCGGAAGGACCGCGCCGTAGCTCGAGTCGGCGCCCTGCAGGTAGCAGTCGCCGCCCCGGTACAGGTTGCCGGACCGCGCTGCGGTGCCGTTGTTCGTGACCGTGATGTCGATCCGGAACCCGTTCTCACCGTTGACGTACGTCTCCTGCTGGGAGAGGCGCAGCGTACTGGCGGCCGTGAAGTCCGTCGTCATCTTGAACGGGTCCGCCGAGGTGCCGGCACCGGTGGTCGGGCTCTGGTTGACACTCTTGGTGGATCCGCCACTCGAATTCTGTACGTATGCCGCACCGCCGTAGACGGCCGTACCCACGCTGATGCCCGTGCCGCAGCTGTCGGAGCCGTAGAACTGCTTTGCGTCGTTGTAGTTCGTCTGACATGCGCCAGTCGTGGTGGTCTGGATCAGCGTCACCGGCTTACCCGTGATGGTGCCGGTACTGACCACCACGACCGAGACCGTGTCGCTGAGGGCCGTCTGACCCGCAGTCAGCGTCTGGGATGCTTTGTAGGCCACCTTGGTGGCACTGGTGGCCTGACCGTTGGCGACGATCGTCCAGGTGCCGTTCGCCGCGACGGTCGCGGTGCCGATGACCGTGGTCGAGGTGCCACGGGTGAGCGTCACGGTGGCGCCGGGCGCGCCGGTCCCGGTGAACTCGGTGTCGGTGCCGATGGTGTCGCCGTCGTCCGGCGACGTGATCTTCACGGCAGGGATCGTCCACTCGACCACGACCGCGCCGGCCGCCTTCGGGTCGCCGTACTTGTCGGCGTCGTAGAACGGGTCACCCGTCCCACCGGGGGTCTTCCCCGACCCCGCAGCGGTGGTGCCGCCCGGGACCTTCGCCGTGTCCACGAAACCGCTGCCGCCGCCACCACCACCGCCTCCCCCCACCGCGTTGCCGTCACCGCCCGCGCCACCGGCATAGCCGGAGCCACCACCGCCACCCGCATCGCTGGTGCTGATGTTCCCACTCGTTCCGCCGTCACCACCCGCCCCGAGCGGACCGTTGGCGCCCGCCTTTCCCGAGAGAGCACCGATGTTCCCTGCCGCGCCTCCAGTGGCACCGGTCGCACCCTGGCCGCCCTTGGCACCGCCTCCGCCATTGGCGCCGACCTCACCGTTCACACCGCCACCGGCCCCGCCGTCGCCCCCCACGGCGGAGGTGATCCCCCGGCCGCCGCCGCCCCCGCCTCCGGCGACCAGCAACAACGCGCCGGACGCGTCCTTCACCCAGGCCGCACCGCCGCCCTTCCCCGAATTGAAGGACCCGCCACCCGCCGCAGGCACGTTGATCGAGTACGACGCCGCCAGCGGTGCCGAGACCGTCCCCAGGGAGTAGCCACCACCGCCGCCCCACCCGGAGGGGGTGCCGATCCCATTGCCACCGCCGCCGCCCCACAGGTGGAACCGCACCGCCGTCGCCACGGCCGGCGGCGTGAAGGTCTGGGTGGAACCGGTGTTCCGGAAGACCTGGCACTGGTTGAAGCCCGACGTCTTCGCCGCGCAGGCGCCTGCCGCAGCACGCGGCTGCGGCGCGGCGTCATCAACCGGGGCCACGGCGACAGACGAGAACGGGGACACGGTCATGGCCAGGACCCAGGCCACTACCACCGCGATCAGGCGCTTGAGAAAGGCGGCCATCGTGTTCCCGTTCTCTCCGAATCAAGGCATACCGTTCGTTTTGTATATAAGGGCCTTATATGGGGTGAATTTGGCTGGACACTCCAGGGCCGCACGATGATCGGCAAAGATGAACCCGTCCAGCGCAGTGCCGTGCCCGCGCGCGTCCGGTGATGTCGCGACCGCGTGGGCCTCAAGCCACACCGCCCACGAGGTAACGCAGTTCGTCCGCGCCGGTGACATGCTGACTACCTGTCATGTCTCCCGATACTTCCGGGATGCTGAGGGAGGCAGCGGAAGCGCTCCCCACCTGGAAGTGGCGAGTGATGGCAGCCGGCGAGCCGAGTCCACCTCGGCGGCTCACACCGGCGTGCCGGCTGCGTCCGGTCGTGTCCGCGGCGCTGGCCATGGTGGGGGTCTGTCTCATGCCGGGCGGGTCGGCCGCGCTCGGGGGCACCGACTGCGCGAAGAGCGTCGCGGGTCTGACCAGCCGTCAGAGCCGGGTCCCGGGAGTCGAGGGCGAGCAGTGCGTCCTGACCGTCCGGCTCGACCCCGCCTACCGGGGCGACGGCACCGCGCTGAAGAACAGCGCCAAGGTCACCGCCGACAACATCGACCCCAGGACCGACAACGACAGCTCCACCGCCGGACTGCCCGACGGCAAGGCGGGCACGCCGACCGCCGACGTCTCCACCGCCAAGGAGACCGTCACCTCCACCCCGATCGCCCCCGGCGAGACCTTCCAGTACGTGATCACCGCGACCGACAACGGCCCCTCGGACGCCCTGGACGTCGCGGTCCGCGACTCGCTGCCCGCCCAGCTGCTCTTCGTCTCCTCCGCCGACGGCTGCACCGCCAGCGGACAGTCCGTCAGCTGCGGGCCGGCCTCGATCACCTCCGGCGCGTCGCATCGCTGGGTGTTCACCGTCCAGTTGGACCCCACCTACACCGGCAACGGCTCCGACATCCGCACCATCGCCACCGCGAGCTCGCCCACCAACGACCCGGCCCTCGACAACAACACCGGCAACGCGGCCGGCCCGCCCGGAAACCTCGTCAGGACCCCGGAGGCCGACCTAGAGATCGACAAGAAACCGTCCTGACCACCGGTGCCTGCGGCACCTCGCCGCAGGCACCCTTCATGCCTGGCCGGTGGTGCGGAGCTCGTCGAGCCGGGTGCCCATCAGGGCGGTGGCGCGGGTGAACCAGTCGGCCAGCACGGCGACTTCGTCGGAGGTGTAGTCGGCGAACAGCTCGTTCATCCGGAGGTAGAAGGGTTCGTAGACCGCGTACAGCCGGGCGGCGGCCGACTCGTCGGCGACGATCCTGACCCGGCGTCGGTCGGCCGGGTCGGCGGCCCGGTGGGCGTACCCGGCGCGTTCGAGCCGGTTGAGCACGCCGGTGACGGCGCCGCTGGTGAGGTTGGCGCGGTCGGCCAGGTCGCCGGCGGTGATGGGCTGCTCGCCCGCGCCGAGGATGTGGCCCAGGCAGGTGAGGTCGGTGACCCCGAGGCCGAGGCGCTGCGCGATGTCCTGCTGGCTGACCAGGCTGAGGGCGATCAGCTGGTCCATGGCCGTCAGGGCCTGCGCGGGGGATGCGGCCGGACGGGGCTTGCCCTCCACCTGAAATCTCCTTAGAGTCTAAGATACTTAGCACGTGAGACAACTGGGATCACGTGCGAGCTCGATCGGCCGAGCCACCTCGGCCCACCCAGCATGACGAAGGAGTGCCCGGATGAGCGGCATGCACGGCCACCACGACATGGGCCACACCGTCGCGGGATGGACCGGCTCCGCCCTGGTGTTCGCGGGATTCACCACGGCCGGCGTCGCGATGTGCGCGGCCTGGGTGCCGGGCCTCTGGCTCGGCGCCGGGCTGGTCGTCGCGGGCGCGCTGGCCAGCTGGCTGCTGCACCTCGCGGGCTGGGGCAAGCGGAGCGGACCGCGTCCCGAGGCGCAGTGGGACTGGCGCGTCCGGGACGTCTCCCGGCACCCCGACTGCCTGGGCTGCCGCCTCGCGGCCCGGCCGCAGACCCCGGACCGACCCGGCCGGCGCGGCGAGCTGACGGCCGTTCAGCCCGCGGACTGATCCGGCGCCCGCTCGGCCAGCCGCAGGTGCCGCTGCCGGGCCGCCTGCGCCGAGCCGAGGCCGAGGTTGACGGCGATCTGCTGCCAGGTCAGCCCCCGGCCACGGGCCATCTCCAGCAGGCCGAGCTCCCACTCGTCCACCTCCGCCCGGGCCCACTGCACCAGGGCCAGCGCGGCCGCCAGGTCGTCCGCGTCGACCGGCGCCTCGCCCTCCTCGGGGAACTCGCTGCCACCGGCCAGCAGCACAACCCGCCGCCAGGCGTCCACCGGACCGAGCGGCATCCGCCGCTCCTCCCAGCGGGTGCGGGCCTCGCCGTGGGCGTGCCGCTCGGTGATCCGGAGCAGGGCCGGGTACTGCCGCTTCTCGTGCGCGGCGGCCGCGTCCGGTACGTCGAACGGGGCGGAGAGCTTCACCTTGCTGTCCTCGGTCATGCCCCCACCGTAGGCGAATGCGGCACTTGTTGACAACGGGCCATTGCAAACAGTTCGTTCAATCCGCCTGCCGGGACACCACCGCCCCCGCCCGCCCGACCGTGAGAAGCTGGCCTGATCCATCCCTGAGCAGGAGGAACGGCAGATGGCGGAGCCACGGACGCGGCGCCCCGCGCGGCCGCGCGAGGAGGTCTTCGCCACCGCCCGGGCGGCGATCGCCGAGCACGGGCTGGCCAAGCTGACCATGGCCGGGCTGGGCAAGCAGTTGCAGATGAGCGCCGGCCACCTGCTCTACTACTTCGGCAGCAAGGACCAACTCCTGCTGGAGACCCTGCGTTGGAGCGAGGAGCAGCTCGGCGAGCGGCGTCGCGCCATGCTGGCCGACCGGGAGTTGACGACACGTCAGCGACTGGCCGGGTACGCCGAGTTGTACCTGCCCGAAGGCCCCGGCGATCCGCGCTGGATCCTCTGGCTGGAGGTCTGGGGCCGGTCCCCCGCCAGTGCGGAGATCCGGCAGGGCCAGCTGGAGATCGAGGCCCCCTGGCAGACCGACCTGGTCGCGCTGATCGAGGAGGGCGTGGCGGGCGGCGAGTTCACCGCCGGCGGCGCGGCCGCCCGGGCCGTCCAGCTCCGTGCCCTGCTGGACGGCCTGGCGGTGCCGGTCGCGATCGGCTTGCCCGGCGCCGACCGGACCGAGGCCGTCGGCCAGCTCGCCTCGGTGGCCCGGGCCCTGCTCGGCGGCTGACCGCCCGTCAGGGCAGCGCGGACCGGACCAGCGCGCGGGCGAAGGGCTCCCCCGTCCGCCGGGCGTACGCCATCCGCTCGCGCACCTCGAACAGCGTGCGTGGACGGTAGCCCGGGCCTCCGCAGCAGCTCTTGTGGAAGTCGACGCCCGCGTTCAGCAGCACCGAGAGGGTCCGCCAGGCGGCGGTGTCCCGGCGGCGCGGTGCGGCGAACGCCGAACCGGCCCGGAGCAGCGGCCGGGCGCAGCGCGGGCAGGGCCGCCGGTGGTCGCCGGTCGGCGACTGCTTGTACGAGGCCCGGCAGGGCAGGCAGACGTAGGAGGTTCTGGTCGGCGTCATACCCGGAGCGTAGATCGGCCGGGCCGACGGATCGAGCGGATTTTCCGGGCCCTCGGCCCCGGGGTCGGCCGGTCGGCGGATCACTCGGTCCAGAGGGCGGCGGCGGTGCGGTCGGCGGAGTAGCCCTTGGCGCGGGTTTGGATCTGGCGGAGGAAGTCGACCGTGCCCGGCGGGTGCGGGTGGGCCCAGTGGTTGGCCAGGAAGTGGGCGACGGCCGGTTCGTCGGCCAGCGGATCGGCCAGGCCCGGGGTGCAGAGCAGCAGGATGTCGCCGGGTGTGGCCGGCACCAGCCGGAACCGGAACGGCTTGACCAACGGGCCGGTGGGGGTCGGTAGTTGACCGTCCGGGTGGTGCAGCAGCCGGGCGGCGTAGGCGTCGATCCAGTGCCCCGAGCGGAGCAGGTACAGCCCGCTCGGGCCGAGCCCGAAGGCGGCGCGGTGGGTGGCCGCCGGGTCGAGCGAGAGCAGCAGGCAGTGCAGGGCGGCGGCGGACCGGCCGTCGGGCGCGAGGGCGGGGGCGGACGCTCCGTCAGCGTCCTGGCCCGGGGCGGCGTCCGGGGTCGCACCCGGGGCGCGCAGCGGCGCGAACGCGCTGGTGGTGAGGCGCTGGAGGCCGTAGCGGAGACGGTCGCGCGCACCGTCGCGCAGGTCGGCGGCGAGCTCCGCGCGGCTGCGGCCGATCGCGGCGGCCAGGTGCCGGCAGGCTTCGGCGGCGAGCGGTGAGGGCGGGGCCGAGGCGGAGGTGGTGGCCACCACCGCGAGCAGCAGCCCCTCCGCGCCCTCCCCGAACCGGGTGATCAGCAGGGCGTCCCGGCGCAGTTCACCCCGGTAGCGGGCGGAGTCGCCCCGGACCGAGACCGCGCGCAGCGTGGCCGTGCCGTACTGGGCGCCCTCCAGGACGGTGTCCGGGGTGAGGACCGCGAGCTCCTCCGGGTCGGCGACCGCGACGGCGGTCGGCTCGGGCCCGTAGGTCGGCGGGCGGTCGCCGACGTGCGGCACCGGCTGCTGGTCGTACGCGCGGCGGGCGGCGGGCGGCAGTGGCTCGACCGAGCTCAGCGCGTCGGCGGACGGGGGCGTCGGTGCGACCACGGGGAGCGCGGCCGGCTCGGGCTCCGCCACCTCGGCGTCCGCCACGTGGGCGTCCGTCACCTCGGCGTCCGTCACGTCGCCCGGGGCCAGGTCACCGTCGACCTCGTCGGTCTCGGGCCGCTGTTCCTCGTCCAGATCGTCCTCGTCCGGGTCGCCCTCGGCCGAGCGGGTCACCACGGTGACCTCGGTGCTGCGCTGCGTCCCGATCATCCCGAGCGCCGAGTCGAACCAGTCGTCCACCGACAGCCCGCCGGCGTCCGGTCCGGCGTCGGCGTCGGCCTCGATCTCGGCGTCCGCCGCAGCTCCGGCGACCGGCACCGCCTCGGCCGTGCGCTGCGTCCCGATCATCCCGGCCGCCGAGTCGAACCGGTCGTCCACCGTGGCGTCGTCGTCCGGGGTCTCCGGTGTGTCCCGCAGGGTGGCGGCCGGGCCCGTGTAGACCTCGTGCCACCAGCCGTCGCCGCGCTGCGGTGGTGCGCCCTGGTTGCTCATCCGGCTGCTCCTCGTCCGTGTCTGCCGACTGTCGAGCGGGCCTGGGCCCCGGGCTCGACGTCATTGTCCCCAAGGAGAACGACGGTGTCCGGGAATCGACGACAACCGGTCACCCCGTGAGCGCAGTGCCGCGACAGCCGGTCGGGACCGGCCGAAACCGTGCCGAACTGCACGTACTCGACGTGAACGGCAGGGAACGAGACTCCCCGAGGGACTCCACCCTCACCCGTTCGGCTGATTAATATGTGCGCATGACCGTGCCGGGGGCTCACACACCGCAGCCGGGGAGGCCCGCGATCGCCGGCCGCCCGGCGGCCGCGCTGTGGATCCTGCTGCTGGCGGGTCTGCTCGCGGTGCTCCCGTGTGCGGGCCGCGCGCACGCGGTCGCCCGGACCGGCCCCCCGCCGGTGACCACGGTGACGGCGCAGCCCGCCGCCGTGGCGGCCGCGCACGGGCTCCGGCACCACCGCTCCCCGCAGGTCCAGGGCACCGAACGGCCGCCGCTGGTCTGGTGCACGGTGGACGGCGAGCAGCCCACCCCCGGCAGCGGCTGCTCCAGCCACCCGTACTGCGGCCAGGAGTCGCAGCTGCCGAACGCGCCGCCGCAGCCCGTGCCCGCGGTGCCCGCCCGGCTGATCGCGCCGCAGGCCAGACCCGCCCCACCGGTGCTCACACCGCTGAGCGGCCCGGACCTGGCGCCCGACCTGCACGCGCTCCAGATCCAACGGAGCTGAGCGGAACCCACCGTCCGCGCACCGACCGACCACGGCCGACCGAGGCCGACGGCCGGCCGGGCCCGGACGGCTCCGCTTCCCCTGCCAATCCGTAGACCGCCGAGCGGGCACCGCCCGACGGGGACAAGGACAACTTTCATGGGTTCCGCCGCCAAGCAGCAGCCGACCAAGCAGCCCGGCAAGGGCAAGTCGAACGTCCGCCCGAGCACCGCCGACCGCCGCGCCCGGATCGCCGAGCTGCGCGCCGAGGAGCAGCGCCGCGACCGCCGCAACAAGTTCATCGCGATCGGTGCGGCCGCCGTGCTGCTCGCCGGCATGGTGGGCGGCGGCGCGTGGATCGCGCTCGACGCCAAGCAGAAGAAGGACAAGGAGGCCGCCGCCGCCAAGGCGCCGATCGACGGTGTCCGGACCTTCGACAACCTCGCCCGCAACCACGTCACCACCAAGGTGACGTACCCGCAGACCCCGCCGGTCGGCGGTGACCACAACCCGGTCTGGCTGAACTGCATGGGCACCGTCTACGACAAGCCGGTCGAGAACGAGAACGCCGTGCACGCGCTGGAGCACGGCGCGGTCTGGGTGACGTACAACGCGAAGGCCTCGGCCGACGACGTCAGCACGCTCTCCAGCCGGGTGAAGACCACCCCGTACTCCTTCATCAGCCCCTACCCGGACGAGCCGGGCACCATCACGCTGACCGCGTGGGGCACCCAGCTGACGGTGGACAGCGCGGCCGACCCCCGGGTGGCGAGCTTCTTCACCAAGTACGTGCAGGGCCCGCAGACCCAGGAGCCGGGGGCGTCGTGCAGCACCGCCCAGTAGTCACCGGCGAGGCGGACACGGTCGAGGGGCCGGCCGTCGGGGCCGGCCGGCGTCGGCTCTGGTGGCCCGCCGCCCTGGCGGCGGCGGTGGCGCTCGGCCTCGGCGTGCCCGCGCTGGTGGCCGGTGGTTCGGACGCCAGCGGTTCGGTGGCGTCGGTGCCCGCGCAGGAGTCGGCGGAGGCCGGCTTCGCCCGGGACATGGCGACCCATCACCAGCAGGCCATCGACCTCTCGTTCATCGTCCGGGACCGGACCGAGAGCACCGACATCCGGAACCTGGCCTTCGACATCATCAACACCCAGGCCAACCAGCGGGGCATGATGATGGGCTGGCTCGACCAGTGGGGCCTGACCCAGCACTCGGGTGCCGAGCCGATGGCCTGGATGCGGATGGACCACCGGTACGAGCCGCACGACGGTTCGCTGATGCCCGGGATGGCGACCAACACCGAGCTCGACAAGCTGCGTTCGCTCAACGGCCAGGAGGCCGAGGTCTACTACCTCCAGCTGATGATCGAGCACCACAAGGGCGGCGTCGCGATGGCGCAGGGCTACGTCGACCTCGGCACCAACGCGGTCGAGAAGCGGCTCGCCCAGACCATGGTGAACGGCCAGCGCTCGGAGATCGACCTGATCACCGACCTGCTGGCGAAGCGCGGCGCCAAGCCGCTCTCCTGACACCCCGTCCGAAGGGTGCGGCCGGACGTCACCGTCCGGCCGCACCCTTCGGCGTTGCCGGGGAGCGCGGCGCTCAGGCCCGTGGTGCGCCGGTCCGGACCCGGGCGGCCAGGCCGGCGGCCGCGACCGCGACCAGGGTGAGCAGGGCGAGGACGGCGCGGCCGCCGTTCTGATGCCCCGCCAGGTGGACGGCCAGCACTGGCAACGCGGTGCCCAGCGCGGTGCCGAGACCGCGCACCATGTTGACCAGCCCGCCGCCGACGGCGGAGCTCGCGACCGGGATCGCCCGCATCACCAGCGCGTTGTTCGCGGGCAGCAGCAGCCCTAGGCCGTAGCCCGTCAGCACCAGCGGCAGCACGGTGGCCGACGGGGTGGCGGGCACCAGCGCGAGCAGTCCGAGGCCGAGCGCGGCGACCAGCGCGCCGCAGCGGCACCGGACGGCGTCCGACCAGGAGTCGGGAAGCAGCCCGGCCCCGACCGTGGCCGCGACCGCGAAGGCGGCGGGCAGGGCGGTGATCACCAATCCGGCGGTGGCCACCGGTGCTCCCGCACCGACCAGCATCACCGGGCCGAGCACCAGCGGGCAGAACAGCAGCAGGTAGCCGACCAGGGCGATCAGCAGCCCGGCCCGGATGCCGGGGGTGTTGATCAGGCCCGGGGGGATCAACGGTCGGTCGGCGCGCTGCTCCTGCCGGGCCAGTGCCAGGGCCAGCACGACGGCCGCGACCAGCAGGACGGCCACCGCCCAGGCGGGGAGCGGCAGGCCGGAGGCGGTGGAGAGGGCCAGCAGCAGGGCGGTCGAACAGCCGACCAGCAGCACCAGCCCGGCCAGGTCGAACCGGCCGTCGCGGCGCGGTGCCTGCGGCCGCCCCTGCGGATACGTCCGGGGCAGCAGGAACCAGCCCGCGAGGATGCCGAGCAGCCCGATCGGGACGTTGATCCAGAACACCCAGCGCCAGGAGACGTGCTGCACCAGCAGCCCGCCGAGGGTCGGCCCGAGCGCGAGGCCGAGGGCCTGCGCGGCGGCCTGGATGCCGAGCGCGCTGCGCATCGCGTGCTCGGGGACGCCGCGGGCCACCAGCGCGACACTGTTCGCCTGCATCATCGCGCCGCCGACCGCCTGGACGGCCCGGCAGGCGACCAGCAGGCCGAGGCTGTCGGCCAGCCCGGCGCCGAGCGAGGCCAGCGCGAAGACCCCGAAGCCGCCGAGGTAGACGGTCTTCCGCCCGACCAGGTCCGACAGCCGTCCGATCGGGGCCAGCAGCGCGACCAGGACCAGCAGGTACGCGAGGGCGACCCACTCGACGGCGGCGAAGTTGGCGCCGAAGGCCCGCTCCAGCTCCGGGAAGACCAGCGCGGTGATGCTCGCGGTGAGCTGCCCGAGGAACGCGCCCAGGCAGACCGTACCGACGGCCAGCCAGTGCGCGTGCCGCCAGCCGGCCACCGCGCGGGGGCGGGGGCGCTCGGCCAGCAGGCGCTGGGCGAGACTCGGGTTCAGGGTGCTCACCCGAGTAATATATCGGCCACCGAACTGTTCTGCCATCGAACTGATCGGATGGCGATCGGATCGTTACGGGATGTGCTCGTGAGCAGAGCTGGTCACCTACCGACAGGTGTACGGACCCCGCGCGCTACGCTGTCGCCCATGTCGTCGCAGCCCAACCCCGATCCGACCGCCGGCCACCTCCCCGATCCGGCGGACGGCGGGACGGTCGCGGACGGCGGGTCGGCCCTCGAGGAGGCCGCGGCCGTCGCGCGGGCCCAGCGACTGACCGACGTGATCACCCGGCTCCGCCGCGCCCTGCGCAGCAGCATCCGCACCGACTACCCCTGGGAGTCGCTGCCGATGGCCCAGGTCGAGCTGCTCCAGACACTGGCCGCCGCACCGCTCCGGGTCGGCGAGCTGGCGGCCCGTCAGCGCCTCGCCCCCAACACCGTCAGCGGCCTGATCGGCAAGCTCCTGGAGGCCGGTTTCGTCGACCGCCAGCCCGACCCCGGCGACCGCCGCACCGCCCGGATCGCGCTCACCGAGGCCGGGCACCAGCAGCTCCACGACTGGCAGCACGCCCACGAGCGCCGCCTCGCCGCCGCCCTGGAGAGCCTCCCGGCCACCGACCGGGAGGCCGTCATGCACGCCCTGCCCGCCCTGGAGCTGCTCGCCAAGGCCCTGTCCGGCGGCACCGCGCCCTGAGCCCCGCTGACCCCGGATCGGCTGACAGCGGCTCAGAACAGCGAGCCCCGCTCCAGCGCCAGCAGGTGCCGCTTCCGGTCGATGCCCGCCGCGAAGCCGGTCAGCGCGCCGTTCGCGCCGAGCACCCGGTGGCAGGGCAGGATCACCAGCAGCGGATTGGCCCCGACCGCACCGCCCACCGCGCGGACGGCCGTCGGCGGTTGGCCCGCCAGCGCGCCCAGTTCGCCGTAGGTGACCGTCTCGCCGTACGGGATCTCGGCCAGCGCGGCCCAGATCCGCCGCCGGAACTCGGTGCCCACCGGTGCCAGCGGAAGGTCGAAGGTGGTCGACTCCCCCGCGAAGTAGGCGTCGAGCTGCTCGATCACGGCCGCGAACGCCTCCGGGTCGTGCAGCCAGCCGTCGGCCGGTTCGTCCCGGGCGCCCTTCTGGCCGGGCGCGGTGACCGCCTGGAGCGCGAACGAACCGTCCGGCTCCACGGTGCCGGTGAGCAGCAGCCGGCCCAGCGGGCTCTCCATCGTCGTGAACACCGTGGTCATGCCCGCACTCCTTCCGACACGTCGTCAACCTTCGCGCCCGCCACGGGAGTCAGCGAGGCCCACAGCCGGTGCACCGCGTACGAGCGCCACGGCGCCCAGGCCGCACCCGCCAGTGCCGCCGCCCTGGGGTCGCCCGGGTGGCCGAGCCGTTGCAGACCGTGCTTGACGCCGACATCGCTCGGCAGGAAGACGTCCGGATCGGCCAGCGCGCGCATCCGCAGGTAACCCACCGTCCAGGGGCCGATGCCCGGCAGGGCGAGTAGGTCGGCGGCGGCGGCCTCCCGGTCCACGCCGCCGTCCAGCCGGACGGTGCCCTCGGCCAGCGCCGCGCAGAGTCCGCGCAGGGCACGGCGGCGGGCGTCCGGCATCGCCAGATCGGCGGAGTCGGCCTCCGCCAGCGCCCCGGCGACCGGGAACAGCAGCCGCAGACCGCCACTCGGCTCGGGCAGCGCGACGCCGTACCGCTCGCTCAGCCGGGCGGCCAGGGTCCGGGCGGCCGCCACGGTGATCTGCTGGCCGAGGACGGCGCGGACCGCGAGCTCGTGCGGGTCGACGTGCCCCGGCGAGCGCACGCCGGGGCGGGCCCGCACCAGATCGCCGAGCAGCGGGTCGGCACCGAGCTGGCCGTCCACCGCGTCCGGGTCGGCGTCCAGGTCGAACAGCGCCCGGAGCCGGTGCACGGCGGTGGTCAGGTCCCGCAGGTCGGTGAGCTGGAGCCGGCAGTCCAGCCAGCCCCGGTGCGCCGGGTCACCGGCGGCCAGGCCGTCCACCTCGGCGATCGCGTGGCCGTACGGGAGCGCCAGCGTCCGCCGGTAGGTGCGGACACCGGGCGCCGCGCCGGGCACCACCTCCTCGACGCCGGGCACCGCGCGCAGGGCCAGGAAGTCCAGCAGGTGGTCACTGTCGAGCGCACCCCGGTACGCCAGCCGGAGCCCGATCGAACCGGGTGTCGCGGTGCCCTTGCGGTGGCCGTTGGTCTCGGCCCGCAGGCCGCTCGGGGTGCGGTCGTAGACCTCCCGGACGGTGTCGTTGAACTGCCGTACCGAGGAGAAGCCGGCCGCGAACGCGATCTCGGTGACCGGGAGCGCGGTGGTCTGCAGGAGCAACCGGGCGGTCTGCGCGCGCTGCGCCCTGGCCAGCGCGATCGGCCCGGCGCCGAGCTCGGCGGTCAGCTGCCGCTGCACCTGCCGCGAGCTGTACCCGAGCCGCTGGGCCAGGCCGGAGACGCCTTCGCGGTCCACCACGCCGTCCCCGATCAGCCGCATCGCCCGGCCGACCAGGTCGGCCCGGTGGTTCCACTCCGGTGACCCCGGCACCGAGTCGGGGCGGCACCGGCGGCAGGCCCGGTAGCCCGCGCCCTGGGCGGCCGCCGCGGTCGGGTAGAACGTGCAGTTGACCCGCTTCGGAGTCACCGCGGGGCAGCTCGGCCGGCAGTAGATACCGGTGCTGCTGACAGCCGTGAAGAACACCCCGTCGAAACGGGAGTCCCGGCTGTCCACCGCCCGGTAGCGGGTGTCGTCGTCGGTCAGAGTCTCGGTCACGCACTCCAGTCTGCGGCACTCCGGACCCGTCGACTGGCGGAAATGCGACGCCCAGGTCGGACCTGACGATCATGCGCGCCGACTCCACCAGACCGCACCGGACGGTGCCTGGGAGCGCTCTCAATCATTCCCCCCACCAGATAAGCTCTGCACTGACAAGCCCACCGCCCCACCCATCCCCCGTAGCCCGAGGAGTCCGCAGTGGCCCAGCCGCAGCCCGAGGCCCAGCCGGCCGGCGCCCTCCACCGTCCGACCCTGGAGTCCGTCGCCGAACGGGCCGGTGTCTCCCGGGCCACCGCCTCCCGGGTGGTGAACGGCGGGACCGGGGTCCGCGAGGCGTTGCGGGAGAAGGTCCAGCAGGCGGTCGACGAGCTCGGCTACGCCCCGAACCTCGCCGCCCGCACCCTGGTCACCCGGCGGAACCACGCCGTCGCCGTGGTGGTGGCCGAGCCCGAGAGCCGGCTGTTCTCCGACCCGTTCTTCGCCCAGCACCTGCGCGGCATCAGCCGGGAGCTCTCCGCCGCCGACAACCAGATGGTGCTGCTGCTGATCGAGGCCCAGCAGGACTACGAGCGGGTCGGCCGCTACCTGGCCGGCGGCCACGTGGACGGCGCGCTGCTGTTCTCGCTGCACCGGAGCGACCCGCTGCCCGAGATGGCCCGCCGGGTCGGTCTGCCCACGGTGATCGGCGGCCGCCCCGGCTGGCCGGGTGCCGAGTCCGACCGCGAGCTGGTCTACGTCGACAGCGACAACCGGGGCGGCGCCCGGACGGCCGTCCAGCACCTGCGCTCGCTGGGCCGCACCCGGATCGCCACCATCACCGGCCCGCTCGACCAGACCTCCTCCACCGACCGCCTCGACGGCTACCGCGACCTGATCCCCGACGGCGACCCCGCCCTGATCGCCGAGGGCGACTTCACCCCGGACGGCGGCGGTCGCGCGATGACCGAACTCCTGGCCAGACGGCCCGACCTGGACGCCGTCTTCGCCGCCTCCGACGCGATGGCCTCAGGCGCCCTGCGGGTGCTCCGGGCCCACGGCCGCCGGATCCCCGAGGACGTCGCCCTGGTCGGCTTCGACGACGTCGAGTCGATCGCCGCCTGGACCGACCCCCCGCTCACCACCATCCGCCAGGACATCGAGGAGATGGGCCGCCTGATGGCCCGCCTGCTGCTCCGCCGCCTGGCCACCCCGGCCCAGCCGCTCGCCCCCACCTCGGTGATCACCCCGACCCGGCTGATCCGCCGCGAGTCCGCCTGACTGGAAATCTGTACAGATTTCGGTACGGTAAGGAGATGGAGATCCAGGAGATCATTTCCGTCAGCGACGCGCGAACGCAGCTCTCCCAGATACTCGGCACCCTTGCCTTGGAGGGCCCGACAGCAGCGCCGGTCGTCATCGGCGCGCACCGGAAGCCCCAGGGTGTGCTGATGTCGATCGCGCTCTACGAGGAGCTCACCGGAGCCCGGCGCCGGGCCGGCGCCGCTTCCGCCACGGGCTCCGTTCGCGCAGAGGGGCTGCAGCCCTCCGCAGCCTCCGACGCCGACACCGACGAGTACGTCCGTGGCAGCATCGACGCGGACGAGCTGGTCGCCCGAGCCGTCGCCCGCCACCGTGTCGGCCAGCCCTGAACGACGGGCCTGATGAGCGATCCCTACGCGCTGCCGAACGGCACTCTGCGCAACCTCCTGGGCATCGACGATGCTGCGCAGCTCGCAGCTGCCGAGGCCGACATCACCAGGGCCACCCTCAGCCGGATCGCTGAGCACCCGGTTCCCGGCCGGTTCGACCTGGCCCATCTGCGCGCAGTTCACCAGGCGGTGTTCGGACTCGTCTACGCCTGGGCCGGCAAACTTCGGACGGTCGAGATCTCGAAGCACACCGGCTTCTGCCCGCTGCGGAACCTCGAGCCCTACGCAGACGAGATCTTCTCCCGGGCACCCTCACCCGCCCAGCTCGCCGCAGCCTCCCGCTCCGATCTGGTGGACACCCTCACCGAGCTGTACGGCGACATCAACGCGCTGCACCCGTTCCGGGAGGGAAACGGCCGAGCTCAGAGGGCCTTTCTCGGCCAACTGGCTTCGGAGTCCGACTGGTTGCTCTCCTGGGACAACCTCGATCCGGCCGAGAACCAGCTGGCCTCGATCCGCAGCTTCCAGGGCGACAACACTCTGCTCCACAAAATGGTCGACGACCTGGTGAGCTGATCCTCGACCATTCCCGGACACGATCGTGTCGCGCGCAGCGGCAGCAGAACTCGTCGACAGCCGCTGGGCAACGAGTGGCCGTCGCTCGGGATCAGACCTCGATCGCGCCGCCGAGCTCCCGCAGGTGCCGGCGGAAGGTGTAGGCCGGGTCGGCCGCGCGGCGGGTCAGGTAGTCGTCGAAGGCGGTCTGCCGACGCAGGGTCTCCCCCGCCCTGATCTTTTCGGCCTGCGCGCGTTCGGTGACGTGGATGCCCGCCGCCGTGTCCAGCACCTCGGCGGCGCGGGCGGCGGGCACGAACAGCACGCCGTCCCGGTCGCCGAAGGCGACGTCCTCGGCAGTCAGCGTGTGCGCGCCGAACCGGGCGCTGAGCAGCGCCTCCGGCTCCCGCTCGGCCAACCGGACCGGACCGAGCGGACAGGCGCCGTAGCTGAACACCGGCAGGCCGATCTCGACCAGCTCGGGGGTGTCCCGGTGCTGCCCCCAGATCACCACGCCGGACAGCCCGGCCACCCCGGCCTCCAGCACCGCCAGGTCGCCCACGCAGGCTTCGTCCGTCCGCCCACCGTTGTCGATCACCAGCACGTCCCCGGGGCCGACCTCGCCGAACGCCTCCAGGAAGACGTCCACGCTGCCGTAGTGCCGGACCGGCAGCACCCGGCCGGCCACCCGCTGCCCGGGCACCACCGCGCCGATGCCCGGTGGCGCCACCCGCAGCGGCACTCCGAGCCGGACACAGGCGTCGGCGACCAGCGGCGTGGACAGTGAGGCGAACAGCTCACGGTGCGTCATACCCGAACTCTGCCACGCCGTAAGGTCACTGGGACGGAAGTACCGTCAACACCCGTTCGACGAAGGTCTTGAAGTCGGCCATGAAGTCGCCGAGGAACTGCTGCGTGTTCGGGTCGGTCACCTCGCCGTCGTCACCGAACAGGCCCGGCGTGAACTGGATGTACGCCTCCGGGGCGGACATCTGCGGGGCGTTGCAGAAGCTCAGCGCGGACCGCAGGCTCTGCTGCGCCACGGCGGTGCCGATCTTGCCGGGCGAGGCGCCGATCACCGCCGAGGGCTTGTGGGTGAAGGAGTTGGTGCCCCACGGGCGGCTGGCCCAGTCGATCGCGTTCTTCAACGCGCCGGGGATGCCCCGGTTGTACTCGGGGGTGACGAACAGCAGCGCCTGCGAGGCGGCGATCGCCTCCTTGAGCGCCCGGCCCTCCGGCGGGTAGTCCGCGTCGAAGTCGTGGTTGTAGAGCGGCAGGTCCTTGATCGGGATCTCCCGGAACTCCAGCTCCGCCGGCGCCAGCCGGATCAGCGCCCGGGACAGTACCCGGTTGATCGACTTCTCGGACAGGCTGCCGACGAAATACCCGACCTGATACGTGGTCACACGAGTCCCTTTCCGGAAGGCCCCCGGAGCATCGTGCCCCAGCACCCGCCCGGCCGGCGACCCGACTCACCCGCCCGGCCCAGCCCAGTCCCGCCCGGCCCAGCCCGGTCGTCAGCTCTTCGACGGCGCCGGAGGGACGGTGGCGCCGTTCTGGTCCACCATCGCCGACCCGGGGGCGGACGCCTTGACGGCGAACAGGTAGCCGGTGTCCGAGGCCGGGTCGAGGTAGAGCTCCCTGGTGCTCTCCGCAGCCACCACCTGCCTGCTCAGCTCCGGGTCCGCCACCCAGCGGGCGCCGAGTGGGAAGGCCGCGACCATCGCGGCCGGGATGGCGAGCTGCCCCGTCCCGGAGCGGGGCTGAGCCGGGACCGGATGCCGACCCGCCGTCAGGGTGGCCACCCCGCCCGGGGCCAGACGGATCAGCGCGTGCAGGAAGAGATCCGTCGGGCCGGGAACGGACCGGTCCGACCCACCCTCGTTCGAGGACCGTTCCCGCCAGAGCGCGGCGGTGATCGGGCCCAGCTTCGGCAGCAGCTTGGTCAACTCGTCAGTGCTGGTCGACAGTTCCGGCTCCACCGACGGCTTCGCCGCTCCGCCGGACCCACCACTGCCGCAGCCGGCCGCCAGCACCGCCGGTACCGCCAGGAACGCCCTGCGTCGCATCGCCCACCCCTCGACAGTCCGAGGCACTATTGGATCATGCCCTCCCGGTGACCGGCCTCCGGCAGCTGCCGGAGGCCGGTCACCGGGCGGAGCCGATCAGTTGAACGGGATCCGCAGCTCCGAGACGTTCCCCTGCGCCTGGGTGGCGCCGGTCCGGAGCTGGGCCGGGCCGTTGCCGATCGCGGACCAGACCTCCACCCGCACCGTCCCGTTGGCCAGGTTGCCGAGGCTGCCGGTGGCCGAGGCGAGACCGGCGGTCGCCGAGTAGCGTTCCCAGCCCGTCACCGGATCGGTGGCGAAGTAGCGGTAGGTCTCGACCCGGTCGAAGCTCCCGTTGCCGGTCAGGTCGTAGGAGATCCGGACCTGCTGGCCGAGGCCGACCGCCGTCCCCGCGTCCAGGAAGAGGTCGAACTCCGTTGCGGCGCCAGCCCGCAGGGTCCCGTTGACGTTGCGCAGCTCGTACACGGTGGGCTGGTACGGCGTCCCGTCGTGGTTGGTGCCACCGCCCGAGGCGATGGTGCTGGCGGTGGCGCCGGTGCCGTAGGCGGTGGTCAGGCCGCCGCCGGGCTGGAGACGGAAGGTGCTGCCGCTGGTGGGCGGCACCGACGTGGACGGGGACGGCGAAGGTGAGGGCGAGGGGGAAGAGGAGGGCATCGGCGAGGGCGACGGGGTCCCGCCCGACCCGCCGTCCTGGAAGCTGCCCCGCTCGCTCGCGGTGGACCTGGCCGGCACGGTGAGCGTGTAGCCGTCCGAGAAGTGCACCGCCCGCGCCGCCGTCGAGTAGTTGTGCGCGACGTGGGAGCGGGTGCCACCGTTGACGAAAACCGCCGAGGTCGGCTGGTCGGAGGTGGTCGCCGGGTCGAGGGTGCCAAGGGCGGCGAGGTTGAGGATCCAGTGGTAGGTGTGCGCCTTGGACTCGCCCTCCTCGGGGGTGTAACCGTCTTTGCCCGCGTCCCAGTTGGCCTTGGCGGCGGCCGGGTCGGCCAGCGCCTGGAACTCCCAGGCCAGGTCCCGCCAGTCGGTGAACACCCCGCCGTTGTTCGCCTTGTACTCGGCCAGGTTGGCCTTGATGTCGTCCTGCCGGCGCGCCAGGTAGAGCGAACCACCGGTGATCGGCAGGTAGTTGATGCCGTGGATCATGCCGGGGCTGGCGGTCCACCAAGTGGAGTACGCGGCGCCGCTGCCCCAGACCATGCCGGCCGTCTGGTGGCCGAAGCCGGCCGGGAAGGCGGACTGGTCGGCGTTGAACCAGTACTGCTCGACCGCCCGCGACTCGGTGGTGTAGAGGTAGATGCCGAGGTCGCGCAGCGCGGTGTCACCGGTCGCCGAGCCGTAGAGGATCAGCCCGGCACTGAAGTTGAGCGACTCGGAGGAGGACTCCTCGTTGTTCCCGGCGGCGAAGGCGGCGTGGCCGGCCGCCCAGCCGTGGCCCGCGTACGGGTCGAAGCTGCGCAGCCACGGGA
The DNA here is from genome assembly GCF_044766665.1 of Kitasatospora sp. NPDC101801. Classification (NCBI taxonomy): domain Bacteria; kingdom Bacillati; phylum Actinomycetota; class Actinomycetes; order Kitasatosporales; family Streptomycetaceae; genus Kitasatospora; species Kitasatospora sp. NPDC101801. Next base: position 34,885 of record NZ_JBIWML010000048.1, read on the forward strand.
AGCGGGTGTCGGCCCGGTCGGCGTTGGCGGCATCCTTGGCGAGCAGCTTGACCATCCCGCCCCAGGCCGAGTCGGCGGCCCAGGCGGCGTCGTAGCGGGCCACCGTGGCGGCGGCCTGGATGTAGTAGCCGTAGTGGAAGTGGTGGTCGTTCAGCTCGCCGTCGCTGCCGTAGGAGGCCGGGTAGCCGATCAGCGTCTTCCAGACGTTGTCGTACGCGAAGGCCGTCGAGCCGGTGCCGGCGAACCAGGTCTGCAACCGGCCCTTCATCAGCCCGAGCAGCTTGTCCCGGGTCGCGGTGTCACCCAACTGGTCGGCGATCGGGACCAGTTGCCCGAGCCGGGCGAGCGCCTTGCCGGTCCAGTAGGTGTCGGTGGCGCCCATGAAGGGATCGGCGGAGTTGGCCACCTCGCGGACCATCGCCCCGAGTGCGGCCTTGTCCTGACTGCCGACGTCCGGCAGCGAGGGCAGGATGGCGTCGGCCTTCATGGTGGTGCTGAAGCCGCTGCCCTGACGGACCTTCATCTGTCCGCGCGGCGAAGTGTAGGTGAGCGCGGTCAGCGGGTCGGTGGCGGCCTTCCACTGGTGCGGGTAGAGCGCCAGCAGGGTGCCGGTCTGACTGCCCTCCTGGGCGGTCGTGGTGGCGGTGTAACTGGTCGTCACCGAGCCCGCGTTGTAGTTCCAGGCCACCTTGGTGTCGGTGACGAAGCTGTACGCGTAGGTGCGGAACAGCGCCAGGTCGTTCGGCGAGGGCAGCACGGCGACCGAGTAGTAGTCCTTGGCGCCGAGCGCGGCGCTCAGCACGGTGCCGTTCACGTTCCAGCTGGTGCCCGTCGGAGCGAACAGGCCGTAGTGGTGGCCCCCGACGGTGATGCCCAGCACGTTGCCCTGGTTGGCGAAGACGGTCGGGGTGCCGACCGCGGTGATCTGCGCCGCGCCGCCGGTGGCGTGCGCGTAGACGTAGGGCAGGCCGTGGCCGATGGTGGCCGAGAGCGTGTGCGCACCGTCGGTCCACTGCGGGGTGACGGTCCAGTCGGTCCAGCCGTCCACCTTGGTGTCGGGAGCGTTCAGCCCGGCCACGCCGACGGTGAGGTCCTTGGTGTGGGTGAAGTCGTACTGGCGCCCGTCCGGGGTGATGGTCGGGTTGGTGGGGTAGCCGACCTCCAGACCGCCTGCGGCGGCCTTGAACGTGAACGGGTGGGCGTACAGGTTCTCCGAGTAGGGGTTGCCCGCGTAGCGCTGGAAGACCAGCGAGGACCACCAGTCGTTGGTGGGAACGGCCTGGCCGGCCATCCGCGCGGTCACCTTGGGCGTGAGCGGTGCGCCGTCGGAGTTGCTCGGGCCGATGGTGCCCGCCGGGCGGGTGTCGGCGTACCCACCGAGCCCGACCTTGACGGTGGCGGCGGAGGCGGGGGAGGCACCGACCGTGGCGGTGAGCGCGGCGGCGGTGAGCGCGATCGCGGTGAGGGCGGCGGCCGGGCGGACCAGACGTCTCGGGGACCGAGCGCGTGGCGGCTTCATGTCTGACACCTCGGGTGGGAGTGGGGGGATGAGAGCGCTCTCAGTTCGCCCTCAAGACCCGGACGGTAGAGGCGCCCGACAAGGGGTGTCAACGCTCTGAACGCGATCGGGCGCAACCCGGCCGACTTCAGCTCTCGAAAGCAGGACGGGCTCCCACCCGGAGATTACGTTCAGGTTTCGGGCACTTGACGGGAGTACGGCGCACCCGGCACGCTCCTCCCAGCGATTGAGAGCGCTCTCAGAGAGCCTCTCGGATCAGCTCGGCACCACTGCTCGAACTCCACTCAGCCGCGCCAGGAGGCATCCGCATGCGCCCCTTCAGAGCCCGCCGCACCGCCGTGACCGTCGGCAGCGCCGCTCTCGCCGCCACTCTGCTCCTCTCCGCCTGCGGTTCCGGCAGCACCACCGGTGCGCAGGACGCGAACGAGAAGGTGACGCTGACCGTCGACCTGTTCGGCACCTTCGGGTTCAAGGAGGCCGGCCTCTACGACGAGTACATGAAGCTGCACCCGAACATCACCGTCAAGCAGAGCGACACCCAGGACGAGGGCCAGTACTGGCAGGCGCTGCAGACCAAGCTGGCCGGCGGCGGCGGCCTGGCCGACGTGCAGGGCCTGGAGGTCGGCCGGATCGCCAGCGTGATGCAGAAGCAGGCGGACAAGTTCACCGACCTGCGGACGCTCGGCGCCGGTGACGTCAACGACGGCCTGGTGCCGTGGAAGGCCGCCGCCGTGAAGACCGCCGACGGCAAGGTGCTCGGCGCGGGCACCGACATCGGCCCGGAGGCGGTCTGCTTCCGCACCGACCTGTTCAAGCAGGCCGGGCTGCCGACCGACCGTACCGAGCTCGCCGCCAAGTGGGCGACCTGGGGCGGTTACCTGGCCCTCGGCAAGGAGTACGTCGCCAAGGCCAAGCCCGGCGACGCCTGGACCGACAGCGCGGCGGGCATGTTCACCGCCGAGGTCGGCCAGCAGAAGGTGCGCTACGCGGACGAGAGCGGCAAGGCCGTGCACGAGAGCAGCCCGGCGGTGCAGAGCGCCTGGGCGGACGCCACCAGCCTGGTCGCCGACGGCCTCTCGGCCAAGCTGCCGCAGTGGACCCCGGAGTGGAACAAGGCGTTCAGCACCGGCAAGTTCGCCACCCTGAGCTGCCCGGCCTGGATGATCGGCTACATCAAGGGCCAGGCGGGCGACGCCTTCGCCGGCAAGTGGGACATCGCGGCCGGCCCGGGCAAGACCGGCAACTGGGGCGGTGCCTACCTGGCCGTGCCGAGGACCGCCAAGCACCCGAAGCAGGCCGCCGAGCTGATCAAGTGGCTGAACGGCAAGGACCAGCAGGTCAAGCTGTTCACCAAGCAGGGCTCCTTCCCGTCCAGCACCGGTGCGCAGGGCGAGATCAAGTCGGTCAAGGACGCCTACTTCAACAACGCCCCGATCGGCGAGATCTTCAGCGAGGCGGCCGCCAACATGCCCGCCCAGGTGCTCGGCACCGAGGACGGCGTGGTCGGCAAGGCGTTCACCGACGCCCTCGGCGAGGTGGAGCGGACCAACACCGCCCCGGCCACCGCCTGGCAGCACGCGCTGGACAACGTCAAGAAGGCCAGCGGCAACTGACGCCCGATCAACTCCGGCCCGGGGCGCTGCCCGCCCCGGGCCGGAGTGACCACCGAAGGACCACCATGGCCACTCTCTCCGCCCCGCTGCCCGGCTCGCGGCGCGCGGCCACCCGGCCGCGCCGCGGGGCCCGGCTCGCCCCGTACGGCTTCCTCGCCCCGTTCTTCGTCCTGTTCGCGGCCTTCGGCCTGTTCCCGCTGCTGTACACCGCCTACGTGTCGCTGCACCGGGTGGAGCTGCAGACCTCGGAGCGGATGGACTGGCTGGGCTTCCAGAACTACACCCGGCTGTTCGAGGACCCGTTCTTCTGGAACGCGCTGCGCAACACCTTCACCATCGGGCTGCTCTCCACCGTCCCGCAGCTGCTGCTCGCGCTCGGCCTGGCCCATCTGCTCAACTACCGCCTGCGCGGCCGGACCTTCTTCCGGGTCGCGATGCTGATGCCGTACGCGACCTCGGTCGCGGCGGCCACCCTGGTCTTCGCCCAGCTGTTCGGCCGGGACTACGGGCTGATCAACTGGGTGCTCTCCACCGTGGGGTTGAGCCCGGTCGACTGGCAGGCGAACACCTGGGCCTCGCAGTTCGGCGTCTCGCTGATCGTCACCTGGCGGTGGACCGGCTACAACGCGCTGATCTACCTGGCCGGCATGCAGTCCATCCCGCAGGAGCTGTACGAGTCGGCGGCGGTGGACGGCGCCTCGCGCTGGCAGCAGTTCCGGCACATCACCGTGCCCGGGCTGCGGCCGACCATCGTCTTCACCGTGGTGGTCTCCACCATCGGCGCGACCCAGCTGTTCGGCGAACCGCTGCTCTACGAGGGCAACTCGGGCGGCGGCATCTCGCACCAGTACCAGACCCTCGGGCTCTACCTGTACGAGCAGGGCTGGACCTTCTTCCACCTGGGCCGGGCCGCCGCCGTGGCCTGGGTGATGTTCCTGCTGATCGTCGTACTGGCCCTGGCCAACGCGGCCGTCGCGGCCCGGCGCAACCGTACGGACCGGTGACCCGATGACCCACGTCCTGCCCAAGCCCGCCGTCCGCGAGCGGAGTTCGGCCCGCAAGGCGCGCTCACCGCTGCACGGCGGCCCGCTGGCCTACGGCGTGCTGATCGCCGCCACGCTGGCCTTCGTGTTCCCGTTCTACTGGACGCTGGTGGCCGCGAGCCGCTCCAACTCCGAACTCAGCTCGGCCACTCCGGCACTCACCCCGGGCCCGAACCTGTTCCACAACATCGGTGCGGCGCTCGACCAGGCCGCCATCGGCACCGCGCTGGTGAACTCGCTGATCGTCTCGGCCGCGGTCACCGCCGGGGTGGTGCTCTCCTCCACGCTGGCCGGCTTCGCCTTCGCCAAACTCCGGTTCCGGGGGCGGGGGTTGCTGCTGGCGATCACGGTGGGCACGATGATGATCCCGCCGCAGCTCGGGGTGATCCCGCTGTTCATGGTGATCGTGAAGCTCGACCTGCAGAACAAGCTGCCCTCGGTGATCCTGCCCGCGCTGGTCTCCGCCTTCGGGGTCTTCTTCATGCGGCAGTTCCTGGTCCAGGCGCTGCCGGACGAGCTGATCGAGGCGGGCCGGATGGACGGCGCGTCGAGCCTGCGGATCTTCCGGTCGATCGTGCTGCCGGTGGCCCGTCCCGGGATGGCGGTGCTGGGCATGCTCACCTTCATGGCCACCTGGAACGACTTCTTCTGGCCGGTCGTGGCGCTGAGTTCGCAGAACCCCACCGTCCAGGTCGCCCTCAAGTCGCTCGGCCAGGGCTACGTCCCGGACCAGTCGATCATCATGGCCGGCACCCTGATCGGCACCCTCCCGGTGCTGGTGGTGTTCGCCCTGCTGGGCCGTCAGATCGTCGGCGGCATCATGCAGGGCGCCGTCAAGGGCTGACCCACCTACTCTGAGTACCCATGGAAGGCGACATGTCCGTAGAAGCCCTGCCGGCCCCCGTCCGTACCGACTTTCCCACCGGCTTCGTCTGGGGCGCGGCCACCGCCGCGTACCAGATCGAGGGCGCCGCCGCCGAGGGCGGCCGCACCCCGTCGATCTGGGACACCTTCAGCCGGATCCCCGGCAAGGTCCGCAACGGCGACACCGGCGACATCGCCGCGGACCACTACCACCGCTACCGCGAGGACGTCGCGCTGATGGCCGAACTCGGCCTGGGCGCCTACCGGTTCTCGCTGGCCTGGCCGCGGATCCAGCCCGCCGGGAGCGGGCCGGCCAACGAGGCCGGGCTGGACTTCTACGACCGGCTGGTCGACGAGCTGCTGGCCAACGGCATCACCCCGGTCGCCACCCTGTACCACTGGGACCTGCCGCAGACCCTGGAGGACCAGGGAGGTTGGCTGAATCGCGACACCACCCACCGGTTCGCCGAGTACGCGAGTCTGACCGCCCGTCGGCTGGGCGACCGGATCGGCACCTGGACCACCCTCAACGAGCCGTGGTGCAGCGCCTTCCTCGGCTACGGCTCGGGCGTGCACGCCCCCGGCCGGACCAGCCCGGCCGAAGCGCTGACGGCGCATCACCACCTGCTGCTGGCACACGGCCTGGGCGTCGGCGCACTGCGGGCCGAACTGCCCGCCACCGCGCAGGTCTCGCTCACCCTCAACCTGGCCGCGGTCCGCCCGCTGACCGGGGATCCGGCCGACCTGGACGCGGCCCGCCGGATCGACGGGCTGGCCAACCGGATCTTCCTCGACCCGGTGTTCCGCGGCAGCTACCCGGCCGACGTGCTGGCCGACACGGCCGAGGTGACCGACTGGTCCTTCGTCCACGACGGCGACCTGGCCGAGATCTCCCGGCCGATCGACTCGCTCGGCATCAACTACTACACGCCGACCGTGGTGGCCGCCGACGACCCGGAGCACCCGGCACCGCGTCAGGACGGCCACGCCGGCGAGCTCTCGCCCTGGCCCGCCGACACCGGCGTGCGCTTCCTGCCCGCCGAGGGCAGCCGGACGGCGATGGGCTGGCCGGTGGACGCGGACGGCCTGTACGAGCTGCTCACCCGGCTGCGCGACGACCTGCCCGGGCTGCCGCTGCTGGTCACCGAGAACGGCGCCGCGTACGACGACTACAGCGACCCGTCCGGCGCGGTGCACGACCCGGAGCGGGTGGCGTACCTGCACGGGCACCTGGACGCGGTCCGCCGGGCGGCGGCCGACGGTGTGCCGGTGGGCGGCTACTTCCTCTGGTCGCTGCTGGACAACTTCGAGTGGGCGTACGGCTACGGCAAGCGCTTCGGCATGGTGCACGTCGACTTCGCCAGCCAGCGCCGGACGCCGAAGGACAGCGCCCGCTGGTACGCCGAGGTGATCCGCACCGGCCGACTGCCGCGCTGAGGCGGTCACGCACGTGGGCCGCCGCCCCGGACCTGACTCCGGGGCGGCGGCCCACCGCTGTGCTCACTTCTTCGGCGAACCGCCCATGGCGCGGTGCGTCCGGGTGATCGACTTCCACTTCTTCAGCCGCTCGGCGGCCAGCCGGGCGTCGGTCCGCGAGGCGATCCACTCGTTCTCGCGCTGGAGCTTCTCGTAGCTCTCCCAGCGCCGCTCGGAGATCACCCCGTCGGCGACGGCGGTCCGCACCGCGCAGCCGGGCTCGCTCCGGTGCCCGCAGTCGTGGAACCGGCACTCCTGCGCCAGCTCCTCGATCTCCGCGAACGCCTGGGCCAGCCCCTCGCCGCCGAACAGGCCGACGCCGCGCAGGCCGGGGGTGTCGATCACCACGCCGCCGCCGGGCAGCGGGATGAGCTCCCGGGTGGTGGTGGTGTGCCGGCCCTTCTCGTCCACCGAGCGGGTCTGCTGAACGGCCATCACCTCGGTGCCGATCAGCGCGTTGGTGAGGGTCGACTTGCCCGCACCGGACTGGCCGAGCAGCGCCGTGGAGCTGCCCATGCAGGCCCGCAGCACGTCGATGCCCTCACCGGTCTCGGCGCTGACCACCACCACGGCCACGCCGGGGGCGATCTGCTCGACGTCGGCCTTGACGAACTCGGCGTCGTCCACCAGGTCGGCCTTGGTCAGCGCGACCACCGGCAGGGCGCCGGACTCCCAGGCCAGGGCCAGGAAGCGCTCGATCCGGCCGAGGTCGGGCTCGGCGGCGAGCGAGGAGGCGATCAGGACGGTGTCGACGTTGGCCGCCAGCACCTGCCCCTCCGAGCGGCTGCCCGCGGTCTTGCGGATCACCGCCGTGGAACGCGGCAGCAGGGCCGAGACCGTCGGCATCGGAGCGGCCGTCAGGTCGACGCCCGCCCAGTCGCCGGTGCAGGCCCAGTTGGCCGGGTCCGGATCGCGGACCGGCCGGATGTCGGCGCGGACGGTGCACAGCTCGCCCGACCCTGGGTCGGTGAACAGCACGTCGCACATCCCCCGGTCGACCCGGGTGATCCGCGCGGGGGTGAGCCCGCCCTCGGCGAGGGGGGCGAAGAGCTCGTCGAGCTCGGGAGTCCAGCCGTAGTCGGCGAGGACGGAGGTGTCAGGGGAAATGCTGGATGCGTGAAGCAACGCGGTGGGGCCCTTCGGGAGGAATGCTGTCCCGGTGGGCGGCGGCTGCTGCGTGGAGAGCTGTGACGAGGTCAGCCGACGGCCGGGACGGAGAGGTGTGTGCGCGAGCTGCCCTGGGCAGCCGTGACCTGGGTGACAGCCACGAGGCTCACCTCCTGTTTTCCGTACTCGGCCCGCTTCTTCCACGGGCGCCAACAGACGATCACGCTAGCGGACCGGTCCGAGGGCGCGCATCCCGTTTCTGACCTGCGGTTCTCCGGGCCGCACGGACGGTAAGACCGTCGTCTCGGATGCTGAGAAGGCCGGACGGTCAGATCCCGTCCCACGGGCTGCGCGGGGCCGGCCGGTCGGTGTCCGGGGGCGGCGGCGGGCGGCGACGGCGGTGCGCGCCGCCGGAGGAGATCCGGCCGCGCACGTTGCCCGGCGGCAGGAAGTCGGCCCAGCGCTCGGGGTACTCGGACGGCACGTGGTCGTCGTCGTCCTCGTCCAGGTCCTCCTCCACGCCCTCGGCCAGGCCGAGCTCGCGGGCCAGCCGGGCCCGCTCCACCGCGCGCCGGGCGGTGACCTCGCGGACCACGGCGGCGGCCGCCTCCTCGCTGGCCCGCTCGTTCTCGGCGCGGGCGTCGGCGGTCTGCACGGTCGGCCAGCGGCGGTCTATGGCGGCGTTCATCGCGGCGCCGATCAGCACCGCGAGCGCGACCACGCCGATCCACAGCAGCACCGCCACCGGCGCCGCCAGCGAGCCGTACACCGAGCGCCCCTCGACCGAGCTGACCAGGTAGATCCGCAGCAGGACCGAGCAGAACACCAGCACCACCAGGGCCACCAGCGCGCCGGGAATGTCCTCCCGCCAGGGCGTGGAGACCGGGACGGCCACGTGGTAGAGGGTGGTGAGGAAGACGATCAGCAGGGTGATCGCGACCGGCCAGTACAGCGCGTCGATCAGCCCGGACCACTCGGGGAGCGCGTTCAGCACCAGCCCGGGGCCGGTCAGCAGCAGCGGCAGCACCAGTGAGCCGATCACCAGCGCGCCCAGGTAGAGGCCGAGCGACATCAGCCGGGTCTTCACCAGGCCGCGCTTGCCGTCCAGGCCGTACATCACCGTGATGGTGTCGATGAAGATGTACAGCGCCCGGGAGCCGGACCAGAGCGAGAGCAGGAAGCCGATCGAGATCAGGTCGGGCCGGCCGCCGTCGGCGAACACGCTGTTGAGCAACGGCCGGACGGTCTGGTTCACCGAGCTGGGCGAGAGCACCGTCCCGGCGGCCGTGATGATGTCCTCCTCCAGCCGCTCGATGGTGCCGGCCCCGAGGATGTCGTCGAGGTAGCCCAGGGTGCCCGCCAGGCAGAGCAGCAGCGGGGGGATGGAGAGCAGGGTGAAGAACGCCGCCTCGGCCGCGAGGCCGGTCACCCGGTACTCGACGCAGGTGTTGGTGGTGTCCTTGATCAGGCTCCAGACCGTCTGACGCCACGTCGACCGCCGCGCCCGCCGCCCGCCCTTGCCCCGTCGTCGCGAGGGCCGCTCGGCTGTTGTCCTGGTGGTTTCCCCTGCTGGCTGCACGCCCCTACGGTATCGGTCGGACGACGGCGGGCCGACGAGGCGCCTGATGCTCCCTCACCACCGCCCCCGGCGTGCCGCGCAGCGCCGGAGTCTCACTCCGTGAAACCATTCCGTCCACTATGCGGACGATAGTGGACCGGGGACAGTGCGCCGTGCGAATCTCTTGCCATGCCGAGCGCCGGAACCACCCTAGTTGGTCGACTTCACGTCGATCTCCTTCGCGTGTCCAGCGCCATCTGTCCGGTGACCTGAGCCCCACCCCGCCGCCACCACCGCACCCGGCGCTTACCACCTCGCCGTCCCCGCCGCAGCGGATGTGCGAGCCCCCGGCCAGGTCACTGCTTCCCCGATCCTCGCGGAACACCGCAGGTCACAGCAGGGCCACGCCTGGATGCTCACAGCCGCCACCAGAGCCACTGCCGTAAGGACTTCACCATGGCCCCCACCCCCGAACCGGTCGAGCCCCCGGTCGACGCCGCCCCGGCGCGCCGTCCCGCCGCCGCCCGCAAGGTGACCCGCCACCGTGGCGAGGGCCAGTGGGGGATGGGTCACCGCACCCCGCTCAACCCCAACGAGCAGTTCAAGAAGGACGACGACGGTCTCAACGTGCGGACACGCATTGAGACGATCTACGCCCAGCAGGGCTTCGCCTCGATCGACCCGGCCGACCTGCGCGGCCGGATGCGCTGGTGGGGTCTGTACACCCAGCGCAAGGAGGGGATCGACGGCGGCAAGACCGCGATCCTGGAGCCGCACGAGCTGGACGCCGAGTTCTTCATGCTCCGGGTCCGGATCGACGGCGGCCGTCTGACGGTGGCCCAGCTGAAGGCGATCGCCGAGGTCTCCGAGCAGTACGGCCGGGGCACCGCCGACCTGACCGACCGCCAGAACGTCCAGTACCACTGGATCCGGATCGAGGACATGCCCGCGATCTGGCAGAAGCTGGAAGCGGTCGGCCTCTCCACCACCGAGGCCTGCGGTGACACCCCCCGGGTGATCCTGGGCTCCCCGGTCGCCGGGATCGCCGAGGACGAGATCATCGACGGCACCCCCGCCATCGACGAGATCATGCGGCGCTTCATCGGCAACAAGGACTTCTCCAACCTGCCGCGCAAGTTCAAGTCGGCGGTCTCGGGTTCGCCGCTGCTGGACGTGGCGCACGAGATCAACGACATCGCGTTCGTCGGCGTCGAGCACCCCGAGCACGGCCCCGGCTTCGACCTCTGGGTCGGCGGCGGGCTCTCCACCAACCCCAAGCTGGGCGTCCGGCTCGGCGCCTGGGTCCCGCTGGACGAGGTCGCCGACGTGTACGGCGGCGTGATCGGGATCTTCCGCGACTTCGGCTACCGCCGGCTGCGCAACCGGGCCCGGTTGAAGTTCCTGGTCGCCGACTGGGGCGTGGAGAAGTTCCGCCGGGTGCTGGAGGACGACTACCTCAAGTACCAGCTGATCGACGGTCCCGCGCCGAAGGAGCCCAGCGGCACCTGGCGCGACCACGTCGGCGTGCACCGGCAGAAGGACGGCCGCTTCTACGTCGGCTTCGCGCCGCGGGTCGGCCGGGTCAACGGCAAGCTGCTCGGCCAGGTGGCCGACCTGGCCGCCGAGCACGGTTCGGACCGGCTGCGCACCACCGCCGAGCAGAAGATGATCGTGCTGGACATCCCGGCCGACCGGGTCGAGTCCCTGGTGGCCGGCCTGGAGGCGCTGGACCTGCGGGTCAACCCCTCGCCGTTCCGGCGCGGCACGATGGCCTGCACCGGCATCGAGTACTGCAAGCTCGCCATCGTCGAGACCAAGGAGCGCGGCCGCACGCTCATCGACGAGCTGGAGACCCGCCTGCCGGACTTCGCCGAGCCGCTCACCATCAACATCAACGGCTGCCCGAACGCCTGCGCCCGGATCCAGGTCGCGGACATCGGTCTCAAGGGCCAGCTGGTGACCGACGAGAACGGCGAGCAGGTCGAGGGCTACCAGGTGCACCTGGGCGGCGCGCTGGGCCTGGAGGCCGGCTTCGGCCGCAAGGTCCGCGGCCTCAAGGTCACCAAGGACGGCCTGCCCGAGTACGTCGAGCGCGTGCTCACCCGCTACCAGGCGGAGAAGAAGGACGGCGAGCGGTTCGCCCAGTGGACCGCCCGGGCCAGTGAGGAGCAGCTGTCGTGAGCGAGCGCGCCGCCCCCTTCCACTGCCCGTACTGCGGCGACGAGGACCTGCGCCCGTCCGAGGCCGGGCACGGGTCCTGGGAGTGCCACGGCTGCCGCCGGGCGTTCCAGCTGAAGTTCCTCGGCCTGCTGTCAACCACCAACGGGGGTGCGGCACATGAGTCTCGCGACTGACTACGAGGCGCTGGCGAACACCGCCGCCGTCGAGCTGGAGGAGGCCCCGGCGCAGGAGATCCTGCGGTGGGCCGCCGAGCACTTCGGCAAGCGGTTCTGCGTCACGTCCTCGATGGAGGACGCGGTGGTGGCCCACCTGGCCTCCTCGGTCTACCCGGGCGTGGACGTGGTGTTCCTGGACACCGGCTACCACTTCGCCGAGACCATCGGCACCCGGGACGCGGTTGCGGCGGTGATGCCGGTCAACGTCATCACCCTCAAGCCGCTGCGCACGGTGGCCGAGCAGGACGCCGAGCACGGGCCGAACCTGCACGACCGCGACCCGGACCTGTGCTGCTCGCTGCGCAAGGTCGAACCGCTCAACCGGGGGCTCGGCGGCTACGACGCCTGGGCCACCGGGCTGCGCCGGGACGAGTCCCCGTCCCGGGCGAACACCCCCGTGGTGGCCTGGGACGCCAAGCGCCGCAAGGTCAAGCTGGCCCCGATCGCCCGCTGGACCCAGGCGGACGTGGACGCGTACGTGGCCGCCAACGGGGTGCTGCTCAACCCGCTGCTGTGGGAGGGCTACACCTCGATCGGCTGCTCGCCGCTGTCCTGCACCGCCAAGCCGGGCGAGGGCGAGCAGGGCCGGGCCGGCCGTTGGGCCGGCTCGGGCAAGACCGAGTGCGGCATCCACCTCTAGACCTCTGATCCGCCGTCAACAACCTTCAGGAGAGAACCCCGTGAGCACAGACACACTGGCCGCCGACGGAGCCGCAGAGGCGGCCCCGCAGGCCGCCGCCTGCGAGCGCGGCGCCACCGTGTGGCTGACCGGGCTCCCCAGCGCGGGCAAGACCACGCTGGCCTTCGCGCTGGCCGAGCGGCTGCGCGCCGAGGGCCACAAGGTCGAGGTGCTGGACGGTGACGAGATCCGTGAGTTCCTCTCCAAGGGGCTGGGGTTCAGCAAGGAGGACCGGCACACCAACGTGGCCCGGATCGGCTTCGTGGCCGAGAAGCTGGCCGCCAACGGTGTGAAGGTGCTCGCCCCGGTGATCGCGCCCTACGCCGACTCCCGGGCGGCGGTGCGCGAGCGGCACGCGGCGCTGGGCACCGAGTTCCTGGAGATCCACGTCGCCACCCCGGTGGAGCTCTGCTCGGAGCGCGACGTCAAGGGCCTGTACGCCCAGCAGGCCGCCGGCGAGATCTCCGGTCTCACCGGGGTCGACGACCCGTACGAGGCTCCGGAGCAACCGGAGTTGCGCCTGCAGACCCAGGGCCGCGCGGTGGCCGAGTCGGCCGCCGAGCTGTACGCCTTCCTGACCGAGAGGGGCCTCGCATGACCACCGCCACGGACAGTCTGCCGGCCGTCGACAACCCGTTCACGCTGTCCCACCTGGACGCCCTCGAAGCGGAGTCGGTGCACATCTTCCGCGAGGTGGCGGGTGAGTTCGAGCGGCCGGTGATCCTGTTCTCCGGCGGCAAGGACTCGATCGTGATGCTGCACCTGGCGCTCAAGGCGTTCTGGCCCGCGCCGGTCCCGTTCACCCTGCTGCACGTGGACACCGGCCACAACTTCCCCGAGGTCATCGACTACCGGGACCGCACCGTCGCGAAGCACAACCTGCGCCTGCACGTCGCGCACGTCCAGGACTTCATCGACGACGGCCGGCTGCGCGAGCGCCCGGACGGCACCCGCAACCCGCTGCAGACCGTCCCGCTGCTGGACGCGATCGAGTCGAACAAGTTCGACGCGGTGTTCGGCGGCGGCCGCCGGGACGAGGAGAAGGCCCGGGCCAAGGAGCGGGTGTTCTCGCTCCGGGACGAGTTCGGCGCCTGGGACCCGCGCCGCCAGCGCCCCGAGCTGTGGAGCCTCTACAACGGCAAGCACGCGGTCGGCGAGCACGTCCGGGTCTTCCCGCTCTCCAACTGGACCGAGCTGGACGTCTGGCAGTACATCGAGCGGGAGGGCATCGAGCTCCCGGAGATCTACTACGCGCACCACCGCGACGTGTTCAAGCGCGACGGCATGTGGCTGACGGCCGGCGAGTGGGGCGGCCCGAAGGACACCGAGACGGTCGAGAACCGGCTGATCCGCTACCGGACGGTGGGCGACATGTCCTGCACCGGTGCGGTGGACTCGGACGCGGCGACCATCGCCGACGTGATCACCGAGATCGCCGCCAGCCGACTCACCGAACGTGGCGCCACCCGGGCGGACGACAAGATGTCCGAGGCCGCCATGGAAGACCGTAAGCGCGAGGGGTACTTCTAGCCATGAGCACCATCATCCAGACCAGCGCCACCTCGCTGCTCCGCTTCGCCACCGCCGGATCCGTGGACGACGGCAAGTCGACCCTGGTCGGCCGGCTGCTGCACGACTCCAAGTCGGTGCTCACCGACCAGTTGGAGGCCGTCGAGCACGCCTCCCGCAAGCGCGGCCAGGAGGCCCCCGACCTGGCGCTGCTCACCGACGGCCTGCGGGCCGAGCGCGAGCAGGGCATCACCATCGACGTGGCCTACCGCTACTTCGCCACCGCCCGGCGGCGGTTCATCCTGGCCGACACCCCCGGGCACGTGCAGTACACCCGGAACATGGTGACCGGTGCCTCCACCGCCGAGCTGGCCGTGGTGCTGGTGGACGCCCGCAACGGCGTGGTCGAGCAGACCCGTCGGCACGCCGCGGTGGCCGCGCTGCTGCGGGTGCCGCACGTGGTGCTGGCGGTCAACAAGATGGACCTGGTGGAGTACGCCGAGCCGGTCTTCGCGGCCATCGCCGAGGAGTTCACCGCGTACGCCGCCTCGCTGGGCGTCACCGACGTGGTGGCGGTGCCGATCTCGGCGCTGGCCGGGGACAACGTGGTGGAGCCGTCCGCGCACATGGACTGGTACGGCGGCCCGACCCTGCTGGAGCACCTGGAGACGGTGCCGGTGGGCAGTGACCCGAGCGAGCAGCCCGCCCGCTTCCCGGTCCAGTACGTGATCCGCCCGCAGTCCGGCGAGCACCTCGACTACCGGGGCTACGCAGGGCAGTTGGCCTCCGGCGTGCTGCGGGTCGGCGACCCGGTGACGGTGCTGCCGAGCGGCCACACCACCTCCGTCGCGGGGATCGACGCGCTCGGCGTCGAGACCGACATCGCCTGGGCACCCCAGTCGGTGACGGTGCGCCTGGCCGAGGACATCGACATCTCGCGCGGCGACCTGATCGCGGGCGGTGCGACCCTGGTCCCCACCAAGGACGTGGTGGCCACCGTCTGCCACCTCAGTGACCGTCCGCTGCACGTCGGGGCGAAGGTGCTGCTCAAGCACACCACCCGGACGGTTCGCGCGCTGGTCAAGGAGATCTCCTACCGGATCGACATCGACACCCTCGAACAGCGCTCCGGCGCCGAGGGGTTGACGGTCAACGAGATCGGCCACGTGGTGCTGCGCACCGCCGAGCCGCTCGCCCTCGACGACTACCGCGTCAACCGCCGGACCGGATCGTTCCTGCTGATCGACCCGGCCGACGGCACCACCCTCACCGCCGGCATGGCGGGCGAGGCGTTCGACACCGTGCGTACCGATGCTGATGGGGAGGACTGGGTCTGATGCCCAGCGAGGCGTTCTCGGGCATGGACAAGGAAGGCGGCCGCATCGGCAGCGGCGTCCTCGGCAGTGGCCAGGGCGGACTGACGCGATGTGCGGGCGGACAGGGGCACTGACCCCCTGTCACCGGGGGTGGCCGCTTCCCACAGCAGAAGCCGCCCCCGGCTTGCCGGCACCGTTCCGTGCCTTCATCCGACTTACTTTCTTTCCTGCACGAAGAGGACGACTTCCATGACTTCGCACCAGTTCCTCCCCGGTCGCACCAGACGGACCGCCGTCGCCGCGGTGGCCACCGTCACCGCCTTCGGCCTGCTGACCGCCTGCGGCTACGGCTCCGACAGCAAGGACAAGGCGGCCGCTCCGGCCGCCTCCTCCTCCGGCGCGGCCAAGCTCTCCGCCGACACGGTGAAGATCGGCTACTTTGCCAACCTGACCCACGGCACCCCGCTGGTCGGCCTCAAGGAGGGCCTGTTCCAGAAGGAGCTGGGCAGCACCCAGATCAAGACCCAGATATTCAACGCCGGACCGGCCGAGATCGAGGCGCTGAACGCGGGCTCGATCGACATCGGCTGGATCGGCCCCTCCCCCGCGATCAACGGCTTCACCAAGTCCAACGGCGAGGCCCTGAAGATCATCAGCGGCTCCGCCTCGGGCGGCGTCCGCCTGGTCGTCAACCCCGACAAGATCAAGTCGGTGGACGACCTCAAGGGCAAGAAGATCGCCACCCCGCAGATCGGCAACACCCAGGACGTGGCGCTGCTCAGCTTCCTGGCGGGCAAGGGCTGGAAGGTCGACCCCAACTCGGGTGCCGGTGACGTCTCGGTGGTCCGCTCGGACAACAAGGTCACCCCGGACGCCTACAAGTCGGGCTCCATCGACGGCGCCTGGGTGCCGGAGCCGACCGCCTCCAAGCTGGTCACGCTGGGCGCCAAGGAGTTGCTGAACGAGAAGTCGCTCTGGCCGGACAAGAAGTTCGTGATCACCAACATCATCGTCTCGCAGAAGTTCCTCAAGGAGCACCCGGACGTGGTGGAGGCCGTGCTGCGCGGCTCGGTGAACACCAACGCCTTCATCAAGGCGAACCCGGCGAAGGCCAAGGAGTCCGCCAACGCCGCGATCAAGGAGGCCGCGGGCAACGCCCTCGAGGCGGCCGTCCTCGACCCGGCCTGGGCCGACATCGACTTCATCGACGACCCGCTGGCCGCCACCCTCCAGACCGAGGCGGACAACGCGGTGACCGCCGGCCTGCTCAAGAAGCCGACCCTCACCGGGATCTACGACCTGACCCTGCTCAACAAGGTGCTCAAGGAGAAGAGCCAGGCCGCCGTGGCGGACGCCGGGCTCGGCACCAAGTAGCGGTTCTCCCAAGCTCCGTGGTCCGTGCCCCCGCCCAGCCCAGTCGATGCCCGTCGCCGGGCCGGGCGGGGCCGGACCCCGGCTCCCGAACTTCCCCTTCCGCCAGACCAGTCACCCAGGAGGTGCCCGGATGACCACGGCACTGACCACCTCTACGATCGCCACGGGCGCCGGGGTCCTCGACGGCGCACCCGCCGTCCGGATCTCGCACGTGCACAAGTCCTTCGGCCGCCCCGGCGCCGCCACCCACGTGCTGGACGACATCACCCTCGATGTCGCGCCCGGCGAGTTCGTCACCCTGCTGGGTGCCTCCGGCTGCGGGAAGTCGACCCTGCTCAACCTGGTCGCCGGTCTCGACAAGCCCTCCGCCGGCAGCATCGAACTCCCCGGCCACCGGCCCGCGTTGATGTTCCAGGAGCACGCGCTCTTCCCCTGGCTGACGGCCGGCAAGAACATCGAGCTGGCGCTGCGGCTCGGCGGCACCCCGAAGGCCGAACGGCGCGCCGAGGCGGAGCGCCTGCTGGAGCTGGTCCGGCTCACCGGCTCGCACACCAAGCGGGTCCACGAACTCTCCGGCGGCATGCGCCAGCGCGTCGCGCTGGCCCGGGCACTGGCCCAGGGCAGCGACGTGCTGCTGATGGACGAGCCGTTCGCCGCTCTGGACGCCATCACCCGCGACGTGCTGCACGACGAGCTCACCCGGATCTGGGCCGAACGCAAGCTCACCGTCCTGTTCGTCACCCACAACGTCCGCGAGGCCGTCCGCCTCGCCCAGCGGGTCGTCCTGCTCTCCTCGCGCCCCGGCCGGGTCGCCAAGGAGTGGCGGATCGACCTGCCGCAGCCCCGCCGGATCGAGTCCGCCGGTGTGGCCGACCTGTCCATCGAGATCACTGACGAACTCCGTGGGGAGATCCGCCGCCATGGCCAGCACTGACACCGCCCCCGTCCCGGAGAAGACCGTTCTGGACAAGACCGGCGCGGCCGACGTCGGCGCCGGCCTGGACGCCCTGGACGCCGTGGTCACCCAGCGGACCCCGCTGCTCACCGTCCTCCGGGAGAAGGCCCTCCCCCCGCTGGTCGCGGTCGCGCTGGTGCTCGGGGTCTGGCAGCTCGCCTTCAACCTGGAGCTGACCGACGAGTACAAGCTGCCCAGCCCCGGCATGGTCTGGGCCTCGCTCAGCGACCTGTGGGCCCAGGGCACGCTGTTCAGCATCATCTGGACCAGCCTCTGGCGCGGCCTGTCCGGCTTCGCCGCCGCCGTGGTGATCGGCACCCCGATCGGCCTGCTGGTCGCCCAGGTCAAGCCGGTCCGCGCCGCCATCGGCCCGATCCTCTCCGGCCTCCAGTCGCTGCCCTCGGTGGCCTGGGTCCCCGCCGCGGTGATCTGGCTCGGCGTCAACCCCTCGACCATGTACGCCGTCATCCTGCTCGGCGCGGTGCCCTCGGTCGCCAACGGCCTGGTGGCCGGCATCGACCAGGTCCCGCCGCTGCTGCTGCGGGCCGGCCGGACCATGGGCGCCACCGGCCTCTCCCGGGCCCGGCACGTGCTGCTGCCCGGCGCACTCCCGGGCTACCTGGCCGGGCTCAAGCAGGGTTGGGCCTTCTCCTGGCGCTCGCTGATGGCCGCCGAACTGATCGCAGCCTCCCCCGACCTCGGCGTCGGCCTCGGCCGGTTCCTGGAGAACCAGCGCGAGTTCAACGACATGTCCGGCGTGCTGCTCGGCATCATCCTGATCCTGATCGTCGGCGTCGCCATCGACCTGCTGTTCTTCAGCCCGCTGGAGCGCCTCGTGCTGCGCAACCGCGGCCTGCTGGTCAGCAACCGATAGGACCGTGACCATGCACCTCGGCCGGCTGCCCGCACCCGCCCGCACCACCGGTGCGGGCAGTCCCGCCCTGCTGCTGATCGCCCACGGCAGCCGCGACCCCCGGCACGCCGCCACCGTGGACGAGCTGGTCCGGCTGATCGGCTCGACCCGCCCCGGGCTCCGGGTCGGCGCCGCCTACCTGGAGCACTCCGCTCCCCGGCTGGCCCAGGTGGCCGACCGGTTCCGGACCGCCGTCGCCGTCCCGCTGCTGCTCAACCGGGCCTTCCACGCCCGTACCGACATCCCGGCCGCGCTCACCGAGGCGGGCCTGGACCTGCCGCTGGCCGACGTGCTCGGGCCCTCGCCGCTGCTGCTGGCCGCCCTGGACCGCCGGCTCGCCGAGGCCGGTTTCGACCCGGCCGAGGCGCACCGCACCGGCCTGGTGCTGGCCGCCGCCGGGTCCTCCGACCGGGCCGCCAACGCCGCCACCCGCGCGGTGGCCGCCGAGTACCGCCGCACCCGGGGCTTCGCCGCCGTCGAGGTCGCGCACGCCTCCGCCGCACCGCCCCAGCCGGCCGACGCGGTCGCCGCGCTGCGGGCCCGGGGGCTGCGTCAACTCGCGGTCGCCCCATACCTGTTGGCGCCGGGCCTGCTGCCGGACCGGATCACCACCGCCGCCCGGGGTGCCGGGATCGAGCTGATCGCACCGGTGCTCGGCGCCGCTCCGGAGATCGCCGACCTGCTGCTCCAGCGCTACGACCGGGCCCGCGCCTCGGCCGCCGTGGCGGCCTGAGACGCAGCGTCAGAGCCGGGCCAGGCGCAGCGCGTCCGCCGAGGCAGCGGCCGCCAGCAGGTCCACGTCCCCGGGGGCTGACCGCGCTGATCGCCCGGCTGGGGACCGAACATCCTGACGCCGCACGCTGGTTGGCCGAGCACCAGGTGCCGGAGCGGGCCGGCAGCGCCAAGGACATCGCGCACGAGACTGCCGGCCTGCTGCGACCGGCCAGCTGGTGCTGCGGGCCGAGGAGGACCTCCAGTCGGTGGTCTTCCTGCCGCGGGACCAGGAGACCTCCGAGTGGCTCGACCGGCTGCCGGTCAGCCGCTGAACGCGGCCCGGAGACGCCGCAGGGGCGACCGGCTGTTCGCCGGTCGCCCCTGGGCGGGAACCCTGATCGGGTCGGGTCGGATCAGTCGGACTTGCGGCGCTGCCGGCCGGTGCCGTAGTTGGAGCCGCTCTTGGTGCCCGAACCCGGCTTGCTGGCGGCCGACTTGCCGATGAACCCGGCAGCCGTCCGGCCGTTGCCCGCACCGGCCCGGCCGGAGCCGGCGCCGGTGGCGGCACCCGCGCCCATCCGCTGCTTGGCGCGCGGGCGGCGGGCGTTGCCGTTCATGTCCACGTCGGCCGGCAGACCGGAACGCTTCGGGGCGGCGCGGCGGCGCGGCTGGGCCGGGGCGGCCGGCGCCGTGCCGGGGGCGGCCACCGGGACCAGCGTGACCGCCACACCGGTGGGCGTGCGGGCGCCGGTGATCCGGGCCAGCTCGGCGTCGCCGGGGCGGACCTTGGTAGTGGTCGGCCGGATGCCGGCGGTGGTCATCAGCCGGGTGACCTCGCGGCGCTGCTCGGGCAGCACCAGCGTCACCACGGTGCCGGACTCGCCGGCCCGGGCGGTCCGGCCGCCACGGTGCAGGTAGTCCTTGTGGTCGATCGGCGGGTCCACGTTCACGACCAGGTCGAGACCGTCGATGTGGATGCCACGGGCCGCCACGTTGGTGGCGATCAGCGCGGAGATCTGCCCGTCCCGGAACTGCTCCAGCACCCGGTTGCGCTGCGGCTGGGACTTGCCGCCGTGCAGCGCCGCCGCCTTGACCCCGGCCGCCAGCAGCTGCTTGGCCAGCCGGTCGGCGCCGTGCTTGGTGTGCACGAACATGATCATCCGGCCCTCGCGGGAGGCGATGTGCGCCGTCACCGAGACCTTGTCCGCCACGTCCAGCTGGAGCACGTGGTGGTCCATCGTGGTGACCGCGCCGGCCGACGGGTCGACCGAGTGGGTCACCGGGTCGGTCAGGAAGCGGCGCACCAGGCGGTCCACGTTCCGGTCCAGGGTGGCCGAGAAGAGCATGGTCTGGCCGCCCTCGGCGACCTGCTCCAGCAGCTTGGTGACCTGGGGCAGGAAGCCCATGTCGGCCATCTGGTCGGCCTCGTCCAGCACGGTGATCTGCACGTCGTCCAGCCGGACGTCCTGACGGTTGATCAGGTCGTCCAGCCGGCCGGGGGTGGCGACCAGGACCTCGGCGCCGCGGCGGACCGCGTTCGCCTGCCGGGTGATCGACATGCCGCCGACCACGGTGGTGATCCGCAGGTTGACCGCGGTGGCGTACGGGGTGAGCGCGTCGGTGACCTGCTGGGCCAGCTCACGGGTCGGCACCAGCACCAGGGCCAGCGGACGGCGGGCGTCGGCGCGCTTCCCGGCGGTGCGGGCCAGCATCGCCAGACCGAAGGCGAGGGTCTTGCCGGAGCCGGTGCGGCCGCGGCCGAGCACGTCACGGCCGGCCAGCGCGTCCGGCAGGGTGGCGGACTGGATCGGGAAGGGCTCGGTGACGCCCTCCTTGCCGAGCGCCGAGAGCAGGCCCTTGGGCATCTCCAGCTCGGCGAAGGTGGCGGCCGGCGGCTTGGCCGGGGTGCCCTCGACGACGGCGAAGTCGGCGGGCTGCTGCTGCTGGGCGGCGGCGCGCTGCGGGCGGCGGTTGCCACCGCCGGTGCGGGCGAGGCCGCCGCTGCTGGTACCGGTGCGCTGCTGCTGCGGGCGGCCGGTGGACTGCTGCGGGCTGCGACGGTTGCGCGGCGGGCGGGCAGGCGTGGTCATGTGTTCTCCGTCCTGGGCGGCCGATGGCCACGGGGTGCGTGGCGAAGGACCAGAAAGTGGCACCCCCGGCGTGGAGCTGGGGGAGTTCGGCCGTCAGGAGTCGTGTGCCGCCCCGGCCGTTCGGCGGCATGAGCGAGGGCCCGCACCGTGCGGTGCGGGCCCTCGCTACGCGTTGTTCAGGTTCAGCCGACGAGGCGGATGTTCTCGGCCTGCGGGCCCTTCTGGCCCTGCGTGACGTCGAACTCCACGTGCTGGCCCTCAACGAGCTCACGGAAGCCATTGGCCTGGATGTTGGAGTAGTGGGCGAACACGTCCGGGCCGCCACCCTCCTGCTCGATGAAGCCGAAGCCCTTTTCGCTGTTGAACCACTTCACGGTGCCGGTAGCCATAACCGTCTCCTTCTACTGGGGCAAGGGAACCCACACTTCGTAGGCCCCAAGTAGCCGCGATCCCCATCCGGAGGTTGAAACACCGGACAAAACAAATGCGCCTGTTGGTTGGTACCAGCAGGCGCACACGTACGTTCATGGGAACCAAAACTGCAACTGCTCCGACTGTAGCACGACGGCCCCCGAGATGATCGGAGAATTTCCCCCGATCGGCCCACCGACACACGCCGTTCACGTAGCACGCTCACCTGCGCCGGAGCGGTGGGCGGCATGATCGCCGCCCACCGCTCCGGACACCGGGTCAGTGCCGTCCGGCCGGCTCCGGCTGCTTGTCCGGCGAGGGCTGCGGGTCGTGCCCGGGCAGCGCCGCGTGGCCGGGCCACCAGGCGGCCTTGCCGAGCAGCGCGGTCAGCGCCGGGGTGAAGAACAGCGCCATCACGAAGGCCGACACGATGATGCCGAAGGCCACCGAGAAGCCGATCTCGCTGAAGAAGATGTTGCCCGCGAGCAGCATCGTGCCGAAGGTGCCGGCCAGGATGAAGCCGGCCGCCGCGACGGTCGGACCGCCGTGCTTGACCGCCAGCGCCGCGGCCTCCCGCGGGCTGTGGCCCTCGGCCGCCTCCTCACGGAGCCGGGCGATCATCAGGATGTTGTAGTCGGTGCCGATCGCCACCACGAACAGGTAGATCAGCATCGGCAGCATGAACATCAGGCCGCTCTCGCCCTGGACGTGCTGGAACATCAGGCTGGTGGCGCCGATGGTGGCGGTGAAGCCGAGACCGACGGCCACCATCAGGTACCAGGGCGCGACCGCGCTGCGCAGCAGCAGGCCCAGGATCAGCATGATCAGCACGGCCGCGATCGGGAAAACCAGCGAGTAGTCGCGGGCCATCGCGGAGTTGATGTCCTTGTAGACGGAGGTCAGACCGCCGACGTACGCCTCGGTGCCGGCCGGGGCGGAGGCGTGGGCCACCTCGCGCAGACCGGTGACGGTGTCGATCGCCTTGTTGGTGGCCGGGCCGTCCTTGAGCATGACGGTGAAGTCGGCGGTGCCGCCGTCCTGGCTCAGGTTGGGCTTCGGGAATGCCTGGGCCACCCCGTCGACCTTGCCGAGCGCGGCGGCGTAGCCCTCGAACGAGGCCGGGTCGAGCTTGGCCCCGTCCTTGCCGGTCAGGTAGACGTGGCTCGGGTCGGCGGCGCCGGCCGAGAACGCCGTCATCAGGGTGTCCTGGACAACCATCGACTCCTTGGTCTTCGGCATCGAGCCGGCCGCCAGGTCGAAGGTGCCCTTGTAGCCGAACGCCGCCGCCGAGAAGGCCAGCAGCAGACCGCCGGAGACCAGCGCGACCATCAGCGGACGACGCTTGACGGTCTCGCCGAAGACGGCGAAGCGGGCGTTCTTCGGCTCGCGCTGCCACGCCTTCGAGGGCCAGAACAGCACCTTCTCCGGGATCAGCGACAGGATCGCCGGCACCAGGGTGACCGAGGCGATCGCGGTGACGCCGACCGCGATGGCCAGCGAGGGGCCCATCGCCTTGAACATGCCGAGGCTGGAGAGCAGCAGCACGCTGAACGCCACGATCACGGCGCCGGCGGCGGAGGTGATCGCCTCACCGACCCGGCCGACCGCGTTGGCCACCGCGTCCTTCCGGCTGTCCCCGGCCCGCAACCGCTCGCGGTAACGGAACATCAGGAACAGGAAGTAGTCGGTGCCGACCCCGAACAACACGATGATCAGGATCGCCGAGACCGAGTTGTCGGCCTTCAGGCCGAACGCCTTGACCGCGTACCCGATCAGGCCGTTGGCCACCATCGAGTAGACGAAGACCGAGATGACCGGCAGCAGCGCGATGATCGGGCTGCGGAAGATGATGCCGAGCGTGAGCATGATGATCACGATCGTGCCGATCCCGATCAGCGCGTTGGCCAGCTCGGAGGAGTCCTTCTGGTCCAGGTTCTGCGCGGCCTGGCCACCCAGCTGGACCTTGAGGGCGCTGCCCTCGGCCAGCTGCTTGGCGTCCTCGCGCAGCTCCTTGGCGGAGTCGGCGGCCTCGGGCTTGTAGGCGGCGTCCTTCTCCATGCCGACCATCGAGAGGGCGTACTTGCCGTCCTTCGAGGTGCTCTGCGGGGTCACCGGGGTGACCTGCTCGACGAACTTGATCTTCTTGGCGGTCAGGCCGTCGACGACCTTGGTCATCGCCGCCTTGTCCGCCTCGCCGAGCGGGGCGCCGTCGGTACGCTCGAAGAGCACCATGGCCGACGGGGTGAAGTTGGCGGGGAACGCCTGCTGCTGCACGACCGAGGCCCGGATGGACTCGTAGTGCCGCGGCAGGAAGTCGCTCGCGTCGCTCTGGGCGGTCAGCTTGGGCGCGGTCGCGACGATGGCGACTGCGGCGACGATCCAGGCGAGGATCACCCACCAGGCGCGCTTGACGACGAATTGTCCGATCCGGTGGAACATGCTCGCTGTGCCTCCTGGGCATGGTTCACCGCAGCCCTTGGGGGACGGGACACTGGGCGACGGCTGTGAGCGGCCGGGCCCTGAGGTCCCTAGCCGGTCGGCAGGTAAGTAAGTGTGAGCATCGTACGTGAGCCGCCCCACGACCGGGCAGGCGGGCTCCGGTCGGTGCACCCCCCGGACCGTCGAGCGGCCCCTCCCCCCATCCTGACCCGGCCCGGACCCTGCTCACCTCCTGCTCCAGACGGAGACGCCTCCCCCTCAGGGTGGAGTGCCGCCGTCCGGGAGGAGGAGACCGGGCCGGCGGTCCCGACTGCGCGATGATGCTCGGATGAGCACTTTCGACGTCGCCACCGCCCGCGCCCTGCTGACCCGCGCCTGCGCGGCCGCCGGACTCCCGGAGCCGACGGCGGCGGAGCTGCTGGCGTTCGGCGAGAACGCCGCCTTCGACCTCGGCGACCCGGCGGTGGTGGCCAAGGTCGGCCGGGGCCCCGCCGTGGCCGAGCGGGCGGGCCGGGAGCTGGCCGTCTCCGGCTGGCTCGCCGGGCAGGGCATCCCGGTGGTCCGCCCCTACCTGCCGGAGCCGGTGCTGCCGGACGGACACCCCGTCACCTTCTGGCACCGGCTGGCCCCCGCCGTCCGCCCGGCCCGGCCCGTCGACCTGGCCCCGCTGCTGCGGGCGCTGCACGCACTGCCGGCCCCGCCGTTCCCGCTCGCCCCGCGCGAGCTGCTCGCCCCGGTGGACCGCTGGCTGGCGAGCGCGGACGGTCACGTGGACCCGGCGGACGTCGCGTTCCTGCGGGCCCGCCGGGCCGAGTACCGGGACGCGATCGCCGAGCTGGTGCCGGAGTCGCCCCCCGGGGTGATCCACGGCGACGCCCTGCCCCGGAACGTCCAGGTCGGCCCGGACGGCCCCGTCCTGCTCGACCTGGAGACCGTCTCCGGTGACCTGCGCGAGCACGACCTGGTGGTGCTCGCGCTCAGCCACGACCGGTACGGCGTCCCCGCCGAGGACTACCTGGCCTTCACCGAGGCGTACGGCCGGGACGTCCGGGACTGGCCCGGCTTCGCGGTGCTGCGCGGGGCCAGGGAGACCGCCAGCGCCTCCTGGGTCGCCCAGCGGGCCCCCGGGAACCCGGCCGCACTGGCCGAGTTCACCCGCCGGGTCGCCTCGCTCCGGGACGGGGCCACGGCGGTGCGCTGGTACCCGTTCTGACCGGGCCGGTTCGTACGCATCTTCGGAACCGGCCCGTACGCTCCTGACGTCAGATCGGGCAGACGCCCTGCCCGGGCGGCCGGTACGACGTCAGGAGTCGTCGCCATGCGGACCAGCTTCGCCCAGCAGACCCGGTACGGCCTCGCCGCACTGCTCGCCGCCGCACTCCTGGCCTCCTGCACCAACTCGCCCCAGGACGAACCGAGTTCGTCCGGGTCGAGCAGCGCCGCCGGCTCCGCCTCGGCGACTCCGACCGCGCCGCCGACCCCGCCGTCGTCACCCTCGCCGTCGCTGCCGCCGCTGCCCGCCACCAGCCCGTCGGCGAGCAGCGAGCCGCCCCGCCCGGCGCCGCCGACCAGCAGGCCCAGCCCGTCCAAGCCCGCGCCGCCCGCCCCGGCCACCCCCAACCCGCCTGCGCCACCCGGGACTTCGACCTCGGTGGTGCGCAGCACCGCCTCCGGCGGACGGACCGTGGCGCTCACCTTCGACGACGGCCCCGGCCCGGCGACCGGCCAGGTGCTCGACCTGCTCGCCCGGTACGGCGTCCGGGCCACCTTCTGCCTGACCGGCCGGAACGCCACCGCCTACCCCGCCGTCGTCCAGCGGATCAGGGCCGAGGGGCACCGGCTCTGCGACCACAGCGTGAGCCACCCGCAGCCGTTCGCCGCGCTCTCGTACCAGCGGCAGGAGTACGAGATAGTCGCCGCCGAGGAGATGATCCTCAAGGCCGGCGGCGCGGGCACCAGGATCCCGTGGTTCCGGGCCCCGGGCGGCGGCTTCACCGTAGACAACCAGCGGATCGCCGCGGCCAACGGCCTGCGCCCGCTCGGCTGGTCGGTCGACCCGCGCGACTGGAGCCGCCCGGGCGTCGCCGCCATCGTCGGCACCGTCCAGCGCGAGCTGCGCCCGGGTGGGGTGGTGCTGCTGCACGACGCGGGCGGCGACCGCTCGCAGACCGTCGCCGCCCTACGGCAGTTGCTGCCCTGGCTGACCGCCCAGGGGTACGGCTTCGACTTCCCGGCGGTCTGACCGGGGGGCCGAGCACGGCACGACCGGCTAGGCCGTGTTTTAGGAAGCGCGGGCGGCCATCCACTTGGTGAGGTCGCCCGTGATGCGGTCGGTGCTGGTCTCGACGGTCACGTCGTGTTCGC